>PBQB01000030.1 GCA_002724895.1 Flavobacteriales bacterium
AGGGGTAGAGCGTTTCCTTGGTAAGGAAGAGGTCACGGGTTCAATTCCCGTCATTGGCTCATTGTTGAATTAAAATGTTAAACAGATTTAAAAAGAAAATAGATTGAAGGATGAAAAAGAGTATAAAATATAATAATAACTAAAATTAATAAAAATGGCAAAAGAAAATTTTAATCGTACCAAGCCACATTTAAATATTGGTACAATTGGTCATGTTGACCACGGAAAAACTACTTTAACTGCTGCAATTACTAAAGTTTTATCTGAGGCAGGAGGTGCTGAAGTTCGCGATTTTGATACAATTGATAATGCTCCAGAAGAAAAAGAAAGGGGTATTACAATTAACACATCACATGTAGAATACGAAACAGAAAATAGACATTATGCACATGTAGACTGTCCAGGTCACGCTGACTATGTAAAAAACATGGTTACGGGTGCAGCTCAAATGGATGGTGCAATTTTAGTTTGTGCTGCTACAGACGGACCAATGCCGCAGACAAGAGAGCATATATTACTTGCAAGACAGGTTGGAGTTCCTTCTATAGTTGTGTTTTTGAATAAAGCAGATATGGTTGATGATGATGAATTATTAGAATTAGTTGATATGGAAGTAAGAGAATTATTATCTTTTTATGAATATGATGGTGATAATACTCCTATTATTACTGGTTCTGCATTAGGAGCTCTAAACGGAGAATCTGATTGGACACCAAAAATTAACGAACTAATGGCCGCTGTAGATAAATGGGTTCCAGAACCTGTTAGAGATAATGAAAAACCATTTTTAATGCCTATTGAAGATGTATTTACTATTACTGGTAGAGGTACTGTTGCTACTGGAAGAATTGAAACAGGGGTAGCTAACACTGGGGATGCAGTTGATATTATTGGTATGGGAGCTGAAAAGTTAAGTTCAACTATTACTGGTGTAGAAATGTTTAGGAAAATTCTTGACAGAGGTGAGGCTGGAGATAATGTTGGGATTTTATTAAGAGGTATTGAAAAAACTGATATTAAAAGAGGAATGGTTATTTGTAAGCCTGGATCGGTTCAGCCACATCAAAAATTTGAAGCAGAAGTATACATTTTGAAAAAAGAAGAAGGTGGAAGGCATACTCCATTTCACAATAAGTATAGACCACAGTTTTATATTAGAACAACAGATGTCACTGGAGAAATTGTTCTTCCTTCAGGTACTGAAATGGTGATGCCAGGTGATAATTTAACTATTACAGTTGAACTAATAGCTGGTGTAGCTATGAATGAAGGCTTACGTTTTGCGATAAGAGAAGGTGGAAGAACAGTTGGTGCTGGTCAGATTACGAAGCTACTTTAATTAGTTATAATAATTTGTTTAACAATTTTAACAAGGAAGATTGTATTAATACAATCTTCCTTTAATAAGTTAAACGGGTGTAGCTCAATTGGTAGAGTAGTGGTCTCCAAAACCATTGGCTGGGAGTTCGAGTCTCTCCACCCGTGCTAATTTTAAATTAAATGGCAAAAAAACAATCATACATTAAAAGTTCATATGATGAGCTTGTTAATAAAGTAAGTTGGCCTACTTGGTCACAGTTGCAAAATAGTTCTATTGTAGTTGCGATAGCTACAATTATAATTGCATTAATTATTTATGTAATGGATTCTATTTTTAGTAATATTTTAAATGTGTTTTATAGTTTTTTTGTTTAGGATATAAATAATTTTAATAGATATGAATTGGTATGTTCTTAGGGTAATGGGAGGTAAGGAAAGAAAAACAGTTGATTTCATTGAAAAAGAAATTGACAGAGTTGGCATAAAAAAGTATGTTTCTCAAATTCTTGTTCCAACTGAAAAAGTATATCAAATCAGAAATGGAAAGAAGGTAAGTAAAGAAAGAAATTTTTTCCCTGGGTATGTTTTAGTAGAAGCAGATTTAGTCGGTGAAGTTCCACACATACTAAAGAATGTTACAGGTGTTCTTGGTTTTTTAGGAGCTACAAAAGGAGGAGTTCCTGTCCCAATGAGAAAGTCAGAAATAAATAAAATTTTAGGAAAGGTGGATGAAATGGCTCTCACTGATGAAAATATCAATATTCCGTTTGTGGTAGGAGAAACAGTTAAAGTTATTGATGGTCCTTTTAACAGTTTTAATGCTGAAATTGAAGGGATTGATGAACAAAAGAAAAAATTAAAATTAATGGTTAAAATATTTGGAAGAAAGACTCCATTGGAGTTAAATTTTATGCAAGTAGAAAAAATTTAAGATATGGCAAAAGAAATTTCAGGAATTATAAAATTACAAATTAGAGGTGGTGCAGCAAATCCTGCTCCTCCTGTCGGCCCTGCTCTTGGTGCGAAAGGAGTTAATATAATGGAGTTTTGTAAACAATTTAATGCTAGAACACAAGAAAAAGCTGGTACTATCATTCCAGTAGTAATAACAGTGTTTGCAGATAAATCTTTTGAGTTCGTTACAAAAACAGCCCCAGCAGCAGTTCAAATTTTAGCAGCAGCAAAGAAAAAAAGTGGATCAGGTGAACCTAATAGAGCTAAAATTGGGTCCATTACATGGGATCAAGTTAAAGAAATTGCTGAAGATAAAATGTCTGATCTAAATGCATTTAAAGTTGGATCTGCTATGAAAATGATTGCTGGAACTGCAAGAAGCATGGGTGTGAACGTTAAAGGAACTTTTCCTTCTGAACTATAAAATGTAAATTATGAAAATTAGTAAAAGAAAAAAAGAAGCACTTAAAAATGTAGACTTAAATAAATCTTATTCTTTGGATGAAGCTTCAAAAATTGTTAAAGATAATTCAAAGGTAAAATTTGATGCAACAGTTGATTTAGCTATTCGTTTGGGAGTAGATCCAAAGCAAGCGAATCAGATGGTAAGAGGCGTTGCTTCTCTTCCTCATGGAACTGGTAAAAATCTAAAAGTTTTAGCATTAGTTACTAAAGATAAAGAAGAGGAAGCGAAAAATGCTGGTGCTGATTATTCTGGTCTTGATGAGTATATTGATAAAATTAAAGGAGGTTGGACAGATATTGATGTTATAGTAACTATGCCTGCTGTTATGGGTAGAATAGGTGCACTAGGTAAAATATTAGGTCCTAGAGGACTAATGCCTAATCCTAAATCAGGAACAGTTACACAAGATATTGGAAAAGCAATTGAAGATGTAAAAAAGGGTAAGATTGATTTTAAGGTTGATAAAACAGGTATAGTGCATGCATCTATTGGAAAGGTGTCTTTTGATGTAAAGAAAATATCAGAAAATGCATTGGAGTTATTGCAAACTATTATAAAATTAAAACCAACTGCTTCTAAGGGAACATATTTAAAAAGTATATATATGTCTAGTACAATGGGGTTAGGCATTCAAATTGAAACAAACTCTATATAGATTGTAAATAAATAAATAAAAATGGATAAAAAACAAAAAAATCAATTAATAGAAACTTTAGATTCAATGCTTGTTGAAAATAAAAATTTTTATCTAGCTGATATTTCTGGATTAACAGCTGAACAAAGTAGTAGTTTAAGGAGATTGTGTTTTAAAAGAAATGTTTCATTACAAGTTGTAAAAAATACTTTAATTAAAAAGGCTTTTGAAAAAAATTCAACTGATTTTACAGAGCTATATGATGTATTAGTAGGAAATACTTCGTTAATGACATCTGAAGTGGCAAATAGTCCTGCTAAAGTAATTAAAGAGTTTAGAAAAAAGAATAGTAAGCCAATTCTAAAAGCAGCTCATATTGAAGAATCTTTTTATGTAGGAGATGAAAATTTAAACTCTCTTGCTGATCTAAAATCTAAAGATGAATTAATTGGTGATATTATTACGTTGTTACAATCTCCAGCAAAAAATGTTGTTTCAGCATTACAATCTGGAGGATCTAAGTTATCTTCTATTTTACAAACTTTAAAAGATAGAGAATAGAAAGATATAATTAAATTAAATGCTTCCAAAAATAAATAAACATAAACATAATTAAAAATTAAATAAAATGGCAGATATAAAAGAATTCGCAGAAAAGTTAGTTAACTTATCAGTAAAAGAAGTTAATGAATTAGCAACTATATTAAAAGATGAATATGGAATTGAACCAGCGGCTGCGGCTGCAGTTGCAGTAGCTGGACCAGCAGCTAGTGGTGGTGACTCAGGTGGTGATGAAAAAACAGAATTTGATGTAATATTAAAAGCTGCAGGTGCTGCAAAATTAAAAGTTGTTAAAGCTGTAAAAGAGTTNACAGGTTTAGGNCTTAAAGAAGCAAAAGATATTGTTGANAGNGCNCCTAAAGCTGTAAAAGAAGGTGTTAGTAAGGAAGAAGCTGAAGGAATCCAAAAATCTTTAGAAGAAGCTGGAGCCGAAGTTGAATTGAAATAAATATATTTTTATTTCATTCCTCTTGGAATACTGCAAGACAGTGGTCCATAATTAACCTTTTTTTATAACTTAAAATTACAGCATTGACTACAAATAATAAAGATCAAAGAATTAATTACGCATCAATTAAAAATACTACTAGTTTCCCAGACTTTTTAGATATTCAACTAAAAAGTTTTCAATCTTTTTTTCAGATTGGGACAACATTGGAAGAAAGAAGAAATGAAGGTTTATATAAGGCTTTTGAAGAATTATTTCCAATTACTGATTCTAGAAATAATTTTGTCTTAGAGTTTATAGACTATACCATTGACCCTCCAAGATATTCTATTAAAGAATGTGTTTCTAGAGGATTAACATTTAAGGTTCCTCTTAAAGTCAAATTAAAATTGTATTGTACTGACCCTGAACATGAGGATTTTGAAACAATAGTTCAAGATGTTTATTTTGGTAATATACCGTTTATGACCCCTCAAGGTAGTTTTGTAATAAATGGTGCTGAAAGAATAGTTGTTTCACAGTTACATAGATCTCCAGGTGTATTTTTTGGTCAAAGTTTTCATTCAAATGGAACAAAGTTATATTCTGCAAGAGTTATTCCATTTAAAGGATCTTGGATTGAATTTACAACAGATATTAATAATGTGATGTATGCTTACATAGATAGAAAGAAAAAGTTACCTGTAACTACATTATTAAGAGCAATTGGATATGAATCTGATAGAGATATTTTAGAAATTTTCAATCTAGCAGATGAGTTTAAAGTTTCAAAAAGTGGTCTTAAAAAAGTTATTGGGAGAAAATTAGCTGCGAGAGTTTTAAAATCTTGGGTAGATGATTTTGTTGATGAGGATACAGGAGAATTAGTACCTATTGAAAGAAATGAAGTTATTATTGAAAGAGATACTATCATTGAGAAGAATCACATAAAAGATATTTTAGATTCAGGAGTAGATACAATTTTATTACATAAAGAGGAAGGAGCATCAGCTGATCATACTTTAGTTTACAATACACTACAAAAAGATCCTACAAATTCAGAAGTTGAAGCTGTAAGACATATTTACAGACAATTAAGAAGTGCTGAAGCTCCTGATGATGAAACAGCCAGAGGAATTATCGAAAAACTATTTTTTTCAGATCAAAGGTATAGTCTTGGTCATGTAGGTAGATTTAGAATTAATTCTAGATTAAAACTTAATATTCCAGAGGATAAGATGGTTTTAACTAATGAAGATATCGTTTCTATTATTAGTAATTTAATATCACTTGTAAATTCAAAGGTTGACGTGGATGATATAGATCATCTCAGCAATAGGAGAATTAGAACAGTTGGTGAACAATTATCAAATCAGTTCAATGTTGGTTTAAGTAGAATGGCAAGAACAATAAGAGAAAGAATGAATGTAAGAGATAATGAGGTGTTTACCCCTATTGATTTAATAAATGCAAAGACTTTATCTGCAGTCATAAATTCATTTTTTGGTACATCTCAGTTATCACAATTTATGGATCAAACTAATCCATTAGCTGAAGTAACGCATAAAAGAAGAATTTCTGCACTTGGACCTGGAGGATTAACTAGAGAAAGAGCTGGTTTTGAAGTTAGAGATGTTCATTTTACACACTATGGTAGACTTTGTCCAATAGAAACCCCAGAAGGACCAAACATTGGATTAATATCTTCACTAAGTGTATATGGAAAAATTAATGATTTAGGATTTATAGAAACTCCTTACAGAAAGGTAGAAAATGGCATTGTTAACAATAATGATTCTCCACTATATCTTACTGCCGAACAGGAAGAGGAACAAATAATAGCACAAGCAAATGCTCCTTTAAATGAAGATGGATCTTTTACAAGTAATAGGATTCAGTCTAGAAACGAAGCGGATTATTTGATAGCTGAACCCAATAATGTTACATTGATGGATGTTGCTCCTAATCAAATTGCATCTATTGCAGCGTCCTTAATCCCATTTTTAGAACATGATGATGCAAACAGAGCACTGATGGGTTCAAATATGATGAGACAGGCAGTACCATTACTGAGAACTGATGCTCCTATAGTAGGAACTGGCTTAGAACCTTTTGTAGCTAGGGACTCAAGAACCATGATCAATGCTGAAGGAGATGGTGTCGTAAGTTATGTAGATGCGTCTATAATAAAGGTAAAATATAATCAATCTGAGGAAGATAAATTAATAAGTTTTGAAGATTATGAAAAGTCTTATGATTTAACAAAATTTCAAAAAACAAATCAAAGAACATGTATTAATATTCAACCTATTGTTAGAAAAGGTGATATAGTTACTAAAGGTCAGGTTCTTTGTGATGGTTATGCAACTGAAAATGGTGAATTGGCTATCGGAAGAAATTTAAAAGTTGCATTTATGCCATGGAAGGGATATAATTTTGAAGATGCTATTGTTTTATCTGAAAGAGTTGTTAGAGAAGATTTGTTCACATCACTACATATCGCTGAACACTTAGTAAATGTAAGAGAAACTAAAAGAGGTGCAGAAGAGTTAACTGCAGATATTCCAAATATTTCAGAAAACGCAACTAAAGATTTAGATGAGTATGGAATGATTAGAGTTGGTTCACATGCAAAAACAGGAGATATTCTTATTGGAAAAATTACACCAAAAGGAGAGTCTGACCCAACACCAGAAGAAAAATTACTTCGAGCGATATTTGGTGAAAAAGCAGGAGATGTAAAGGATGCATCTTTAAAAACTAAACCTGCAGATCAAGGGGTAGTAATTGGTAAGTCATTATATTCAAAAACTATAAAGGACAAAAAATCTAAGTTGACTGATAAAGAAGAATTGAAAAAAATCGATTCTAATTTTGAAAAAGAATCATTTCAGTTAAAAAATCTGTTAACTTCTAAATTATACACTATCATTGGAGGAAAAGCATCTAAGGGTGTTAAAAATATTTTAGGTGAAGAAGTAATTAAGAAGAGTGTAAAGTTTACTAAGAAAATGTTTTTAGCATTAGACTTTACAATGATAGATCCATATAATTGGACAGGTGATGAAGATAAAAATAGTTTAGTAAACAAGACAATTGAAAATTATTTAAGAAAATATAATGATATATATGGGGAATATAGAAGAAAAAGATTTGCTATTACTATTGGTGATGAATTGCCAGCTGGAGTTTTACAGTTAGCAAAAGTTCAAATTGCTCAAAAAAGAAAAATAAAAGTTGGAGATAAACTAGCTGGTAGACATGGAAATAAAGGAATTGTTTCAAGAATTGTTAAAGATGAAGATATGCCTTTTTTAGAGGACGGAACTCCTGTAGATATTATTTTAAATCCATTAGGAGTACCTTCAAGAATGAACCTTGGACAAATTTATGAAACAATTTTAGGATGGGCTGGCCAAGAANTAGGTAAAANGTATAAAACACCAGTATTTGATGGTGCTAGTATTGATCAAATNAATANAGANACTGATGAAGCTTNATTACCAAGATTAGGTCAAACATTCCTTTATGATGGTGGTACTGGTGAACGTTTTGAACAACCAGCTACTGTTGGAGTTATTTACATGCTAAAACTTGGTCATTTAATCGATGATAAAATGCATGCTCGTTCTATTGGTCCTTATTCTTTAATCACCCAACAACCGTTAGGTGGTAAAGCTCAATTCGGTGGACAAAGACTTGGGGAAATGGAGGTGTGGGCATTAGAAGGTTACGGTGCATCTAACATATTACAAGAAATGCTTACACTTAAATCTGATGATGTAGTAGGTAGAGCAAAAGCATTTGAAAGCATAGTTAAAGGAAAAGAATTACCACAAGCAGGAATACCAGAATCATTTAATGTTTTATTGCATGAATTAAATGGATTAGGACTAAAAGTTTCATTTGAATAATTAAATTATATGAAAAAGAATAATAAATACGCACAAAATATTAATACAATTAAGATTAGTTTATCTTCTCCAGAAGATATTTTAGAAAGATCTTCAGGTGAAGTTACAAAACCAGAAACAATCAATTATAGAACATACAAGCCTGAAAGTGGTGGATTGTTTTGTGAAAGAGTATTTGGTCCAACAAAAGATTTTGAATGTCATTGTGGAAAATATAAAAGAATAAGATACAGAGGAATAGTTTGTGATAGGTGTGGTGTAGAAGTGACTGAGAAAAAAGTCAGAAGAGAAAGAATTGGTCATATTAATTTAGTTGTCCCTGTAGCTCATATATGGTATTTTAGAACCTTACCAAATAAGATTGGTTATTTGTTAGGAATGCCATCTAAGCAATTAGATATGATAATTTATTATGAACGTTTTGTTGTTGTAAATCCCGGTGAAAATGCTTTGAATTCAGATGGTGAACAAGTTAAATATTTAGATTTTTTAACTGAAGAAGAATATTTAAATATTCTTGATAGCCAACCGATAGAAAATCAGTATTTAAGTGATGATGATCCAAAGAAATTCGTTGCTAAAATGGGTGCGGAAGCCCTTCATATCCTTTTAGCTAATTTAAATCTTGATGAACTTGCATTTTCTTTAAGAGATAAAGCTGCTAATGAAACCTCTCAACAACGAAAAACAGAAGCTCTTAAGAGATTACAAGTTGTTGAATCTATGAGAGAAGGACATGCACATACTGAAAATAGACCTGAGTGGATGACAGTGAAGATTATTCCAGTAATACCACCTGAGTTAAGACCTTTGGTTCCGCTTGATGGNGGNAGATTTGCNACATCTGATTTAAATGATNTNTATAGAAGAGTNATNATNAGAAATAATNGNNTAAANAGANTAATNGAAATAAANGCNCCNGAAATTATTNTAAGAAANGANAAAAGAATGTTGCAAGAATCAGTNGATGCTCTTATTNGANAATTCNAGAAAGTCNGCANCTGTNAANGCTGATGGAAAANGNGCNCTNAANTCNTTATCTGANTCNTTAAAAGGAAANCAAGGAAGATTTNGNCAAAATCTANTNGGNAAAAGAGTTGATTATTCTGCAAGATCAGTAATAGTTGTTGGTCCCGAGTTAAAAATGCATGAATGTGGTTTGCCTAAAGATATGTCTGCTGAGCTGTATAAACCGTTTATTATTAGGAAATTAATTGAAAGAGGTATTGTTAAAACTGTTAAATCTGCTAAAAAGATAATTGATTCAAAAGAACCAGTTGTATGGGATATTTTAGAAAATGTTATGAAAGGCCATCCTGTTCTACTTAATAGAGCTCCAACTTTACACAGGCTAGGAATNCAAGCTTTTCAGCCAAAAATGATTGAAGGAAAGGCTATACAATTACATCCATTGGTATGTGCAGCATTTAATGCTGATTTTGATGGAGATCAAATGGCCGTTCATTTACCTCTTGGTGCAGCAGCTATTTTAGAAGCTCAAGTACTAATGCTTTCTTCTCATAACATTCTGAATCCTGCTAATGGGGCTCCTATAACCGTACCATCACAAGATATGGTTCTTGGATTATATTATATGACAAAGGAAAAAAAATCTTTAGAGAATGATAAAGTTTTAGGAGAAGGTAAAGTTTTTTATTCATTAGAAGAAGTTAAAATTGCATATAATGAAAAAAGAGCTGATTTACATGCTATTATTAAAGTAAAAAGTACTTTTAACGGAAAAAGTAAAATTATAGAAACTACCGTAGGNAGAGTNTTGTTTAATGAATTTGTTCCAAAAGAGGTTGATTTTGTGAATGAATTATTAACTAAAAAGTCATTAAGAACTATAATTGGAACTGTTCTTGAAAATTGTGGTGTTTCTAGAACCGTTCATTTTTTAGATGCTATCAAAGATATTGGTTTTAATATGGCATTTAAAGCAGGGCTATCATTTAATCTTGGAGATGTAATAGTNCCGAAAGAAAAAGAATTATTAATTAATGATGCTAATGATAAAGTTGATGAGATAAGGTCTAATTATTCAATGGGTTTCATAACAAATAATGAAAGATATAATCAAGTTATAGATGTTTGGACAACAACAAATGCTAGGTTAACCGANACGGTTATGAAGAACATTAGTTCNGATAAACAAGGATTCAANTCAGTATATATGATGTTAGATTCTGGGGCACGTGGTTCTAAAGAACAAATTAGACAACTTTCTGGAATGAGAGGTTTAATGGCTAAACCAAAAAAATCAGGTGATCATGGGGAGTCAATTATTGAAAACCCTATTACAACAAATTTTAGAGAAGGATTATCAATTCTTGAATATTTTATTTCAACCCATGGTGCAAGAAAAGGTCTAGCTGATACGGCATTAAAAACAGCAGATGCAGGATACTTAACCAGAAGGNTAGTTGATGTTGCTCAAGATGTTATTGTTACTATTNATGATTGTGAAACTTTAAGAGGATTAGAAACATATGCTTTAAAAAATAATGATGATATTATTGAATCATTATCNGATAGAATTGAAGGAAGAGTAAGTTTACATGATATTTATAATCCTACCAACAATGATGTTATAGTAAAATCTAATGAAATGATTTCTGCTAAAGATGCTAGGAAAATTGAAGAATTAGGAATCGAAATGGTTGAGGTAAGATCACCATTAACCTGTCAAGCAAAACGAGGTATATGTAAAAAGTGCTATGGAAAATCATTGTCAACTAATAAATTGGCACAAGTTGGAGAATCAGTTGGAGTTATAGCAGCTCAATCAGTTGGTGAACCTGGTACACAGCTTACATTAAGAACATTTCATGTTGGAGGTACAGCTTCTAGGTCTGAAATAGATTCTTCTATAGTTGTAAAAAAAGAAGGAAGATTAGAAATTGAAGATTTACGAACTGTAAAATCAAAAAATAGTAATGGTGAAACAATAGAAATTGTTGTTAGTAGATCTGCTGAAACAAGAGTTGTTGATGATAAAAATGGAATAATTTTATCTTCTAAAATTATTCCATATGGTGCTACAATTTTTATTAAGGATGGAAAAGTAAAACAAGGAGATAAAATTTGTGAGTGGGATCCGTATAATGCGGTAATTATTTCAGAAATTGCAGGAAAAATTCAGTTTAATGATATAATTGAGGGAGTTTCATACAGAACAGAATCAGATGAACAAACTGGTTATAAAGAAAAAGTTATAATTGACAGTCGAACTACAAAAATATCACCATCAATTTCTATTAAAGATGTAGTCTACAGCTTGCCTGTAGGTGCTCACATTTCTGTTTCAGATGGTGATAAAATTAATCCTGGACAAATTTTAGCAAAAATTCCTAGATCAGCAGGATCTTCTGGAGATATTACAGGTGGATTACCTAGAGTTACAGAAATGTTTGAAGCAAGAAATCCTTCGAATCCTGCAGTNGTTTCTGAAGTTGATGGTTCTGTNTCTTTTGGTAAGATTAAAAGAGGAAATAGAGAAATTATAATCACATCAAAAAATGGTGAAGAAAAGAAGTATTTAATTAAGCTTTCAAAACATATTTTGGTTCAAGAAAATGATTATGTTAAAGCAGGTACACCTTTATGTGATGGAGTTATTACTCCTGCTGATATATTATCAATAAAAGGAGTTGTAACTGTACAACAGTACATTGTTAATGAGATTCAGGATGTTTATCGATTACAAGGTGTAAAGATTAATGATAAACATTTTGAAGTGTTAGTCAGACAAATGATGCGTAAAGTACAAATTGCCGATTCTGGTGATACATATTTTTTAGAGAATGCTTTAGTTAGTAAAGAACATTTTCAAGCACAAAATGATAAAATTTATGGTATGAAATATGTTACTGATGCAGGAGAATCTGATTCTTTTAAACCTGGTCAAATAATTTCTCAAAGAGCATTACGTGAAGAAAATTCAAGATTAAAAAGAAAAGATTCTAAATTAGTTGAATCAAGAGATGCTGTTCCGGCAACCTCAATCTCAGTACTTCAAGGTATTACTAGAGCTTCCTTACAAGTAGATAGTTGGATTTCTGCTGCCTCTTTCCAGCAAACTACAAAAGTGTTGAATGAGGCTGCAATTACTGCAAAGTGTGATAATTTAATTGGACTTAAAGAAAATGTAATTATTGGAAAAAGGATTCCTGCTGGTACCGGATTAGTGCAAGCAGAAGATACATTGGTTGCTTCAAAAACAGAATATGAAAAAAGTGATGTAGAAAATATTGTTAATAATGATTTGTCATTAGAAGCTTAAACTTAGTATAAATAAATTTATATATGTCAGAAAATAAAAAAAATGGTTTGAACATTGAACTAACTGAAGAAGTTGCAGAAGGGACTTATAGTAATTTAGCTATTATTAATCATTCACCATCCGAATTTGTAGTTGATTTTGTTCAAATGATGCCTGGTATTAAAAAAGCAAAGGTGAAATCTAGAATTATTCTTACACCTCAACATGCTAAAAGATTTATGAAGGCATTGGTAGAAAATATTTCAAAATTTGAAGAGCAACATGGAGAAATAAATGATATAGGTCCATCAAATTCTATCCCTCTGAATTTTGGAGGACCAACGCCAATGGCTTAAATATTTCATAATAATTACTCTTGTAGAAACGAGTATTTATAATCTTTTGGAGGAACGAATGTTTCTTTAATAGTTCTTGGTGAAACCCATCTTAACAGGTTTAAGATTGAACCTGCCTTATCATTTGTCCCAGATCCTCTTGATCCACCAAATGGTTGTTGTCCCACAACAGCTCCAGTTGGCTTATCATTTATATAAAAGTTTCCAGCTGAATTTTCTAAATATTTTGTTGCATACTCAATTGCGTATCTATCTTTAGCAAATACAGCTCCAGTAAGAGAGTATTCAGAGGTATTGTTAACTAAATTCAGTGTTTTTATCCACTCTTTTGGTTCATATATAAATATTGTTATAACTGGACCAAAAATTTCTTCAACCATGGTTTTAAAATTAGGATTGCTAGTTTCAATTATGGTTGGTTCAATAAAATATCCAGTTTTTTTATTAAAATTGCCACCAGCAATAATATTAGCATCTTTAGAATTTTTGGCATATGTAATATAATCTACAATTTTGTCATATGCCTTTTCAGAAATAACTGCATTAATAAAATTTTGGGGATTTTCTGGACTTCCAATTCGAAATTCTTTTAAATCAGATTTTAGTTTTGTTTTAACTTCAGGCCATATGTTTGAAGGGATATATGCTCTTGATGCTGCAGAACATTTCTGACCTTGATATTCAAATGCACCTCTTGAAATTGCTGTAGCTACTTCATAAGCATCAGCAGTTTCATGTGCTATAATAAAATCTTTCCCTCCTGTTTCTCCAACTATTCTAGGGTATGTTTTATAATTTGAAATATTCTCTCCAATAGTTTTCCATAATTTACGAAAGACATTAGTTGATCCAGTAAAATGTAATCCTGAAAAATTTTTGTCATTAAAAATAACTTTTGATATTTTTTCACCACTTACAGTCACCATATTTATTACTCCTTTTGGCAGTCCTGCTTCTTCAAAAAGTTCCATAATTACATTTGCAGAGTATATTTGAGTTTCAGCAGGTTTCCATATAACAACATTACCTAACATTGCAGGAGCCGCACATAGATTTGCGCAAATCGATGTAAAATTAAAAGGAGTAATTGCAAAAATAAATCCTTCTAATGGACGATGTTCAAGTCTATTCCATACACCAGGAAGAGATTCTGGTTGTTCTTTGTAGATTTGACTCATATATTGTACATTAAATCTAAAAAAGTCTATTAATTCACATGCTGCATCAATTTCTGCTTGATAAACATTTTTGCTTTGACATAGCATAGTTGCTGCATTCATTTTAGCTCTGTATGGGCCAGCAAGAAGGTCGGCAGCTTTTAAAAAGATAGAAGCTCTATCTTCCCATTTCATGGCGGACCATTTTTTTCTAGCTTCCATTGCTGCTTTAATAGCATCTTTAACTTCTATTTCACCACCATAATTTGAAGTTCCTATTGAATGTTTGTGGTTATGAGGTAGTGTTATACTTCTTTTATTTTTAGTATAAACTTTTTCTTGTCCGATATACATAGGAATATCAATGTGTTGTTTATAAAGATTTTTATATTCTTTTATTAACTCATTTAGTTCACTACTATTTTTTTTGTATGATTTAACTACTTCATTTTTAGCTTTAGGTACATTGTAGAATCCGTTCGACATTTTTTTTGTTTTTTTTACAAATTTATATAAGTTATTTAAATTTAAAATAACTCTTTTGATGATATTTTAAGAAATCCAATTAACTGATCATAACTGTCATTTATTTGTTTATAATAAACATAAATAAAATAATCGTTTTTTGTTTGATAATGTGATCCTTCAATATGTTGAATGTCAACAAAATTTGTTAAGCTATCATAAACGGCATAACCATAATTATAGTAACCTTGCTTTAATTGAATCTTTTTTTCATATTTTTTTTTAATATTGTTATAAACCATTCTATTTTCTTCTTTTATTTGCCAATCGCTAAACTTTCCAGTAATATAAACGTCACCAAATTGGATTTTTTTAATTGGTAATGAAAAGAATACAAAAGGGTATTCAGATTCAATTTTTGGTTCTACAGATTCTTGAGTTGAAATAAAATAATTTCCATTTAAATCTGGTAAAATGGAATAATAATTAAATGCTCTTTTTTTATCATTAAATAAAAAAACATTATAATTATTACTGTCCATTGAAATGTCTCTAATTTTTTCAGAAAAAAATCTTAAACTTCTAATATCAAAATTTCTAAATTCATTACCTCCCCAAAATGTATTACTTCCATCATCATAATTATAATCTAAGATATCTTTTTTAACAAACAATGGTTGCAAATTATTAATTTCGTCTATTTCAGAATTGTTTTGTTTTATTGATACTTTAACTTGAGAGAATGGATTGTCAATTTTTAATCCAGGATGAATAATTTTAAAATCAATTTCATGTTTAGTGTTTCTGAATTCTGCTAGTGTGGCTTTTTTTGCATTCGCTTTTATACTGATTTTTGTGTCTAAAACCATAAATCTTTTATGCGCAACTATTTTTTCATTTTCATAGATTTCAAAAATATAATTTCCTGAAATCAGAGGTTTCATTTCTAAACATGGAAACTCAAAGCTGTAGTGAGTGTAGTTTTCTAAAGTGTTAAATGAGGATTCAAAGTTTATTATTGGGTTTTTAAAAAAACCAGAAATATATTCAGATTTTCTTAAATCAGATCTATACCAATTAAAATCACAATGAATAATGCTATAGTAATAGTCTTTTATGTCTCCATCCAAGTCATCAAAACTTATTATTAATTTGTTATTTGTTTTTAAATTAATAATCGGAATAGACATTTCATCTTCTGCTTTATGACAAACAAATGTTTTAATATTATTATAAAAAATCTTGTTTTTATAAATAGTTTTAGTGTCTTTTATTGATAGAACGAAACTATTTTTATTTATTAAAGAATCATTTTTGTCTTTAATTTTTACAACATCATTATTTAAATTTTTAGTTAAATTAAAACAAGAAAAAAAAGTACATAACAAAAAAAATAATATTAAAAATTTGATGAACTTTATTTTATTTTCAACCTCTTTAATTAGAATCATTCTAAATAATATTTTTATAGTTAATTATACATTAAAAAAAGGTATAAATGTAATTGCAAATTTATAATTTTGCAAACGAAAAATCTAATTAAAAAAAATGTCTAAGGAAATTAGAATTAGAAAAGGTCTGGATATTAAAATTTTTGGTGAAGCAGAGAAAGTTTACTCATCTGTGAAGCCTGCAAAAAAGTATGTTGTAAAACCTACTGATTTCCATTCATTAACTCCTAAAATGGTTGTAAAAGAAGGAGAAAAAGTTAAGGCTGGATCTATTTTATTTTTTGATAAATATAATGAAAGAATAAAGTTCTGTTCTCCAGTAAGTGGCCAAGTAATTGAGATAAAAAGAGGGGCTAAAAGAAAAATTTTGGAAGTAGTTATTGATGCCGATTTAGAAATAGAGTATAAAAAATTTGATATTCCATTAAATAAACTATCTAGAAAAAATATTATTGATTTGATGTTAGAATGTGGAGTTTGGCCTTTTATTAGACAAAAACCATATGATATTATTGCAAATCCTGATGATATGCCTAAAGCTATTTTTATATCATCTTTTGACTCTGCTCCATTAACAATAGATAATGATTTTGCATTATATGGAATGGATGATTTATTTCAACAAGGAATTGATATAATCACTAAACTCACAAACGGGAAGTTACATTTAAATATTGACGGTAACACAAATCTTGCAAAGATATTCTCAAATACTAAAAAAGTCCAAAAAAATATTTTTTCTGGACCTCATCCTGCTGGAAATGTTGGGGTACAGATTCATCATTTAGACCCTATTAATAAAGGAGATATTGTATGGTATTTGTCACCTCAAGATGTTTTAGCCATAGCTAGGTTGTTTAAGGATTCTATTTATGACGCATCTAGAATTGTTGCTCTTGCAGGTCCTCAAGTTGTTAAACCAAGATACTATAGAATAATTTCAGGAGCTAAATTAGAAAACATTTTTAAGGATAATATTCGGCCTGGAGATACAAGATACATTTCGGGTGATATTCTTACTGGTGATCAAATTGATGTAGATGGTAGTCTGGGATTCTATCATACAACTATTTCTGTTATTGAAGAAGGAAAATATCAAGAGTTTTTTGGTTGGTTATTACCAGGTTTAAACAAATTTTCTATGTCTAAATCTTTTTTATCCTGGTTATTTCCATCAAAACAGTATTCTTTAAATGCAAACATGCATGGAGAAGAAAGAGCTTATGTTGTAACAGGACAATATGAAAAAGTTTTACCAATGGATATTTATCCTATGCATCTCATTAAAGCAATTTTAATGGAAGATATAGATTTGATGGAAAATTTGGGAATTTATGAAGTGTCTCCGCAAGATTTTGCATTATGTGAATTTGTTTGTACATCTAAAATGGATGTGCAAAACATTATTAGAAAAGGG
>PBQB01000031.1 GCA_002724895.1 Flavobacteriales bacterium
TACTAACTAAACAAGAACCAATAAATCCTGCTGCTCCAGTAACTAATATCATAAAACAAAAATACATTAAAAAATCATATTTTTGCAAATGTGAAAAATAGTCAGTTAAAAAAAATTGAAGTTCTAGTTCTAGAAAAAATTGCAGTCACGAAAGAAAAAATAATAAAATATACTGAATTATGTAAGCCTATACCTCCACAAAATTCAATCGGAAGAATTTCTAGAATGGATGCTATAAACAACAAGAGTGTTACCGAGGCTGCATTAAGGCAAGCAAAAAAGGAAATGTATGCCCTTGATATAATTAAAAAAAAAATAAATGATAATGATTTTGGTCAATGTATTAAATGTAGAAAACAAATTCCTTTTGAAAGACTTTTGCTAGTTCCAGAGAGTATATATTGTGTAAATTGTGCAAAATAAACATTGATATTTGTAATGAAAAAACTTAAAATACTAGTTAAATATTTGCATTTTATTTTAAGTGCAAAAACAAAACATGCTGTTCACAGTCCATTCATTTATAATTTTTTACAAAAAGTAGTTTTCAGTAAAACAAACTCTACAGATTTAAATGAAATTAAACTGCTTAGAAAAAAGTTATTAAATGATAATAGAGAAATACTTATTAAAGATTTTGGCGCTGGAAGTCATGTTAATCCATCAAAAAAAAGAATTATAAAAGACATAGCAAAAAATTCTTCAAAGACAGAAAAATATGGGAAAATACTTTATAATATTATGAAATATTATAAACCCAAAAAAGCATTAGAATTAGGAACTTCGTTAGGAATAAGTACTTGCTATATTGCAAAAGGATATGATAAGGCAGAGGTAATTTCATTAGAAGGATGCCCCAATACTATAAAAATAGCTAAAAATAATTTAGGCAAATTAAATATTCAAAACACTAAACTAGTTGAAGGGAATTTTAATAACACATTAAATCATACACTGAAAGAAATGAAATCAATAAATTTTATTTTCATTGACGGGAATCATCAAAAGCAAGCCACAATTAATTATTATGAAGAATGTTTAAAATATGCAGAAAATAATACCTTCTTTATTTTTGATGATATATATTGGTCTTCTGGAATGGAAAAGGCATGGGAGCATATTAAAAAACATAATAAAACACGTGTATCTATTGATCTCTTTTTTATAGGAATCATATTTATAAAAAAAGAATTAAGCAATGAACATTTTAAAATCCGTTTTTAATCCTAAATTTGTAAAATGAAAATTTATACCAAAAAAGGAGATAAAGGCAAAACAGAATTGCTTGGAGGTACAAAAGTTAACAAAAATAATATTCGTCTTGAATGTTACGGAACTATTGACGAGTTAAATGCATTTATTGGTAATCTTTCTGATCAAAAAATAGAATCTAAGCATAAAAAAACATTAATTAAAATTCAAAATCAGCTATTTAATCTTGGATCTAATATTTCATGTGACAATGAAAAAACACGAAAAATATTACCATTGATTTCAGAAAAAGATATTTTATTTTTAGAAAATGAAATAGACAAGATTGAAAGCATGCTTCCAACACTTAAAAATTTTATTTTACCTTCTGGAGATAAAACAGCTTCTAAGTGCCATATTGCTAGAACAGTATGTAGAAGAGCCGAAAGAAATTTAGTAAATCTATTGCACAATGATCAACATAATACTATATACATCTCATATCTTAATAGACTTTCTGATTATTTATTCGTACTATCTCGTGATATTCTAAAATTTAATAATGCGAAAGAAACTTTCTGGCAAAAAAACATATAAATCTATTGCTAATTGAATAAATAATATACTTTTGCAAAAAATAGTATTACAATGTATTGGACTCTAGAGTTAGCATCAAAACTAGAAGATGCCCCTTGGCCTGCAACTAAAGATGAGTTGATCGATTTCGCTGTGAGATCTGGCGCACCTATGGAGGTAGTTGAAAATTTACAAGAATTAGTTGAAGAAGAACCAGGTATGCAATGGGAAACAATTGAAGATATATGGCCTGACTATCCTTCAAAAGAAGATTTCTTCTTTAATGAAGAAGAATATTAAAAAGTGTTTTTAACTTTTTGTTTAGTTATCTAATAAAAAATTAAATTTGTTTAATTTTTAAAATTACACATGTCTTTACTTATAAATTTTATCGGAAAAATATTTGGAAATAAATATGATAAAGATATAAAGAAAATTAATCCTCTTGTAGAGGAAATCAACAACGAATTTCTTCAACTAAACTCAATAAGTAATGATGATTTAAGAAAAAAGACTATTGAGTTCAAAACATTGATAAATGATTCTACTATTGTAGAAAAAGAAAAAATATCAATTTTAAATAAAAATGTAAAAGATTCAAAAACATCTCCTGAGGAAAAAGAAGAAATTTATAAACAAATAGATGAATTAGAAAAAACTATTTTGGAAAATATTGAAGTTTGCCTAACTAAGATACTTCCCAAAGCATTTGCTGTAGTAAAGGAAACTGCTAAAAGGTTTACTGAAAATACGTCAATTGAAGTCACAGCAACTGAAAACGATATAGTTCTTGCTAACACAAAAGATTTTGTAAAAATTAATAACGACAAGGCTATTTACAATAACTCTTGGGATGCTGCTGGAGCTAGTATTACATGGAACATGATTCACTATGATGTTCAACTAATTGGAGGGGTTGTTCTTCACCAAGGGAAAATAGCTGAAATGCAAACTGGAGAAGGTAAAACATTATCAGCTACACTTCCTATTTATTTAAATGCATTAACTGGACTTGGAGTACACTTGGTAACGGTAAATAATTATTTAGCTAAACGTGATGCTGAATGGATGGGACCTATTTTTCAATTTCATGGTATGAGTGTAGATTGCATTGACAATCACCAACCAAATTCAGAAGAAAGAAAAAAAGCTTACTTAGCTGATATTACATATGGAACTAACAATGAATTTGGTTTTGATTATCTTAGAGATAATATGGCTAAAAGGCCTAATGATTTGGTCCAAAGAAAGTTACATTACTCTATTGTAGATGAAGTTGATTCTGTGCTTATAGACGATGCGCGTACTCCGCTAATAATATCTGGTCCAACTCCAAAAGGAGATGTACATGAATATAATGAATACAAACATAAAGTTAATCAGTTAGTTTTAGCACAAAAAAAATATATTAACTCTGTTATTGTTGATGCAAAAAAACTTATAATTTCTGGAGATAATGAAAAGGGAGGGTTTAATTTACTNCGTGCTTTCAGAGGNCTTCCCANAAANAAGGCCCTAATAAAATATTTAAGTGAAGAAGGTATAAGAACACAGCTACAAAAAACAGAAAATTTTTATATGCAAGATCAAAGTAAAGAAATGCATAAAGTTGATAAAGAATTATTTTTTGTTATTGATGAAAAGTCTAATACGATAGAATTAACAGATAAAGGAATTGAACTTTTAACAAGCTCTACTGAAAATAAAAACTTCTTTATNATGCCAAATGTTGGAGAAGAAATNGCAACAATAGATAATTCAAAACTTAGTGATAAGAAAAAAGCAACCCAAAAAGAGGAACTATTAAGAGATTATGCTGTGAAAAGTGAAAGGATTCATACAATTAATCAATTGTTAAAAGCTTATACCCTATTTGAGAAAGATACTGAATATGTAGTGATTGACAATAAAGTTAAAATTGTGGATGAACAAACAGGTAGAATAATGGAGGGTAGAAGATACTCTGATGGATTACATCAAGCTATTGAAGCTAAAGAAAATGTTAAAATAGAAGCTGCTACACAAACATATGCCACAGTTACATTACAAAATTATTTTAGNATGTATAACAAAATATCTGGTATGACNGGAACAGCAGAAACAGAAGCTGGAGAGTTTTGGGAAATATACAAACTTGATGTTGTTGCTATACCAACTAACAGACCAATACAAAGAGATGACAAAAATGATTTAGTTTATAAAACTAATAGAGAAAAATATAATGCAGTTATTGAAGAAATCACTGAGCTTTCAAATTCTGGAAGACCAGTACTTGTTGGAACTACATCTGTCGAGATTTCAGAGCTACTTGCTAATATTTTAAAAAGAAGAAAAATTAAACATAATGTGTTGAACGCTAAAATGCATCAAAAAGAAGCTGATATTGTAGCAGACGCAGGAAAAGATGGTACAGTAACAATTGCAACTAATATGGCTGGTCGTGGAACTGACATAAAATTATCTGAAAAAGTTAAAAATGCTGGAGGNCTAGCAATTATTGGAACAGAAAGACATGACTCAAGAAGAGTAGATCGGCAGTTAAGGGGAAGGTCTGGAAGACAAGGAGACCCAGGTTCATCACAGTTTTACGTTTCACTTGAAGATAAATTAATGAGATTATTTGGATCAGAAAGGATAGCTAAACTTATGGATAGAATGGGATTAGAAGATGGAGAAGTTATTCAACATTCAATGATCAATAAGTCAATAGAAAGGGCTCAAAAAAAAGTAGAAGAAAATAATTTTGGAATTAGAAAAAGACTTCTTGAATACGATGATGTTATGAATCAACAAAGAGAAGTTATTTATAAAAAAAGAAGGCATGCCCTTCACGGAGATCGATTATCTGTTGATATATCAAATATGATTTATGACACATGTGAAAGTATTTTGGAAGAAGTTTATGAAGATAAGAATTATGATAAATTAAAAATTGATTTAATACGCATACTTGCAACTGAACCTCCTATTTCAAAAAAAGATTTTGATGAAAAGAACAAATTAGAACTAGTTGATGTGATATTTAATCAGTGTATAAAAAATTATAAATTGAAATCTGAAATCATATCAAAACAAGCCTTTCCTGTAATCAAGAACGTATATGAACAACAATCATCTAAATATGAAAATATTCTAATTCCTTTTACAGATGGATCAAAAACATTACAAATTGTTACTAATCTTGAAGAAGCTTATAAAACTNAAGGTGAAAATATTCCCCTTTCTATTGAAAAAAGTGTAACTCTAGCAATAATTGACGACATTTGGAAAGAACATTTAAGAGAAATGGATGAGCTAAAACAATCGGTTCAAAATGCCGTTTATGAACAAAAAGATCCATTGTTAATTTACAAATTCGAATCCTTTAATTTATTTAAAGCATTAATTGACAAAATAAATAAAGATATAGTTTCCTTTCTTCTTAAATCAGGTCTACCTGTAAATAGTTCTATTGAAGAGGAAAGAATGCAACAATCAAATTTACAAACAAGTAGACCAGAAGAAACTTATAATAACCCGCAACCTAATCAAGAAAACAATAAAATTCAACCAATAAGGGTTGAACAAGAAACTGGTAGAAATGAAAAAGTTACTATAACCAATGGAAACGAGACCAAAGAACTAAAATGGAAAAAAGCTAAGCCACTAGTAGAAAGTGGAAAATGGTCTAGATTATAAAAATGAAAAAAGAAATATCTAGATGTAGTTGGACTAAAAATGATCCTATATATATCAGATATCATGACTTTGAATGGGGAGTCCCTGTTTTTGATGATAAAAATCTTTTCGAAAATTTAACTCTTGAAATTTTTCAAGCAGGACTAAATTGGTTACTCATTTTAAAAAAAAGAGAAGAATTTAAACGTTGTTTTGACAATTTTAACATAAATAAAATAGCTAAATATTCTGAATTAGAAATAAATAAATTAATGCAAGAAAAAGAAATTGTAAGAAATAAACTAAAAATTCTTGCAACTATTAATAATGCTAAACAAACTCTAAAAATTCAAAAAGAATTTGAATCTTTTAATAAATATCTTTGGAGTTTTAACAATTATAAAATCATCAAGAATAAATATAAACACATAAAAGACATTCCTAGCCAAACAATTTTATCAAAAAAAATATGTAAAGATCTTAAAAAAAGAGGTTTTAAGTTTGTTGGGCCAAAAATCATTTATGCTTTTATGCAATCTTCTGGTATGGTCAATGACCATATAGTTACATGCTTCAAGTATAATGAATCTAACAAAACTAAGAAAGGTATCGAAAATCGTGATTATCTTTAATGTTTTTTAAAGTTTCAAAAATTAATAAAATTACATTTTCAATGTCACTTTTATGCGCAGTTTCCACAGTGGTGTGCATATATTTTAAGGGTAATGAAATTAGTGCAGAAGAAACGCCTCCATTTGCATATGCAAATGCATCAGTATCAGTTCCAGTAGCTCTGGATGCTGCTAATCTTTGAAAAGGAATTTTATTTCGATTAGCTGTACCAATTATTAAATCTAATAAATTATTTTGTACCGCAGGGCCATAAGTTAAAACTGGACCATCTCCGCATTTTGTATCACCTTGCTGTATTTTATCAATCATTGGAGTATTAGTATCATGACACACATCTGTAACTATAGCAACATCAGGTTTTATACTTTGAACAATCATTTGAGCTCCTCTTAATCCTACTTCTTCTTGAACAGAGTTGGTGATATAAAGACCAAAAGGTAACTTAACTTTATTCTCTTTCAATAATCTAGCAACTTCAGCAATTATAAATCCCCCTATTCTATTGTCCAATGCTCTTCCTACATAATAGTTATTATTTAAAATAAGAAATTCATCTTCGTAAGTCACTACACATCCTACATGTATTCCTAGGTTTTCTACTTCTTTTTTATTTTTACAACCACAATCTAAGAAAATATTATCTAACTTAGGTGTTTTTTCTTTACCAGATTTTCTAGTATGTATAGCAGGCCAACCAAAAATCCCTTTTACCATTCCCTTTGCTGTATGGATATTAACTCTTTTTGAAGGAGCAATTTGATGATCTGACCCCCCATTTCTTCTCAAATAAATATAACCTTCGCTACTAATATAATGTACAAACCATGAGATTTCATCTGCATGAGCTTCAATAACTACTTTAAATTTTTTTTCTGGATTAATAATTCCAACAACAGTACCATATGTGTCTACGAAATGAGAATCAATATAAGGCTTTATATATTTTAACCATATTTTTTGCCCCTTACTTTCAAAACCAGTTGGGGAGGGATTATTTATATATTTCACTAAGAAATCCTGTGAATTTTTTGTAATTATTTTTTTATTTTTCATAATCTAATTATATTTTTCTTGGAATTTATCTAATCCTCTGCTAAGCCAATCTTTAAACAATTCAACTTTTCCATAATCTTGATAATTTGCTGGCTCTATTAACTGATTTTCATCAAGATCTAAAAAAACGTAATATGGCTGTGAATTAGTACCATATTTATTGGCTTGTAAAACCATCCATCGGTCTCCAGTAGTTCTTACCTTTTTAGGCTTTCCAGCTAATATTGTTTCATATTGTTCATCTTTAGGCAATTTAATTTTTTCATCTACATATAAAGATATTAAGACTACATCATTCATAAGAATTTTTTTTATTTCAGAATCTGACCAAACATATTCTTCCATTTTTCTACAATTTATACATGCTTGACCAGTGAAATCAACAAAAATTGGTTTAGATGTTTTTTTAGCATATTCTACTCCTTTTTCATAATCATGAAATGCCATTATACCTTGAGGTCCCATATGCTGGTCACCATCAAAATGATCTTTGTTATCTATTGATGTAGACCCATTTAAACTACTAATACCTAAAGGAGATTCACTATAATACATTGGAGGAGGGAAACCACTAATTATTTTTAATGGCGCACCCCATAAACCAGGAATCATATATATTGTAAAAACTCCTGTAACTAAAGCAACAGAAAATCTTGTTACTGATAAATACTCTAACTTTGAATCATGAGCAAATTTTAAAAATCCTAATAAATACATTGTCCACAATGAAAAAATGACAATCCATATAGCAAGAAATAATTCTCTTTCTAAAAAATGTGTTTGTAAAACTAAGTCTGCATTAGATAAAAA
>PBQB01000032.1 GCA_002724895.1 Flavobacteriales bacterium
TCTTCTGGATCCATAAAATAAATTTTATGCTAATATAATAACAAGATTTATTTAAAATAGTTAATAATGCTTAAAAATTATGTATTTTTAAATTTGACTAACTAAAATTTTTTTATTATGAAATATAAATCACCCTTAGAAATGATGTATAAATGGGAGGTGGAAAAAGCAAATGAAATTTATTTGTCTCAACCTATAAATGGAAAATCTCATGAATGGACTTGGAAGGAGTTTTCTTTAGAAGTAAGAAAAATGGCTTCTTATTTAAAATCTTTAAACTTACCAATAAATAGTAAAATAGGTTTATTGTCAAAAAATTGTGCGCATTGGATGATGGCTGATATGGCTATAATGATGAGTGGACATATTTCTGTTCCTTTATATCCAAATTTAAATTCAGAAACATTATCTGTTATTCTTAAGCATAGTGAAACAAAATTATTGTTTGTTGGTAAATTAGATGATTATAAAAGTATGAAATCTGGAGTTCCAAAAAAAATGCAATGTATTACATTTCCATTTTATTCTGAGGATTATCCTAAGTGGAATGAAATTTTAAAAGATGTTGTACCAATAAGTGAAAATATAGAAAGAGATTGTAATGAAATAGCATCAATTATTTATACATCTGGAACTACTGGTAGTCCAAAAGGAGTTATGCATAAGTTTTTTAATTTTAGTTTTGCAGCATCAAATGCTGTTAAAGCAATAAAATTTCAAAAAGAGATATTTTTTTCATATTTACCCTTATGTCATATTGCTGAACGACTTTTAGTCCAAATGGGTAGTTTATATACAGGAGGTAAAGTTTATTTTGCAGAAAGTATAGATACATTTTCAACAAATCTAGCACAAGCATCACCAACTGTCTTTTTAGGAGTTCCTAGAATATGGACCAAATTTCAACAAGGTATATTAACTAAGTTACCACAACATAAACTTACATTTTTATTAAAAATTCCAATTATTTCTAGTTTGATAAAGAAAAAAATCAAGAAGGGACTAGGCTTATTGAATGCTAAAAATATATATACTGGTGCAGCACCTACTCCAACCTCTTTAATTAAATGGTTTAAAAGCATAGGAATTAATATTCAAGAAGCATATGCAATGACTGAAAATACATGCTATTCTCATGTTAGTTATAATGATAATATAATGATAGGTTCAGTTGGACAAGCTTTACCATTATGTGATGTTAAATTATCAAAAAATAAGGAAATATTAATTAAACACGATGCATTAATGGATGGTTATTATAAAGACGAGGAAGAAACAAATAAAACCATTGTTAATGGATGGTTACATACAGGTGATGAAGGAGAAATAGATCAAAATGGTTTTTTACGAATAACAGGAAGAGTAAAGGATTTATTTAAAACCAGCAAGGGAAAGTATATTGCTCCTTCACCAATAGAAATGATGCTAGCAGCAAATAAAAATATAGAGCAAATTTGTATAGTTGGAATAGGTATGCCACAACCTTTAGGAATTGTAGTGCTTTCTGAAGTAGGCATGCAAAAGCCAAAAAATGAAATAGTAGAAAGTTTTAGTTCATTATTAGAAGAAGTTAATCTTAAATTAGATGATTATGAAAAAGTTAATAATTTAGTTATAATTAATGAAAAATGGACTGTGGAAAACAAACTACTTACACCTACAATGAAAATTAAGAGAAACCTAATTGAAAAGAAATATTTAATGAATTATGAAAAATGGTATAACAAAGAAAAGATATTTTTTGTTAATTAAGTTTTTAATTTTTTCTTTTTAGCAGCAGGAAACAAAATATTATTTAAAATTAATCTATATCCAGGAGAGTTTGGGTGTAATGACAAATCAGTTTTAGGGTCACCAACTTTATGTTGGTAATCTTCAGGATCGTGACCACCATAGAACGTCCATGTTCCGTTGCCTAGTTTGCCATGAATGTATCTTGCTTCGTTTGAAGATTTTGTTTCTCCCATTATCAATACATTAGATTTAATAAATTCATTTTTAAAAGAAGTTGTTTGTCCCATAAAACCTTTAATAATTTTTGTGTGGTTTTGACATAACATTGTAGGAATAGGATCCCATTTTGCTGAAAAATCAAAAAGTGTAAAAAAATCAGTTTTAGCATTAATTTTTCTCGAACTCGTGGCATCAATAGATGAAAACTCGTATTGATTTGGATTCTTAATAAGAGTAAAATCTTTAAAAGCTAAAGTTTTATTATAGTCTAATAATTTTTCAGCATTAGGTGTGATTCCATCGCCATCAAACATCTTAGCACAAATATCTATATCTTCTGCTGCTAAAGCTATGTCATATGTGTCTGTAGCTGAACACATTGCAAATAAAAATCCACCAGAAATTATATATTTTTTAATTTCTTTTACTATAGCTAATTTTGATTTTGAGACTTTTGGAAATCCTAATTTAAAAGCTAACTTTTCTGCATCTTTTTGTTGTTCTTTATACCAAGTTGCGTTTTTAAACGCCGCATAAAATTTACCATATTGTCCTGTAAAATCTTCATGGTGCAGGTGTAGCCAGTCATACATTGGCAACAAATTTGATAGTATTTCTTCATCATATATTATATCGTATGGAATTTCTGCGTATGATAGTGCTAGAGTAACTGCATCATCCCATGGTTGTTTATTACTGGGGGAATAAATTGCAATATTGGGGCTTTTTTCTAATCTAACAACATCTTGATTGATTTCAGGACTTGAAATTGATTTAAGAATATTAGTTGATTGTATGTCAGCAATTAAGTTAAATAAGACACCTCTAATACTACATTCATTTTCAATTTCAAAATTTGATTTCATTAAGAAGCTGCCTCCTTGATAGTTTAGTAACCAGTCAACTTTAATACCTTTTTCTAATGCTAAGTATGCAATTCCATAAGCTTTAAGATGATTAGTTTGGGAATTATCCATTGGAATAAAGATATGTGTTGCATTTGCTGAGATGCTAACTAAAAATACAAAAAAGCAAACAAAGATTCTATTTTTAAAAAGGGTCTTCTTCATCATTATTCATTTTTGAAGAAAGAGATATCATTGAAGAATGTTCACTATTTTCAAATGTATTTTCTTCAAAATAATCTAGATCAGTAAACTTTGCAAATTCAGCAGTGAATTTTAACCTAACATTATTAAGGGAACCATTTCTATGTTTAGCAATTATAATTTCTGCTTGTCCTCTAGAATCATCTCCATTATCCCATTCATATATTTTATAATATTCAGGTCTATAAATAAAAGTAACTATATCAGCGTCTTGTTCAATTGCACCAGACTCTCTTAAATCAGAGAGCATAGGTCTTTTGCTTCCAACTCCAGTTCTACTTTCAACACCTCTNTTTACTTGNGAAAGTGCAATGACAGGAATTTTTAATTCTTTTGCAATTCCTTTAAGAGAACGAGAAATAGTAGAGATTTCTTGTTCTCTATTTCCTGCATTTCCTCCAGCATGCATTAATTGTAAATAGTCAATCATAATAATACCTATTTTATTATTTTTAACAAGTCTTCTTGCTTTTGCTCGTAGTTCAAAAATTGTAAGAGCTGGAGTATCATCAATAAAAATTTGAGCTTCAGATAAGTGTTTGATTTTTTCGTGTAACTGAATCATTTCATGATCAGCGAGATCTCCTTTTCTTAATTTATTGGCACCCAGTTCTGCCTCACTTGCTATAAGGCGATTAACTAACTGCTCAGATGACATTTCTAATGAGAAAAANCCTAATGCTGTTTTATGGTTAATAGCAATATTTCTAGCCATAGATAATGCAAATGCAGTCTTACCCATACCTGGTCTAGCTGCTATAATAATTAAATCTGATTTTTGCCATCCAGAAGTAATTCTGTCTAAATTAATAAATCCTGAAGGAACACCACTAAGATTATCTTCTTTATTTCTTAAAATTTCAATATTTTCTAATGCTCCTTTNATCAAGGTGCTCATTTTATCATAACTCTTTCTAAGAGTTCCCTCTGTTACNGTGAAAAGNTTTTCTTCTGCAGTGTTTAATAAATCAAAAATATCAATAGAATCATTAAATGCATCACCAATAATATTGTTGGAAATACTAATTAGNGATCGTTTAATAAACTTCTCTGCGATTATTCTAGCGTGAAATTCAGAATTGGATCCAGATCCAACATTATTTGTAAGTTTTGATATATATGGTAATCCGCCAACAATTTCGNTCGCACCCATTCTTTTTATTTCTTCAGAAACAGTAAGAATGTCTACTGGTTGAGTTTGATTAAANAGANTTACAATTGCTTCAAAAATTTTTTGATGTTCAGTTTTATAAAAATATTCAGGTCTTAATGAGTCTATTGTGTCAGATAATGATTCATTATCTATTAGCAAAGCACCTAATACTGCTTTCTCAAGTTCAATAGCTTGAGGTTGCAACATTCCGTCTATTTTGTTAATAGGTGTAGCTTTTAATACTCGTTTTCCAATTCTTTTTTTCATTGTTTTACAATTCCCATATTCGCAAATTTATCAATCCTTTCTTTAACTAATTGTGTTTTATCTTTTTCAGAAAGATCATTTAAGCAACTTTTTATATGTTTCTTAACTATTTTAAATGTTTGTTTAGGGTCTGAATGAGCTGCTCCTAGTGGCTCTTCTATGATTTCATCAACTAATTTTAATTTTTTCATGTCCTCTGCAGTTAGTTTTAAAGCATTTGCGGCATCTTCTTTATGGTCCCAATTTCCCCANAGTATTGTTGAGCAATTTTCAGGAGAAATTACTGAATACCATGCATTTCTTAGCATAAGGATCTTGTTTCCAACACCAATACCAAGTGCTCCTCCAGATGCACCTTCACCAATAATTACAACAACTATTGGGACTTCCATTTTACTCATTTCATAAATATTTTGAGCAATTGCTTGTCCTTGACCTTTTTCTTCTGCTTCTAATCCAGGATAAGCACCTGGAGTATCTATAAAGCAAATTATTGGTTTATTAAATTTTTCAGCCATTTTCATTAATCTCAGCGCTTTTCGATACCCCTCAGGGTTTGCCATCCCAAAGTTTCTAAACTGTCTTTCTTTTGTATTTCTTCCTTTTTGTTGACCAATTAGCATGACTGATTTTTTATCAATCGTTCCCCATCCACCAACCATTGCTTTATCGTCTTTTGTGTTTCTATCTCCATGAAGTTCAATAAAATCATTATTTGTAATGTTTAGAATATAGTCTAAGGAATATGGTCTTTGAGGGTGTCTAGATAATTGAACTCTTTCCCATGGAGTTAAATTATTATATATTTCTTTTTGTTTTTCTTTAATTTGACTTTCTATGTCTTCTACTGCTTCNTTTATCTTGACTGATTTGTCTTTTCCCAGTTCTTTAGCTTTTTCTAACTTATTTACAAGTTTTTCAATTGGTTTTTCAAAATCTAGATATTCCATTTAATTGTTTTAAGAAATAAATTTTAACAAATTTAAATAAAATGATTTGTCTACACTTATAAAAACTTACTTCATTATTTTTGTTGTTGAAAAAAAATATATAATGATTGTATATCCTAATGCAAAAATTAATCTTGGTTTAAATATTCTTAATAAACGAAATGATGGTTTTCATAATATTTCTTCTGTTTTTTTTCCTGTTAAAAGTTGTTATGATATTTTGGAGGTTAAAGAATCAAAATCGTTTTGCTTTACAGTANCTGGTAAATTTAAAAATAATGAAGATTTACAAAAAAATAATATTTGTGTTAGAGCATTTAATTTAATAAAGGATAACTATGGTATTCCTAATGTAAGTATTCATTTACATAAATTAATTCCTATTGGAGCAGGATTAGGTGGAGGTTCCTCAGATGCTTCATTTACATTGAAAGCATTAAATGACATTTTTAATTTAAAAATTTCAAATTCAGTATTAGAAAAATATTCTTTAAAGCTTGGTTCTGATTGTCCTTTTTTTATAGAAAATACAACTAAATATGTTAAAGGTATTGGTGAAACAATGTACAAATTTGATCTTAATCTAAAAGATTATAATATAGAACTTTTTGATCCTGGCATACATATATCTACAAAGAAAGCATACTCATTAATTAATCCAAAATTTCCAAAAATTGAATTAGTTGATTTAATTAAAAAGCCAATAAAAAATTGGAAATATAATATTAGTAATGANTTTGAAATTCCTATTTTTGATATGTATCCTTTATTAGCAAAAAAGAAAAAGGAATTTTATGAAAGAGGAGCTATATATAGTTCNTTAACAGGAAGTGGTTCAGTTGTTTATGCTATTTTTTCTAAATGATTTTATCCATTCATTGTTATTAGAAACTCATGATTGTCTTGTGTTTTTTCAAGCCTATCTTTCATAAACTCTATTGCTTCCACTGGATTCATATCAGATAGGTAATTTCTTAATACCCAAATTCTTTGAATATGTTCAGTGTTTAGTAAAAGATCTTCTCTTCTAGTACTTGAAGAAACAAGATCAACTGCAGGATATATTCTTCTGTTAGATATTTTTCTATCCAATTGTAACTCCATATTACCTGTTCCTTTAAATTCTTCAAATATTACTTCATCCATTTTACTTCCTGTTTCAGTTAGAGCTGTTGCTAAAATTGTTAAAGATCCTCCTTTTTCAATTTTTCTAGCAGCACCAAAAAATCTTTTAGGCTTATGTAAGGCATTTGCATCAACACCACCACTTAATATTTTTCCTGAAGCGGGTTGAACAGTATTGTAAGCTCTAGCTAGTCTAGTAATTGAGTCAAGTAATATAACAACATCATGACCGCATTCAACCATTCTTTTAGCCTTTTCTAAAACTATATCAGCAACTTTTACATGTCTACTAGCTGGTTCATCAAATGTAGAAGCAATTACTTCAGCATTAACATTTCTTTCCATGTCAGTAACTTCTTCAGGTCTTTCATCAATAAGAAGTATAATCATGTATACTTCTGGATGGTTGTCTGCAATTGCATTAGCAATATTTTTTAATAATACTGTTTTTCCAGTTTTGGGTTGTGCTACAATTAATCCCCTTTGTCCTTTACCTAGTGGAGTAAAAATATCTAACATACGTGTTGATATATTATTATGTCCATTTCCTAATAGGTTAAATTTTTCGTTTGGAAATAGAGGGGTCAAATGGTGAAATGGAATTCTGTCTCGGACAATTCCTGGATCACAACCGTTAATACTTTCAACTTCAATTAAAGGAAAATATTTTTCTCCTGTTTTGGGAGGTCTAACTTTACCAATTATTGTATCACCTGTAACTAATCCAAATAATTTAATTTGTGAATGAGAAACATAAACATCATCAGGAGATGATAAGTAGTGAAAATCACTTGAACGCATAAATCCATACCCATCAGGCATAACTTCTAAAACCCCTTCAGTATTTATAATACCATCAAAATCATAGTCATATTTTGAAATCTTATTACTTTGCGTATTATTTTGATGTTTATTGTTTTTATTCTGTGGTTTTGGATGTGAATTTACTATTTCAGTTTCTTTATTAGATTTTAAATTGATTTCTTTATTTTCAGATTTTGAAGTTGATTCATTTTTTGCTATTGAACTATTTTCTAAATTAGATTTTTTTTGTTGATGATGTTTTTTTTCTTGCATAGAATTTTGCTGTTTGTTTTTTCTNGGTCTAACTATTCTTTTCTTTTCTTGATTTTTTTCATTTTCTGCTTGCCAGTCTAAAATTGCATAAGCTAACTCTTGCTTTTTTAGCTTTTCAAATTTTTTAATGTNTAGTTCTTTAGCAATATCTTTTAATTCAGATACTTTTTTATTGTTTAATTGATCTAATTTGTACATATTTTTATATTAAATAAAACTTNTTTTTAAAAGTTTTGATAGTAGGNTTTGGGAATTTTTTTAAACTTATTTTTCTTTGAAAAGTTATGCAATAATACAATTTTTTAATTAAAAAATCTATTTCTATAATTTTAATTAATTTTGTAAAAAAAAGTTATGATTCAAAGACTTCAGTCACTATTTTTGTTTTTTTCTACTGTATCCTTATTAGTTATTGTTTACTATTTTCCATTACTAAAAGATAGTAGTACTAATGTTGAGTATTATTTAAAGAACTCATCTTCAATACTGAGATATCTGATTTTAGCATCTTCGATACTATCTATATTTGCTATTTTTCAATTTAGAAACAGAAATAAACAAAAAATAGTAGTTAGAATTTCAAGGCTACTAATTACAATATCTCTATTGTTAATTCTTTTTGTTGAAACAACTGAAGTAAAGAAAGTGGCAAGTGGTACATTGTTATTAGTTATTCCATTTGTTTTTTTAGTATTTGCCAATTTTTTTATTAACAAAGATCAAAAATTAATAGACGAATCTGAAAGACTAAGATAGCTTTATTTACTTAATTCAATTACCTCCAAATTTTTAATGTTTTTATCTTCAATAACAAATCTTAGTAAGGTTTTAACTTTATGAATACCATAATCTCCAACTGCCCCGGGATTCATATGTAGAAGTTTATATTGTTTGTCGTATATTACTTTTAAAATATGTGAATGTCCACAAATAAAAAGATCAGGTCTTGTTTTTTCTATTAAATCTCTAATTTTTTTTGGATATTTTCCAGGATAACCACCAATATGTGTAATCAGAACTTTAATTTTTTCAATTTTAAAAACAAGATTTTTATTAAAGGCTCTTGTAATTATGTAGTTATCTATATTGCCAGAAACAGCTTTTATTGGAGCAAACTTTTTTAATTTATCAATTATATCATAAGAACCAATATCTCCTGCATGCCATATTTCATCTGTATTTTTAAAGTATTTATGTAACCGTTTGTCAAGACTATGATGAGTGTCTGAAATGAGCGTTATTCTTTTCATTAAGAATAAAAGCTTATCTAATTAAAGAAACTTGACCTTCGTATGTTTTAACTTTACCTTTATTGTCTTTTAGTACAATTGAGTATATGTATACTCCTTTAATAGCAAATTGATTACCATTATTAATGAATCCGTCCCATCCTTCTGCAATATCATTTGTATAGAAAATTCTTTGACCATGTCTATTATATATACTTAATTCATATTCTTCGGCACCTATTACGATTGGTAAAAATATATTATTATCAAAATCATTATTTGGAGTAAATGCATTTGGTATATATATTGTGTAAATTGGAGAAACAATGACTGTTTGAGAAGCAATATTTATACATCCGCTGTCTGATTCAATGGTTAATTTCACTTGATATGATCCTGTATCTAAGTATGTGTGTTGTATTTCACCAAAATTTGTTGAAGAAATATTTCCATCTCCAAAATCCCAAAAACCTGTTGAATGACCATTAGAATTATCTGTGAAATTGATGGTAGGTTCTAGCATATCAACTATTTGAGGGAAGGCAGAAATATTTGCGTTAGGAATAGGATTAACAGAAACAGAAGCACTTCCTGTTATATCTTTTGCTCTACATCCTTGGCTATCAATGATATCTAAGATAGAATAAACTCCAGATTGATTAGTTGTTATATTATATGAAACACCAATGTTAGCAATAGTTTCAGTATTCACCCCATATCCATATACTAATGTAAATGGTGGTGTTCCTGATGAGGTATTGATCATTATATCTGTAGTGCTTCCATCATCACACAAAGAACCACCTCCACTAATAGTTCCAGAAGGCAGTGGATAAGTTGTAATAGTAATAGCTTCATTAATGTTGTTAAAACAATTATTATTATCAGATATTGATAAAAGAGAATAAGTTGAAGTACTACTTGGACTTATTGAAATAGAATCTACAGAATTAATTAAAGGAATTGAATAATTATTATTATTTACAGCATAGTTTACGTACCAAGGTGAGTTTCCTGCTGTAAATTCAAATTTCAGTTGTACGACTTCTTCATCACAAACATTGTTAGGTACAGACCAATTAAGTTGAGGTATTTCATTAACTATTATTGTAACATTATCATTTAAATAACTAGTACATCCTTTGGAATCTGCTACAGAATCAAGAGTATAAGTAGTAGTAATATTTGGGTTAACTACAATATTATTACCGCTAGCAATAACATTTTGGGTTTCGTAAACTCCGTTAATATTGTAAGCAACATTAAATGGTGGGGTACCATTAAAATTTGTAAAAAATAGACTCGAGCTATCGCCAAAACATATTGGATTATTACCACTAATTGATATTCCTATATCTGGGTTTGGATTTACAAATATATTATCAGGATTTATATTATTTTGAATAGGGCATCCATTGGCATCTATAATAGTAACAATATTATAAATGTTATTTCCTAAAAGTGGAGATATAGTTTGATTGAAATTTCCTGAATTGTTTGCTATTATAGGTGTTTGAGCAATACCATTAATATTATAATCAATAACGAATGGAGCAAATCCACCTACACTAAAATCAAAATTTAATAATGAGTTTTCATTTAGACAAATTTCATCATCTGCAATTGAAAAATTTGCTCCAAAATAATCAGGTTCAGTAATAGTAATTGTTGTATCATTAGAACAACCATAATTATCAGTAACTGTTATGTTATATATGCCATCATCTAGTGCTAGTGGGTCAGCACCATACCAATTAATTGTATAGTTATTATCCATTCCACCACTTGGAGATAAATTAATTACACCATCAGTTAATGAATTACAACTTACATTTGATATATTTGGATTAAATGTTATTTGATTAGATTCAGTAATTGTTGCAGAATCTTGTACAGGACATCCAGATGATGGTGTAATTATAACTGAGTATGTTCCTGGAGATAAGTTATAAATACTATCTCCAGTTGCACCATTCCCCCAGAGATAATTTGCATTTATAGTAGGAGCATTTAGAACTATAGAATAATCTTCTGTAGCCCCCCACCATGGTAAAGCGGTAGTGCCAAATAATCCAGAGGCAACAGTACAATCATCAATATTAGCTCCTGAACCAACTGAAGATTGATCAATACATACTACCCTCATTCTAGTTGCTCCATATGCACCAGTAACGGGAACATTAATGTTAAATGAGTATGGAGTGCCAGGTGTAAATGTTCCTGGAGCTATATTAACCACTCCAATATCTTCACTAATCCCATTAATAATATCATCAAAGTCACCATCAATATTGAAATCTATATAAACATTTATTTGTCCTGGATCATATGATGTTGAACCGAATTGTTGGTTTCCTGGAGTGACATTAACTACATATGAACCTCCTTCAGTTATATCAGCATAGAGTGTTGTATAATCTTCATATAAATCAAATAATCCAGAAGTATTATTAGAAATATTATTATTATCACCAATTAAGCTTACTTCTTCAATTATAGTTGCAGCTTGATTAGCAAAAAACGGATCTGTATTTGGACTTGAGTTACAATAATTTAATGTTGATATAGTTCCAGGAGGAGTTGTAGCACCGAGCATTGAAATTGCTATAGCTCCGTTATTGTCTCCAAAGCATGAACTGTTATAAGGAGTTAACTGTGCAATATTATTAACAGGATCATAGAGTATTATTGATCCAGAAAATGTACAATTATTAGCATCAATCACTTGATAGTTATGAGTTCCAGAGGGTAGGGCTGAAGGAGATTGCCCAAACCAATTATAAGTGTAATTCCCGGCTCCACCAGTTGCAATGATATTTGCACTTCCATCTGAATATCCAAAACAAGTAGGATTTGAAGTAGTTACATTAATTGGGTCTACAAATGGAGATTCATTAACAACTAGGTCTTGTGTTGCACTTATTGTACATCCACCAGAAGTATATGTGTAAGTAATTGTATTTGATCCAATAAGATTTATATTTGGAGTAAATATATTTCCTGAAACACCATTTCCTGAGAATATTCCACCACTTGGTGTAGCAGTTAAAGTAAGAGGCGAATCATCTGAACACGAATTAGGAGAAGATGTTATGTATACATTGGAGCTTGAAATTAAATTAATTGTTAAAAAAGCAGTATCTCCAGGACAATTGTTGGTGCCATTAATAATGTAACGATAAACACCTGCAGTATTAACTGATGGGTCAAAAGTATCTATCACAGGATTATTATTAGCATCTACCCAAGAACCCCAGTTATTTGGAAATCCATTTAATTGACTTAACATTGAAAAAGGTGGGTCAGTACTACAAACATTGATTGATGCATTAGCTCCAGCAAAACCACCCCCAGAGAAAGGATTAGCTATCCCCCCGTTTGATGTGTCAGCAGAAAATCTAATATTGCAGAAATTTGGAGGATTTGGATCAGCCCAGTTTGAAACTAAAATAACAAAAATATCTCCAATATTTGCTGTAGGTATATTACATGTTTCTGATGCATTTGGAGAGTAACTACAATCAATTCTATTAAATACTTGTAACTGAGAACACATATTTGCTGTACTATTAAAGGGTCCCCAGCATATAAAGTCTAAGTCTTGTGGGTTTGGAAGTACGGATCCAGTAAAAGGATCAATGGGTTCAATTAAAATGTCTATACTTCCAGATGCACCAGCTTCAAAATAGAAAAAACTAGGGTTCATCGATATTCCATTTGAAGAACCTGGACATAAAAAACTACCTCCAGCAGCAGTTGCAGTACCTGTTGTTCCTGAAGGGTATAATGCATTTGGACAAATTTCAGGAATTGGGAATGAACAATTTGCAACAGGCCCAAATCCACTTTGAGCATTTACTTTAAAAGCGAATAAAAATAGTATGATAATTATTAGTTGTCTAAACATTATGCTTTGTTAGATTACAAATATACGAAAATTTGAAAGCTATGTTTCTTAAGATATGACTAAATATATCTTTAAATAAATAGAATAATTATAACTTTTTATATGAATCTAATTTGATCCATCCTGTTTCTCCATTGGCAATTCGTATGTTAACCCATCCATTAATTTGATCCAAAACTTTAATTTTAGTGCCTGAATGTAAAGTAAATAAATCAGTACTTTGATCAGTTGGGGCACTGTATACTTCTACAGCGGATTTAAAAATAATACCTTCATTATTTAAGAAAGAATTTTTTAAAGAAGAGTATGAAATCAAGAAAAGTATTAGAGAAACAAAAAGTAAAAAATTTTGAATTAATTTTGAAAAATTAAAATAAAAAAATTGATTAATGATTTTTAAAATTATAAGTATCCAAATGCTTAACAAGCAAAAAATTTGCCAATTAAAGGTAGTGAAATATGAATAAATATTTTTCCACCACATTTTATAAAAGAGAAGTGGAATAGGCTCAACTTTGTCTACAATATTAAGTTTAGCAATAGAAAGATTTTCTTTTGCAATTTGAGATTTTTTTATTTTTAAGCTTTTTTCATAGTTCCAAATAGCATTTTTCCAATCTTTTTTTTGATAAAAGCAGTTACCAATATTTAAGTAAATTTTATGATGCTCAAAACCTTGAATAATTAGACTATCATATAAAATAATAGCATCATCATATTGTTCCAAATTATAATAATTATTAGCTTTTAAAAATAATTTTTCATCAGCATATATATCTAATGAAAAGAATACAAAGATGATGATTAGATGTTTCATTTTAGTTCAGTTTCTACTTTTATAATAATATTTTTTGATTTATTTAAAATATCATCCATTTGACTATTCTTATCTTTTTCAGGTGAATATCTAGCAAATTCGCAAACATCTATTAAAGAGATAAATTCTCTTTCTGTTGTTTGATCAATATTTAGTTGTTTAAAATATTGACTGATAGTTTCTTTTGAAAGTTTAGAAATATTAACATTAAATTTATCGGCAAAATATCCCCATAGTGATTTTTCAATTTCTTCATAAAATAAGTCGTAATTTTTATTGTCAATACATTTTTGAGCAGACTTTAATCTTGAAAGTGCAATTTTGTTTGCTTTATAATTTTTTGATGATTTAGATTTTTTTTGATGATTAATTAATTTTCTTGAAATGAAAAAAATTAAAATCGGAATAAAAAATAATATAGTAAATAAACCAAAATTAATAAATTTTATGTTTTTTCTTTTTAAATTAACTTTGGTATATATATAATTAATGTCTTTTCTATTACTTTTTACAATTTGTTGATTTAAACTTATATTTGATGACTCTTCAATATTTGTGTTTTCTTCAACAATAATATTATGAGTTGAACTTTGTTTTATTTCATACTTTTTCTTCTTATTGTTGTAAAATGTAAAGTTTAAAGAAGGTATTTTATATTCTCCTTTAAATCTTGGAATTATAAGGTATTCAAAAGTTTTAATACTTCTCTTTCTACCACCTTCAAATATTTTTTCAGTAATTTTTGGATCATAAATTTCAAAATCATCAGGAAAATTTGGCTTAATTGCTTTTATAAGCTCAATATTTCCAGTCCCAATAATTTTTATTGTGTATGATAATGCATCATTTGCTTGAACTTTTGTCTTATTAACTTCGGAAGTTATGTTCATATCACCAACTGCACCTGTAAAATTTTCTGGGGCTTGAGGTAAATCAGATACTTTAATTTTTACAGGATTAGAATTTATATATTCTTCTTTTAAGTTAAAGCCTCCTCCAAAAAAATTTGCAAAAGGATCTCTTGATCTATTATTGTTTTGAGTTCTGATACTACATTTAAGTTCAACAGCATCTATTAAAAGCTCTCCAGATTTTTGAGCTGTAAGAACTGATTTTTTTATTGTAGCAACATTAAATGGAACTCCATCTATAATTTCACGTTTAAACCTACTTGATGTTTCTAATTCTTTTTTCCAAAATCCATTTAGTTCAGGTAATGAAACAACCTCTGTATTTTGAAGGTCTACTCTTGTAAATAGCTTGTAAACAACTAAAATTTGTTCTCCAACTACAATATTTCTTTTACTAACATCAACTTTTAAATACAAATTTTTTGATAGCTGATTACTGTTTTTTTTATTGGGATTTGATTTTACAATTTTTAGTTGGTAACTATCACTTTTAATTACTTTACCATTTACTGATATAGAAGCTGGACCTATATTATAAGTTCCTGGTTTATTTGCTCTCAAGTAAAAAGAGAAGGTATTTTTCACTGTGCTTTCACTTTTACCATTTATAATTGTGTAGCTACTTTGAGATGAAGGGTTTGGACCACTAAGCACTTGTAAATTATTGAAATTTGGAGAAATGAAATTTGTTCCATTTTCATTTAGGGTGTACTGAATTAAAATTTGTTCTCCTACTATAGCAGGATTTTTATTTGATGTTACTTTTAGTTCTTGTGCATAAGAAATAAATGTAAAAATTGAGAATATAGATATAATAATATTTTGCTTCAATTTACCAGTCTTTTAAAATTTTAATTTTTTTACCTTTTATTTTCTTTTTTTGTAAATCCTTTTGTAAATCTTTTTCTTGTTGTTCAATAGCATCAAGTATTTTTTCCGCATCTTCTTTACTCATTTCTTCTTTGTTTTCTTCTTTGTTTTCTTCTTTGTTTTCTTCTTTGTTTTCTTCTTTGTTTTCTTCTTTGTTTTCTTCTTTGTTTT
>PBQB01000033.1 GCA_002724895.1 Flavobacteriales bacterium
TAAAGAATTAGCTTGATGTTGTATTCCTAAAGGAATTCTTTTTTTATTGACTATGGACTCAATAATTAAGTTTTTCTTAGTTTGTGAGATAACTTTATGTAGTCCTGGTATTCCTGATACATTTATAATGTCTTTTAATTTCATTTAAATTTTATTTTTTGTAAATTTATTTTTATTATTCTAATATATTAAGATGTTATCAATTATATTTATTTAATATTAAAACTACAAATTTTACTTTTGAAATTTTTAAAAAAACAAAATATTTTTGCTTGGTCATTATATGATTTTGCAAACCAACCTTTTTCTACAATTATTGTCACATTTGTTTATAGTACTTTTTTTGTGGAATTTATAGCTCCCAATGACAAAGTTGGCACTTCAATGTGGACAAATTCTATAGCAATTTGTGCAATTATAGTTTCAATAATATCTCCTTTAGTTGGAGCATTAGCTGATACTTCTAACATTAGAAAAAAATTAATAATACTATTTACTTGTTTATGTTCTCTTTTTACAATGCTATTATATTTTCCACAAGAAGGAGACTATTTTTTTGCATTATTATTTTTTATTATAGCCAATATTTCATTTGAGTTGTGTAGTGTTTTGTATAATTCTTATTTACTTAATATTTCAAATAATGATAATATAGGAAGTATTTCAGGTTTTGCTTGGGGATTAGGCTATATTGGAGGTATAATTTCTCTTTTATTATGTTTTCTATTATTTGATTTTGATGAAAGTATAGATGTTAGAAGAGTTAATATACTTGTTGGAATATGGTTTTTGATATTTAGTTTTCCTTTTTTAGTTAAAATTAATTCTCCAAATATTAAATTACATAAATATTTTATAAAAGATTCTTTCAACAGCATAATAACAACATTTAAAAATATTTCAAATCATAAAATAATTTTAAAATTTTTAATAGCAAGGCTTTTTTATAATGATGCATTAGTGACTATATTTACTTTAGGTGGAATTTATGCTGTAGGAACATTAGGTTTTACATTAGATGAAGTGATAATTTTAGGTATTGTATTAAATGTTGCTGCTGGAATCGGTTCTTTTTTCTTTGGTTATTTTGAAGATCGTTTTGGTTTTAAGAAGATAATTAATTTGTCACTATTAGTATTAATANTTTCAACACTGCTTGCTTTTATAGCTCCTTTTATTTCATATTCTAAATTAATTTTTTGGATTTCTGGTATTTTGATTGGATTAATGGTTGGTCCAAATCAATCTACTAGTAGATCAATAATGGCAAGATTAACACCAGATTCTAAAAAGACTCAATTTTTTGGTTTTTATGCATTAGCTGGTAAAGCTACATCATTTATTGGACCATTTCTTTTCGGAATAATTACTTTAATGTATAATCAACAAATAGCATTATTGATTGTAGTGATATTATTTCTAGTTGGATTTATTTTATTTAATAGAATAAAATTTAATTCTATAAATTTGCAAAATGAAATTTAATTTTATTTATTTTTTGTTTTTTATTCTCAGCTCATGTGTATATAATGAGATAACGTTAGATAATAATATAGATTGTAGAACTAATGAGACCCCAAGTTTTCAAAATTGTATAAAGCCACTTATTAATGTTCATTGTATTGGATGTCATTCTGTTACTAGTAATTCAGGAAGCCTTGATGGCTATGAGGCTGTTAAAAACATGGTTTTAAATAAANATTTGATTGGAAGGATACAATTAGATATGCCTCCAAATGGTCTTATGGCCGAGGAAGAAATTAACATATTTATTAAATGGGTAAATAATGGGTCATTGGATAATTAAAATAATTTTAATTTTTTTGAGCATTAATTTAAGTGCACAACAATATATAGGTAAAGCAGGTAAAATTTCCTTTTTTTCTGAAACACCATTGGAAAACATAACCGCAGTGAATAACAAAGTAAGTGCGGTATATGATCCAAATACTAAACAATTAGTTTTTCAATTAGCGATTGAAGATTTTAACTTTCCAATAAAATTAATGCAAGAACATTTCAATGAAAACTATTTAGAATCTGATATATATCCCTNATCTACTTTTGATGGGAAGATAATAAGTGAGGAGTCAAATAATAAATTGAATAAAACAAAAGTTGCAGGAGATTTAACAATTCATGGTATAACTAATTTTGTTACAGTGGAAGGAGATTTAATTAAAAAAAATAATGAGATTTTTATATCTGCTGATTTTACTGTGAAATTAAAAGACTATGATATTGATGTTCCTAAAATTGTATTTTATAAAATTGCACAAATAATAGATGTATCAGTAGAAATTAAACTAGAGCAGATAAAATGAAAAAACAAAATATAATTTTATTTGTATTTTTAATTTTTTCTAATTTTTTACAATCGCAAAATGATTTATTTTCTTTAATTAAATCAGATAAGAAATCAATTTTTACATCATATACTTTTAAAGGAACAAAAATTGTAAATGGCCAGTCAGTAGAATTACCAGCAAAGGAAGTTTTACAGTTTATGATTCAGCATAGATTTGGACCATTAAATTCAGGGTCATATAATTTATTTGGCTTAGATTTTGCTCAAGTTAGATTCAGTTTAGAATATGGTTTAAAAGAATGGATGTCAGTTGGAGTTGGAAGGAGTTCTTATTCTAAGAACATTGACGCAAACGTAAAGATAAGATATAAAAGACAAGTAAAAGGAGAAAAGTACTTTCCCGTAACAATATTGACTAATTCGGCTGTTTTTCTAAAACAATCAAATCAAAAAGAAGATTATTTATTAACTAATCAGTTAGTATTTGTAAATCAATTTCTTATTGCAAAAAAAATTAATCGTTCTTTTTCTTTTCAATTCTCACCCACATTTGTTCACTATAATTTAATTGATGAAAATTCTTATTTAAATAATTTTAATAATCATGATCATTTTTCATTAGGATTAGGAGGAAGGTATAAAATTACAAATCGAGTATCAATTAATTTTGAAAATTTTATACAATTAGAAAAATCAGCTAATAGAAATGTTTTAGCATTTGGTTTTGATATTGAGACAGGAGGGCATGTCTTTCAATTACATTTAAGTAATTCTCCTTCAATGATAGAACCAATTTTTATACATAATACAAATGGAGATATATTTAACGGAGATATATTTTTTGGATTCAATATTTCAAGAGTTTTTTCTTTAAATGCAAAAAACTAAAATTATAAATTACTTAGAAAAGTATTTTAATTCAAAAATAAGTTTAATCAATATCGATACTTTATCAGAAAGTTTTTTTAATAGCACATTTAAGTTAAATACAAATAAAGGTAGTTTTTTTATTAAATACAATTCAAAACCAAAGACTGATTTTTTTAAAAAAGAATTTGATGGTTTAAAGAAAATTGAGGCATCAAACACTTTTTTGGTACCCAAAATCATTTGTTTTACAGATAATTTTATAATTATGGATTTTGTTAATAGGTCAATTGCTAAAAAAAAACATTGGGAGAAACTTGGAGCTAATCTTGCGAAATTACATTACAATTCAAACGATTATTTTGGATTAGAATATGATAACTATATAGGTGATTTANATCAGAGTAATACAAAGTGCCTGTCTTGGTCTGAATTTTTTATAAATGAACGTCTTATACCTCAAATTAAAAAAAATGATTTTTCAAAAAATGATTTTAAGATGTTTGATAAACTGTTTTATNTAGTAGAAAAAAATTTTCCAAAAGAAAATCCTTCTTTATTACACGGTGATTTATGGAATGGAAACTTTATGTTTTCAAAAGATGATTGTTTTTGTCATAGATCCTGCAATTTATTATGGATTTAGAGAAGTTGATATAGCTATGAGTAAATTGTTTGGAGGTTTTGATCAGGTNTTTTATGATGCATATATATATTCATTTCCACTTGAGAATGATTGGAAAGATAGAATTGATTTGTGTAATCTTTATCCATTATTAGTTCATTTAAATATCTTTGGAAATAGTTACTATAATTCNATTATATCTATCATAAAAAGGTATATATGACTTTTCTATTATATTTGCTTAATGGGTTCATTTGATTTTTCTATTGTGGGTGGTGGTATAATAGGTGTTGCAATTGCTTATCAAATTCAAAAAAAGTATCCTAATAAAAATCTAGCAATTTTTGAAAAAGAAAAGAATTTAGCAATGCACCAAACTGGAAGAAACTCTGGTGTTATTCATTCGGGATTGTATTATAAGCCAGGATCATTGAAAGCTCAAAATTGTTTTATTGGTAGAGAAAAATTGATTGAATTTGCAAAAAAATATAATATTTATCATGATGTTTGTGGTAAGATTGTTGTTGCTACTAATAATGATGAACTATCTCGTTTATCTTTTTTGAAAAAAAATGGAGAAATAAATGGACTAACTGGTTTAGAAATATTAAATCCAAATCAATTCAAAGAAATAGAGCCATTTGTTGAAGGGTTAAAAGCTTTAAAAGTCCCTCAATCTGGAATAATTAATTATTCTGAAGTAGTAAGAGTCCTTTCAGAAAAAATAACTTTTTATAATAATTCAAGCTGTATTTTAACATCTTGTAAAGTGCTAGATTATCACGATAATATCATTTCAACAACTAAAGGAAATTTTAAAACTAAGCATATTATTTTTTGTGGAGGACTGTTTGCCGATAGACTAGCAGTTAAAGATAATATTGATTTAAATATGCAAACTGTTGGTTTCAGAGGTGACTATTATAAATTAAAAGATAATGCAAAACATAAAGTTAATCATCTTATTTATCCAGTTCCAAATCCTGACTTTCCTTTTTTAGGAGTTCATTTTACTAGAATGTACAATAATGATATTGAGTGTGGACCTAATGCCGTATTCAGCTTCAAAAGAGAAGGTTATAAAAAGCTTGATTTTAGTTTTAAAGATACTTTTGAAGCTTTAACATTTCAAGGAACATATAAATTGTTCATAAATAATTGGAAATTTGCAATGGATGAATATAAAAGAGCATTTTCAAAATCTTTATTTTTGAAACAATTGCATAAATTAATGCCTTCACTTAAGAATAATGATATTGTTTCATATAGAAGTGGAGTTAGAGCTATTTTACTTTCTAATGATGGTAATGTAGTAGATGATTTTAAAATTGTTAATATGAAAAATAATATTCATGTTTTAAACGCTCCATCACCTGCTGCAACAGCATGTTTAGCAATAGGAGAAAAAGTGTTGTATGAAATAGAAAAAAAATTTAATTTATGATAAAATTCTTTGGTTTATTGTCAAAAAAAAACAAAGTAGATGCATACGAAACAGCTTCTATAATTGTTGTCACATTAAATAATGTAATAGAAGAGGGTTTTGTAGAAATAAAAGATTTTATAAATAACAACCATAATTTAGAAACAAAACCAAATCTATTAGAAGAGGATATTCATTGGTTTCAAAATATTATTTTTCTTGGTAATATTCAAAATTTAACTTTTTTCTTTGAAGAAGATGAAGTAAGAAAATTAAGAGAATATATTTTAGATTGTATGTATAAAGATCTTTCAGANAATGATCAACATCTTGCAATTGAGAAGTTTTTAGATTATGAGAATTATTTTATTGATTTAATGAAAGAAAACAATTCACCAATTCATGCTATGGTTATTGGTATATTTGAAAAATATAATATTAACAGATACCAAGGNGATTTATTTAAAAGGAAAAATAAACCAAATCCAATTTTTTATAATGAACTTAAAAATTTATTGAGGCATTTTATTTGGAATTGGGAAGAGTATTTAGAAAAAAATAAGTTGAAATTTTAAATTCCAGTATAATTTTTTGGACTTATGTTATTTAATTCTTCTTTGACATGTTCATTAATATTTAAATTATTAATAAAATTAGATATGATTTCTTGATTTATTACAGAATTTGTTCTAGTTAATTCTTTAACCTTTTCATACGGATTTTTAAACCCTTCTCTTCTAAGTATTGTCTGTATCGCTTCTGCAATAACAGCCCAATTTTTTTCTAAATCTTCTTCTATTTTAATGTTATTAATTAATAGTTTATTTATTCCATTTTTTAATGAAGATAAAGCAATTAATGAATGTGCAAATGGAACCCCAATATTTCTAGTTGTTGTACTATCTGTCAAATCTCTCTGTAATCTTGAAATTGGTAATTTCTTTGCAAGAAATTCAAATATGGCGTTGGCATAAGATAAATTTCCTTCTGCATTTTCAAAATCAATAGGATTAACTTTATGAGGCATTGCAGAAGATCCTATTTCACCATCTTTAATTTTTTGTTTAAAATAATCTAGAGCAATATATGTCCAGATATCTTTGGCAAAATCAATTAAAATAGTATTAATTCTGCTTATATTTTGCATAAGAGCACTAAGATTATCATAATGTTCAATTTGAGTAGTTGTTTTTTGTCTTTTAAGTTTAAAAGTGTTTTTAATAAAATTATCGGCAAATTCTACCCAATTTATGTTTGGAAAAGTAACATGATGAGCATTAAAGTTTCCTGTTGCACCTCCAAATTTTGCATTTAAAGGTAATTTTTTTAATAAAACAAGTTGTTGTTCAATTCTTTCTATGAAAACAGTGATTTCTTTTCCCATTCTAGTTGGAGAAGCAGCTTGTCCGTGCGTTCTAGCAAGCATAGAAATATTTTCCCAACTTTTTGCTTTAGCTTTTAATAGTTTTAGTATTTCATTTATAAATGGATAGTAAATATCATCTAAGGCTTCTTTAATTGATATTGGAATTGCTGTATTGTTTATATCTTGAGATGTNAGGCCGAAGTGAATAAATTCTTTAAATTCAGAAAGGTTTAAAGCATCAAACTTTTCTTTCAAATAATATTCAACTGCTTTGACATCATGATTTGTTTTCTTTTCTATTTCTTTAACTCTTTTAGCATCATTTATATTGAAATTTATGTAAAGAGATTTTAAATCTTTTTGTTTTTGAATAGGAAAGTGATTTAATTGAATAATTGAGCTATTGCATAAAGCAAGAAAATATTCGACTTCAACTTGAATTCTATATTTAATTANTGCTTCTTCAGAAAAATATTTTTTTAATTTTTTTGTTTTATTGTAGTATCTTCCGTCAATGGGAGAAATGGCATTTAGCATATAAGATTTTTTTTGCAAATTTAATCAATTTATAAAATGATATGTTAAATCTTTACTATAATAACATTTAACTTTTTTAATTTTGTACTTAAGATGGAATTATTTATTGTAACTATATCTTTTTTGTTATTGCTGTTAGGTGTTTTTGGTTCTATCTTTCCAATTATTCCTGGTCCACCTTTTTCATTGTTTGGTATTTTACTTCTACACTTTTATTCTACATATAGTTTTGANTCAGAAAATTTATTTTTATTTAGTGCTTTAGTTATATTAATAACATTTTTAGATGTTTGGTTGCAAATTTATGGAGTAAAAAAGTTTGGGGGAGGTAAAAGAGCTACTAATGGCGCTTTAATTGGTTTAGTAATTGGATTTTTTGTTCTTCCTTTATTTGGAATTATTTTAGGTCCATTTTTAGGTGCATATATTGGTGCTAAAACAGACAAGGATATAAGTAATCCTTTTAAAGTAGCTGTAGGTTCACTTATTGGTTTTTTAACAGGAACTATATTGAAACTTATTACATCTATATTTATTTTTTTATTTGTTTTATANAAGGTATTAATATGATTAAGATGTCCATTGTTTCTTATTCGAATACCATCCCTTTCTTATATGGTTTGAATAAATGGTATTTCAATAATGAAATAAATGTTAGTTTAGATGATCCATCTACATGCGCGAAAAAATTAATAAGTAACAAGGTTGACATTGGTTTAATTCCAGTTGTTTCTATTAAAATGATAAAGGATCCTAAAATAATATCTAATTATTGTATAGGTGCTGATGGTTCTGTTGATACAGTATGTGTTTACTCTGATATTCCTATAAATGAGGTAAAAAATATATTTATTGATTCAGATTCTGAAACATCTGTTAAACTATTAATGGANANNATTAAAGGAATATTGGAAAGTTCAACCTAATCTTATTAGAATAAAAATAAAAAATAAAGTTTTATTACAAAAAAAATCAACAGCATTAGTAATTGGCGATAAGGCATTTTCTTTGAAAGATAAATATAAATATGTTTATGATTTATCATCTATATGGAAAAAATTGACTGGTCTTCCCTTTGTGTTTGCTTTGTGGGTGACAAATAAAAATTTGGATAATAAATTTTTAAGTCAGTTTAATTTAGCCTTATCATTTGGAGTGAAAAATATACAAGAAGCAATTAGTTTTTTTGATTAT
>PBQB01000034.1 GCA_002724895.1 Flavobacteriales bacterium
ATCAATGGACATTAAATGGTGTTAATTATTCAACTAGTGGTTTGTATACTGAAGTAAGTATAAATTCTTCAGGATGTACACATACTGAAATTTTAGATTTAACAATTAATAATAGTACTTCTAGTAATATTAATGTTACTGAGTGTGATAGTTTTCTATGGATAGAAAATGGAATTACATATTATTCTTCAGGAACATATGCACATGTGACAACAAATTCAGTAGGATGTCCTAATACAGCTACCCTTAATTTAACAATTAATAACTCTTCCAGTACACTAACAACGGTTACTGCATGTGATAGTTATGTTTGGTCTAATACTCCAAATGTTAATTATATTTCTAGTGGTATATATATATCAACATATATTAATCCTATTTCAGGTTGTCTACATACAGATAGTTTAGATTTGACGATTTTAAACAGTTCATACAGTGTTGATAATGTAGGGTCTTACTGTGATAGTTATACTTGGATTGATGGAAATACATATACTTCTTCAAATAATACAGCCAGTTTTGTTATTTCTAATTCTGTTGGATGTGATAGTACAATTACATTAGATTTGGTTATTTACCCAAGTATTAATGTTAATGCCTCTGTAACTGATGAATTGTGTTTAAATTATGATGATGGAAGAATAGATTTAACGGTTAGCGGAGGTTTAGGTAATTTTTCTTTTAATTGGATAGGGCCTAATTCTTTCTCATCTTTAAATGAAGATATTTATAATTTATCTCCTGGTTACTATGCTGTAAGTATTATTGATTTAGTGACCTCTTGTTCAATTAGCAATAGTTTTTTAGTAGATACTGGATTCAATATGGTGTATTCAAAATCTCATTCTAATATTTCATGTTATGGATTGAATGATGGTTTAATAGATATATCACCAATTAATTTAATTAGTCCATCTTATTCTTGGTCAGACACCCTAATATCTGTCGAAGACAGGATAAATTTATCTGCAGGAGTTTATACACTAAGAATTGATGATAATAATTGTTTTTCCATCGATACATTTTTAATTAATGAACCAGATAGTATGTTTTTAATTGCTCAACATCCTGTTGCGTCATGCACTGGTTCAAATAATGCTCAAATATCTCTTTCCGTTTATGGAGGTATTCAAAATACAAGTGGATTAACATATTCATACATGTGGAATAATTGGAATATCACTTCTGTAAATTCAAATTTATCTGCTGGTACTTATTCGGTTATTATAAACGATGCTAATAATTGTGAACTAAGAGATACCTTTGAAATACTTCCTTACACAGTTGATATTGTAGCACTTGTTACTAATATTGATTGTTTTGGAAATACTAATGGTTCTATAGATTTAGAGGTCTTAAGTGGTTATCCTATATTTTCATATTCATGGGATAATGGAAATAATACTCAAGATTTATATAACATATCTGCAGGAACATATTCTTGTAACATTGTAGATGCTTTGGGTTGTATTGTTGATACTACTTTTGAAATAACAGAACCAAATCCTTTATTAGCTTCACCTTTGTTGAGCCATGTGACATGTTACGCAGGAAATGATGGGAGTGTATCTTTGGAAATCAATGGAGGTACATATCCATATAATTTAGATTGGGGTAATATAGATACCAATTATTTATTTTCGGGTAATTATAATTATGAAATTATTGATTCTAACGGTTGTGTTATCAACGGTTCTGTTTTTATTGATCAACCTGATTCATTAGAAGTTACCTTTTCTGTAGTTGATGTTGTTTGTTGGGGGCAACCAACTGGTTCAATAAACATACAAATTGCTCTTAATTCAGGAACACCTCCATATGCTTATTCATGGACAGGACCTAATTTTTATTCAAATAACACTGATGAGGATATTGATAGTCTTTATGCAGGTACTTATTCTTTAACAATTACAGATGCAAATGGTTGTACTAGATTTATGGAAATTGTAGTTGATGAACCTACAGCTCTAAGTCAACAAGTAAATTTAGTTCCCTCTATATATTCTCAATATAATATTGCTTGTAAAGGAGAAAATAATGGTTGGATAGAAGCGCAAATTTCAGGAGGATACTTGCCATTTTCATTTAAGTGGAATACTGGTGAAACAGGTGATAGTATTGCGAATTTAGTTGCAGGAACTTATACGGTAGATATAACTGATGGTATAGGATGTACTATTTCATATACAGTTGTTTTAACAGAGCCTGAAGATTCAGTTGTTGTAAGTATTGTGCCATTTACAAACTATAATGGATATGAAGTAAGCTGTTATTTTGCNACTGATGGAGGAATTGGTGCCCAAGTAAATGGAGGTACAGGTTCATATACCTANGAATGGAATTTATCTAANGAAAATAAAGANACTNTNAATGATTTGCCTGCAGGTTTTNATGAGCTAATAGNNTATGANAGTAATAATTGTTTTGATGTAGANACANTTACACTATATGCTCCAGANNNNCTAGTNTTNGATATGAATACTTTTACAGATACTTGTTCAAAAGGAGTAGGTGGNGTAGATCTTAATGTTATTGGAGGTGTTCCTCCATATTTGTATAATTGGAGCGCAGGACAAAATACTGAGGATGTATATGATTTATTTTCGGGAATAAATTCAGTTCAAGTAGTTGATCAAAATGACTGTAAGATTACTGATACTGTAATTATTGCTAATATATTTCAGCCAATAGCTGATTTTAAAGCCTTGCCTGATCATAAAAGATTTTATGATCAACTTAATGACCCTATTGTTTTTGTTGATATGACACAAGCATATGAACAAAGAGTTATAAATTGGAATTGGGATTTTGGTGATGGATTTTATGGTTCTGACTCTATTATTAGTCATGTATATAATGAGCAAGGTTTATTTAATGTACTTCTAACCATTACAACTGAATTTAATTGTATTGATACAATATCTTATAATGTATTAATTGATGAGTATGAATTGTTTATTCCTAATGCTTTTACCCCTGGCATTTCTGATAATATTAATTCTGATTTTAAAGCTTATGGATATGGCGTTAAAAATTTTAAAATGAATATTTATACTAGGTGGGGAGAGAGAGTTTTTGAAACAGAAGATTTTGATACTGGATGGGATGGATTACATTATTTAAATGGTAAGGAATGTATTACTGGAGTATATACATATTATATTGAAGTTGAAAATATTTATGGGGAAGTATATAAATATGAAAATCAAGTTCGCTTAATCAGATAAAAATGATATTTGATTTATATTTTAACAATTAATAAAAATTAAAGTGAAAAAAATTATAATTTTATTTTGTTTTCCTGCTATTTTATTTTCACAAAGTAAAATCACAAAATCTTATTCTTACAGCGTGAACATAGGTCCAATTTGGATGTGTCCGTATTTGATCCCTAAGATGACAAAAATCTTTGAAGAAATGGGTGCGACTAATATTAATGCAGATAGTACAGAAGTGTTTTCATTCCGATTAGATACTATATATCATCAAGATAAAATTAAGAATATCTTTATTAAAGATGGTGGTTTTCCAGATTGGTCAATTAAAGATATTAAAATAATCAATGAAGAAAAATAGTTTTATATTATTACTTTTTGTATTAATATGTTCTAGTTTATTTGCACAGCAAAATACCTTTATTAGAACATATAATCTTAGTGGAATGCATGGTGGATTGGCACTAGCAGTAATGGAAGATGGTGGTTTTGTTGGTACAGGTCAACATAGTGAAAATGGTAGTACATGTAAGATTTATGTTTATCGAATTGATGAATGTGGAAATATTATATGGTTTAATCTTTATGGAAGTGGTTCAGGAGGGGGTGTTTCTATTGATGCAACAAGTGATGAAGGTGTTGTTATTGCTGCGGATGGGAGTAAGATAATTAAAATTGATGCTTCAGGAAATCCTGAATGGGAAAGAAATTATTCAATTTGTAGTGGGTATATGACTTCGGTAATTCAAACTTCAGATGATGGTTATTTTGCCGGTGGACAAACAGGAATTTTGTTAAAATTAGATAATCAAGGTGATATTATTTGGTCAGCTGATATTTCTGGAAATTATGTACATGCTTTAGATGAATTTCCAAATGGTGATTTAATGTATTTTTCTTGGGACGGTTCTACTATTTGGCTTGGTAGGGTAACATCAAATGGTGTTTTAGTTTGGGAAAGAGAATATTATTCTGGAAGCTCTTCTTCTGACGGTCATAATACATGGGGTGGAGAAGCTTTGGTTGATACGGAAAGAGAAAGAATTATTGTTGCATCAAATCATAATAGCGCTTCAGGAGGTGTTTTAGTTAGCAGTTTTGATTACAATGGAAATTTAGTTGCTATGAATTCATTTGGTTCTTCGGGAAGTGATTTTGTTCGCTCAATTGATATTGCTGATGATGGAGGTTATATTATTGGAGGTGGTTCTTATGGATTAAATACAAGTGCAAATAATGTTACTCAAACTGCTGGAGTTACACCTGAGTCCTTATCTGGTCGTGATATTTTATTATTTAAAATAGACACAAATATTAATTTTCAATGGGCAAGTGTTATAGGTGGAGCAAATTCAGAAAAAGCTATTGGTGTTAGAACAAATAAGGATAATGGATACACAATATCAGCTTATACTGATGGTAGTTTTTTTAATGCTGATTATTTTGATCCATTATTTATAAAAACTGATAGTTTAGGTAGGGTAGGATGTCAACAGTACAGTCCTGTTTTAACTCAAATGCCATATACTACTACTATTAATTCAACATCATCATTTATTCTTGTTTCGTCAAATAGTACTCAAATTTCTTCAACATTTACATCTATTAATCCATCTGATTACTACATGTGTTTGGATTGTTCTACTACTCCTTTTTTTACAATTAGTGATACCACCTTATGCGTTGGTGATACTACGTGGTTTGTAAATCAAAGTGGAGGTTTAATATGTAATCAAAATTGGTATGTTGATGGAGTGATAATTTCTGGACCAGCAGATTCAGTTCCTTTTGTTTTTAATTCATCTGGAATTCACAATATTAAACTTGAAACAACTTGTGGAAATAATTATGTGGATTACAATTTAGATTTTTATGTCAATAATATTAAATTATATGTCACTGATACAAGTGAGTATAATGGTTATGAAATTTCCTGTTTTGGAAATAATGATGGTTTTATTGAAACGTATGCAACTTCTCCTTTTCCCCCCGTTCAATATAATTGGAGTACTTCAAATCCTGCGCAATCTAATCAATATAATATGACAGCAGGCTCATATAATCTTCAATTAACAGATGATTATGGGTGTGTTTTTGATACTACATTTATATTGGTT
>PBQB01000035.1 GCA_002724895.1 Flavobacteriales bacterium
GCTTGCGAAAAAATAAGAGAAACCCCTAGTTTAGAAGACACATTGGTTTTGTTTTTAACAGCACGTGCTGAAGAATATTCAGAACTAGCTGGTTTTACTGCAGGAGCTGATGATTATATAACAAAGCCGATTAAACCTAAGCTACTAATTAGTAGGGTCAAGGCAATTTTAAAAAGAAAACGTAGGAAAGAATCTGTAAAAAAAATAACTTTAGGCGAAATTTTAATTGACAAGGAAAAGCACCAATTAACATATTCGGGTAAAAGCGTTTCTCTAGCTAGAAAAGAATTTAATTTACTTTTTGTTTTAATGTCTATACCAGGTAAAGTTTTTTCTCGCGATGAAATTATTCAAAACGTTTGGAATGATGTTGTTGTTGGAGACAGGACAATAGATGTGCACGTGAGAAAAATAAGAGAAAAAATAGGCAATCATCATATCAAAACGATTAAGGGGGTTGGATATAAATTTGATTTATAATTTATATTTTAGCAATCATGAAAATGAACACTCCGCTTAAGATATCTATATTTTTAAGCGCCATAATAATTTTAGCTTCATACTTTCTTTTTACTTCCCCAGAAAAAGAGGCGCTTTTAAAATTTACAGTGTTTTTCATCATTGTTTTTAGTGTAACGTTCTATGTTTTGAGAAATTTTTTTCATGAAAGAATAAAGCTTATTTATAAAAATATATATAAATTTAAGGGAACATCAAATATAAAAGAGTTGGATATTGAAAAGGCTGAAAAAGAAGCAGAAGAGTGGGCCGATGCTAAGGAAGAAGAGTTAAATGCATACAAAAAGGATGAAAATTACAGAAGAGAATTTCTTGGAAATGTTTCTCATGAGTTAAAGACCCCTATTTTTAATATTCAAGGATATGTACAAACACTTTTAGATGGAGGGGTAGAGGACAAAGACATTAACTATAAGTATTTAGAAAGAGCAAACAAAAGTGTTGATAGGATGATTAATATTGTTGAAGATTTAGAGGTTATATCTAGATTAGAAACGGAGCAGTCTGTTTTAGATATTCAAAAATTTAATATAGTAGATCTTGTTAAAGAGGTTTTTGAATTAATGGAAATGAAGGCTAGTAAAATGAAAATAAAATTTGAGCTCATTAATGAGTCTCAGACAAATTTTGTCAAAGGAGATAAAGACAAGATTCAACAGGTATTTATTAATTTGATAAGTAATTCGATTAAGTATGGAAAAAAGGGAGGGAAGACAACAGTTCGCTTTTTTGACATGAATTCTAACATGTTGATTGAGGTTGCAGATAATGGAATTGGAATAAAAAAGCAGTCTTTAGACCGCTTATTTGAAAGGTTTTATAGAGTTGATAAAAATAGGTCTAGAGAAATTGGAGGAACAGGATTAGGGCTTGCAATCGTTAAACATATATTAGAGGGACACAATCAACAAATTAATGTTAGAAGTACAATAAATGTAGGATCAACATTTTCTTTTATTTTAGAAAAATAAACAAATGAATAATTACGCACTTAAAATATGGCTTTTTTTATCTTCTTTTGGGATAATGTTTGCTGTTTTGTCTTGGATACAAGACACCTTTTTAACAGAATGGTTACTTGGTTATAAAAAAGGTATTTTTGCTTTAATTACCGGTTTTATTATGTATGAATGTTTAGCAAAAAAGACTATTTCTAAATGATAAAAAAAATAACGCTAATAATGTTGCTTTTTGTCGCAATAGATGTTTTTGGACAAGAAAAGTACACAATTAGTGGATATATTACAGATATTTCTAGTGGAGAAAGTATTGTTGGGGCAAATATATATTCAAATAATTTACAAACAGGAGTTATTTCAAATACTTATGGTTTTTACAGTTTAACACTTCCAAAAGGAGAACATGAGATAACATTTACATTTATTGGATATACTCCTCAAACTAAAAATATAAATTTAGTTGCAAATACAACTTATAATGTTGCTTTTGATATTGCTAATGTGAATATCAATGAAGTTAAAGTTATAGGAAAGGCTAACATCGTAGAGCAGACACAAACTTCTGTAATTGAAGTCCCGATTAATCAAATTAAAACTATACCTGCCCTTTTAGGAGAGGTAGATGTTTTAAAAGCAATACAGTTATTACCTGGTGTTCAGTCTAGTGAAGGGACTTCTGGCTTTTATGTTAGAGGAGGAGGACCAGATCAAAATCTTATATTGCTAGATGGCGTTCCTGTGTACAATGCATCTCATATAGGGGGCCTTTTTTCTGTGTTTAATGCAGATGCAATAAAAACAGTACGACTGACAAAAGGAGGGTTTCCCGCTAGATTTGGAGGTAGACTTTCTTCAGTGTTACAGATAGATATGAGAGAGGGAAATAGCAAGAAGTATAATGTAGACGCAACCCTTGGTTTAATATCTTCTAAACTAACTATAGAGGGGCCCATCATTAAAGAAAAAACTTCTTTTCTATTATCAGGAAGAAGAACGTATGCAGACTTATTGGTCAAGCCTTTTATGCCTTCAAATACAAAGCTAAAGCTCTATTTTTATGATTTAAATGCTAAAATTAACCATAAGATTTCAAAAAAAGATAGAATTTATTTAAGTGCTTATATGGGGAATGATGTTTTTGGCGTTGACTATTCTGGTGCTGAAGGAGGAGAAAAGGGAAGCTCTTCCGATGAAAGTATAGATTTTGGTATAGGCTATGGAAACATAACAGCAACACTTAGGTGGAATCATTTGTTTTCAGAAAAGCTTTTTAGTAACACAACACTAACCTACAGCAGATATGCATTTAGAAGAAATATTGCTGTTGCAGGTAGTCAGTCCTCTGTTTTTGGAAATGAAGCGTTTAATGTTGATTATGGTTATTTGTCTGGAATAGAAGATTGGGGAGGCAGAATTGATTTTGACTTTATGCCTAGCCCTAATCACGATATTAAATTTGGATCATCGTATACTTATCATCACTTTTTTCCTGGAGAAACAGATTTATTAATAGATTACGATTATCCTATACTAGACACAATAAACACGGACTTTTATTTAGACACAATGCTAAATTTTTCTGCTCCTACTAATGTGCATGAAATGTTTGTATATATTGAGGACAATGTTAAACTTAGTAGTAGATTAAAGGCTAATATAGGAGTACATTTAGGTTTCTATTCTCTAGCAAATACAGACGATATAACCACTAAAAATGGAATAGCTACATTTAACCCAAAATTTTCTGAAAAAATCACAGATATTTCTTCATACACTTTTCAGCCTAGGATATCAGCACGTTATTTGTTAAATGATAATTGGTCTCTTAAAGCATCGTATGCAGAAATGCAACAGAACATACATTTATTATCTAATTCTTCAATAGGGTTTCCAAGTGATATTTGGGTGCCGGCTGTAGATAATGTAAAGCCTCAAAAGTCAAAACAGTGGGCCTTAAGTGTTGCTACCGAGTTATTTCAAAATACATATGAAGTAAGCTTAGAGGGTTACTATAAAANAATGGAAGATTTGATTGCATACAAAGCAGGATATTCAACTCTTCAAAGTACAGAGTCTTGGGAAAACGCTGTTGAAACAGGAGGAGAGGGAGAATCATGTGGTGCAGAATTTTTTCTTCAAAAGAAAAAAGGAAATACTACAGGATGGTTTGGATACACCCTTTCTTGGACCAATAGAAGATTTGACAATATAAACTTTGGAAACTGGTTTCCATATAAGTATGACAGAAGACATGACTTCTCTTTTGTAATTTCACATAAGTTTAATGAAAAGTGGGATGTTGGAGCAACCTGGGTTTATGGAACCGGAAACGCAATAACTTTTCCTCAAGGAGTTTATTTTGGAATGCCTAACAATGAAGAAGATTGGGGAGAAAAGCTAAACATTGACCTTGTAGAGTCATATGGAAGTAGAAATTCAACTAGGCTTCCTGCGTATCATAGGCTAGATATTGGTATTAATAAACATGCTAAGAAGAAAAATTGGAGCAGTACATGGTCATTTGGAGCGTATAATTTATATAACAGAAAAAATCCATTTTTTGCCTATTTAAATTATCAAAATAATCAAAGAGTAGCCACTCAGGTATCGTTGTTTCCTATAATCCCGTCGGTGTCATATAGAATAAAATTTTAAGTATGAAAAAAATAATTTACATGTATGTTTGTTTAGTTCTGTTTTCTTGTGGAGAAATGGAGACTGTTGTAAACTTAGAGATTCCCCCACATGAACCAGTTTTAGTTTTAAATGCTAACTTTAATACGGACAACAATGTCCAGCTTAGCGTTTCTAATTCCGTTGGAGCATTTGATAATAGCGCACCTATATTTTTAACAGATGCTGAAGTTTTGTTATATAAAGAAAATGAGCAAATAGACNCTCTGACACCAGATCTAATTAACCCTACATATGTGTATTATAGAATGAATGATTATGGTTCAGATTCTGTTTTAATGTATTATTATAAAAGTAATGTTACTCCACAACCAAATTCAAATTATAAAATAGTGGTTAATCATCCAAATTATAATTCGATACAGGCGGAAACGTTTATACCAGATAGTTTAAACATATACAATGTTGAAGTAGACACCACATCAAATGATAATATAATCGGATTAAGGTTTAGTTTTGATGACGCTCCAAACCAACAAAATTATTATCGTTTAAAGCTATTTTCTTCATGTACTAAGTCCTGGGTAAATGAGTATGGAGATTACGATGAATGGGACTTCAGTGGCTATACAGAATTTGTCTCTAACGACCCTTCATTTCCTGCCGGNATTCCTTTNAATGGATATACGTTTGAAGGCAATAACGTAATTTTTACAGATGCCCTATTTAATGGACAAAAAAAGACAATTGAATTAGACGTTATTACAGAAGAAATAAAGTATGCAGATTGCGACACGGTAATTATTGAGTTTTCGATCTTTAGCGATGACACATACAGCTATTACAGCTCACTAGATGATCANAGAGAAAAGGGAGAGNTAAACATTTTTGGTGGNGAAGTTGTTCCGGTTTACTCGAACGTGGAAAANGGTTTGGGAGTTTTTATTTCTAGCAATTCACAAAAAATAAGGCTTAAGCCGTAGTTTTGTTTTTCCACTTAAGATCAAACATTAGATAAAGTAAAATTATAGTTCCAAAAGTATATATTGATATTGATGAGAGAAATAGCATTGTTTCTTTNCCTACNANNTCATANATATTTAACCCTACAAGAGCACAAGAAAAAATCAGAGCAGACTTTTTAAACAAATTCATTTGATGGCTTTTTGAAATTAAATATAAAATTATAGGAAGTTCAAAAATGAAGGCATTATCATTTGTAAAGGCAATTAATGGAATTATGCTGATCAATACAATCATTTCACAAAGGCAAGCTNGGGGGCCATCCCCTTTTTGAATAAATTTAAGAATCCCGATTCCAACAATTGACAATATTAATAATTGATAAATAAGCTTTATAGTTTCATTTACAAGCAGATATTTTATTGGAGTGAAGCGAGCCAATACAGAAAAAATAGTGTGATTGTAATCCGACAAAATGTTTTGCTTTGCATTTAGCTCAGCTGTCAGCTCTTTAAACCAACTTAAATACAGATGAAAAAAATCACTTAATGAATAAAATAAAAGTGGCAACATTGAAAGTGTGATAAAATATATTAAAAACAAGAACAACATTTTGAATTCTTTTTTAACAACTAGGTAAGGAATGAATATTAACCCGAACGGCTTTATAAAAACGGTTATGCTTAATAAGATTGAAAAAAGATGTTTTTTATTTAAGTAATAAAGCTTTATGATTAGCATAAAAACAATTAATATAAGCATATTGACCTGTCCTAANGTTAGCTCAAAATGAACATGTTTAAGTACAGCCAATAATGATAAGATTACAATGATGTTTTTTTTCTTTTGATCAAAAAGATTCTCTTCAACTTTATTAACTGTTGAGATAAAAGAATTTACGCCAAAATATAGAATAAATGTTAACAGAAACCAAAAGATATATTTAGCAATTTTTAAAGGAAATATTAGTAGTGGAACAAAAAATATACCTGCGTTTGGGGAGTAATGAAAAACATAATGTCCGTCGGATTTTATATTATAAAGCTCTTGACTTGAAACTATTCTTTGAGCGGCTTGATAATAGACTTCAAAGTCTAGCATTTCAAACTGATCATTAATAGTGCAAAACAGTAAAGAGACGCAGCTAAATATAAAAACAAATAAAAATAACCATAGATTATCACGGTCATTTAGAAATAAAAAATTGATTTTTTTAAACATTTTTAGCAATCATAAATTTTAACAAAGCTAAAAAAAGAAATACAAGTATTTTTTTATTTTCAATCATGTAGTATTTACTAAAGTTGATGGCAAAGGTTTTTTTATCAAAATTAATTTGTTTTTTGGAATTTAAAATCATTATATTTGGNTGCATTTTTTACGACAAATAATTTGCAACATTTTACGATTAAAACTTAAAGCCAGTAGTACAATGGTTATGAAAAATTATGATAAAAACAACTAAACATTAATTATGGAAACAAACATTTACAAAACATTTAGAACTTTTTTATCAATACTTTTAACGGTATTGATTTTTAGTTTTACAGCAAATTCTCAGTGTACTGTTCAAGTAACGGCAAGCGCAACAGATGCTTCTTCTGCAAGTGCATACGATGGTACAGCAACAGCCACTTTGGTTGGGATGCCAACTTGTGCGACTACCTTTGCGTGGAGCAATGGTGCGACAACAGCTAGCATTTCTGGNNTATCTGCAGGAACATACACCGTGATAACTACAGATTGTCAAATGTGTACAGACACAGCTACTGTTACTGTTGGNGCNTCNGCATCTGCGTCAGGAGCAACAGACCTATTCATTTCTGAATATGCTGAAGGTTCTGGATACAACAAGTATGTAGAAATATACAATGGTACTGGTCAAACAGTTGATCTTTCAAGTTATGAGATTTGGAAAATATCGAACGGAGGATCTTGGCCTGAATCATCATTGCAACTTTCTGGTCAGTTATCAGATGGAGATGTATATATTGTTTATTCTTCATCATCTTCAGTTTCTGTTGCAATATCAGCAGTAGGAGATGTAACTTGGTCTCAAGCGAATTGGAATGGGGATGATGCGGTTGGACTTGCTAAAAATGGAGTTTTGATAGATGCGGTAGGGGAAGATGGTGCGGATCCAGGTTCAGGTTGGTCGGTTTCAGGAGTNTCTAACGCGACAAAAGATCACACATTAGTAAGAGTTTGTGGAGTTGAAGGAAATACTAACTGGACAATATCTTCGGGTTCAGAATGGACAGTTTTAAGCCAAGATGATTTTTCAAATTTAGGTTCTCACTCATATGTTTGTGTTGCTCCGGTACCAGGATGCACAGATCCTTTGGCAACAAATTATGATCCAGCAGCTAATGTTGACGATGGAACATGTGTTTACCCATCATGTGTTGCTGTGGCGCCATATTCTGAAGATTTTAGCTCAGGCTTNCTNCCNNCNGGNNTTTGNCCAAATGGTTGGTCAATAAGTGCATATACNGGCTCAGGATGGTATTTTACAGGAAATCCGGGTTGGTATGCTAGCNCAACTTCTATATCAGGTCTAAATACTAGAGCTCAAGGAACATTTGCTTGGATTGATTTTTCTAGTACTGATTCTGCAACAATAATGAATATTGAGGATATTGATATATCATCTTTGTCTAATCCAACACTATCTTTTTCTTATTTTAGTGATGGAACATATTCTCCTTCTTTATTAGACACAGCCAACATATTATATGTGGAAGCTTATGATGGTTCATCATGGAATGTAGTCGCTACATTTGACCAGTTCACTTCAGGATGGGAGACCAAAACTGTTGATCTTACTGGTGCGGATGTTTCAGGAGTTGTAACTTTAAGACTTAGAGGNGAAAGTAGTGGAGAGTCATATGACTATTATAATGACCTTTTAGTTGACGATCTTTTAGTTGGTGAAGTNCCAGTATTTGGATGTAATGATATTCTTGCTTGTAATTATGATTCTTTAGCAGCTGTAAACGATGGTTCATGTACATATCCAGGATGTAATGACGNTTTAGCAAACAACTATGATCCAGCGGCTGGATGTAATGATGGTTCTTGCTTATATGCTTGTACAACTGCTCCATATTCAGAGAATTTTGATTCTGGACTGGGCACCTTNACAAATAGTGGATGGATGTTAGATGATATGGGAACAGGGTCTTCAGGAACAGGTCCATCAGATGATATGACAGGAGGAGGAAATTATATGTATTATGAAACATCTGGTTCACCTCAAAGCCCAATCACATTAACATCTNAATGTTTAGACATATCAAATCTAGCGGCTCCTGCTCTTCGTTTTTACTACCANATGTATGGNGCTGCTATAGGAACTTTAGATGTTTCTGTTAATGGAACTTCTGTGTGGTCATTATCTGGAGATCAGGGCGATGTATGGACTCCAGCACAAATTGACCTGTCCGCTTATGCAGGCGTTGATATAACAGTTGTATTTTCTGGAATCCATTCTGGCGGAGGTTATACAGGAGATATGGCAATTGATAATATTGAGGTTGGTGAATGGATGAATTTATCTATTCCAGGATGTATGGACTCATTAGCACTAAACTATAATCCTGGTGCAAATACCGATGATGGTTCTTGTAACTACCATTGTTGTATGAATTCTCCGTATGGATCCGCAACAGTTGATCCTTATGGTCCGGTTACAGTTTCTACATGTTCATATAGAAGCGAATACAGTACAATATCTGGAGTTGGCTCTTCAGAAAGTTATACTGCAGATATAAGTTCAGGAGGATATATTGTAGTTTATGAAGGGACTGCATGTGGAAACTTTGTTGCACAAGGTTATGCTCCATTAACATGGACTTCTCTTGCTGCAGGAACTTACTATATTCANTGGATGGTTGATGCAACTTGTGCAACTCAATCAGGATGTGTTACAACTACATTAACAGGAAATCAAGTAGCTTCAATTTTAGGATGTACAGATCCATTAGCAACAAACTATGATTCAACAGCAAACACAGATGATGGTTCATGCGTATATCCTTGTCAAACAAGTACTATAGATTCTATTAGTACAAATACGGCTTGTGCTGGTGACACTATTACAATTTGGGGTTCTAATTTATGTGCTCCAATGAAAGTGCATCTCCAAGGATGGTCAATTCCAGACAGTATGGTTTTGGTATCTAACAGTAGCTCTGTTGTTTGGATTGCTCCTGTTTGGAGCCCTCAATCTATTCCGGCGGCAGCCGTTAAACTTAGATATATAGATTCTAGTGGAGTATCTAGCTATAGTAATAACTTAGCATTTTCTTATAGCGTTTCAGGTTGTACCGATCAAAGTGCAATGAATTATGATTCACTTGCAAATTGTGATGACGGTTCTTGTATATACACTGTTTTAGGTTGTACAGACTCTTCAGCTACAAATTATAATGCTTTGGCTAATACAGATGATGGTTCTTGTATACCTGGATGTACCGGTATGACAATGCAATATCCATCAGCTGCTGTGGTAGCACCTGGAAGTTGTGACTCTACAGTTACAGTTTCAACATGTAATTATCAAAATGAACATTCTCAAATTACAGGTATTACTGCAGGATATACTTATACAGTTGAAAACATAACAAATGGAGGTTTTATAGCTGTTTATGAAGGAGGTGTAACTGGCAACTTTATTGCTCAAGGTAATAGTCCTCTTACATTTACAGTGACTTCAAGTTTAGACCATTGGGTACATTGGGTGGTTGATAGCGTTTGTACACAAGGGCCTTCTACATGTAATACAACACAAATTTCTATAATATCTGGAGGAAATGCTATTTATGGTTGTATGGATTCGACAGCTCTTAACTATAATCCATTGGCAACTTGTGATAGTGCATGTACTTATTATATGGGATGTATGGATCCTTCAGCATATAATTATGATTCATTAGCCGTAATGTCTGATGGGTCATGCTTATACAACTGTGTTTCTTCTTCTCAATCAGAAAGTTTTGAATCAGGATTATCAAATTCTTTTTGGTTAAATGACTTTAATAATAACACAACATATGGATGGCTTTCAGGAGCATCTACTCCTACAGGTTCAACAGGGCCATCGTCGGCATTTGCAGACTCTCTGTTCATATATGTTGAAAGTAATGGAGGAACAAATGTTAATTATGCTCTTAATTCAAAATGTATAGATCTTTCTACATACACAGACCCAGCACTTGTATTTGCTTACCATATGTACGGATCCCAAATGGGAACATTGTCTGTTGAGCTTTCTAGTGATTCGGGGTCAACGTGGAACACAGCATGGTCAACTTCAGGAGACAAAGGAAATCAATGGTATGAAGAAGTAGTGTCATTAAGTTCTTACACTGGTCCTACTTATATAAAAATAAATTTCTTAACAGGAGGGACCTCATGGTCTGACGCGGCTCTTGATTTAATCAGAATTGAAGAGTCTCCAAATGTTGGTTGTATGGATTCTACAGCNGCAAACTATGATTCGACGGCAACAGTGGCCGCTCCTTGTACATATGCTGGTTGTACAGACTTTAATGCAGACAACTATAATCCTATAGCGACTATAGATGATGGTTCATGTTATTATTTAGGATGTACAGACTCTACAGCTACAAATTATGATCCGGTTGCAACATTAGATGACACGTCATGTGTTTATGTTTGTACATATTATTCAGCAAATGCATCGGTTGTTTCCGAACCTTTATGTTTAGGACAGTCTAACGGTCAACTAACGGTTGCTGTTGACAGTTCTCATGGTTCAGATACGTACCTGTGGTCTACTGGGCAAACAACAGATACAATCGGGGGATTAGCTATAGGAACGTATTATGTTACTGTCACAGACGGAGTACATGGATGTACTTCCACAGACACAATTGTTTTAAATGAGCCAGACTCAATAACTATAGCCGCTGTTTCATATGATGCAACTCCTGGAAGTAATAATGGCGGTGTTGTGATTGTAAACGCAATTACAGGTGGAACTCCTTGCTTGACAAGTGCTCAAATAGGAACAGACACTCTTTCAAACCATACAAGTTACTTATGGTACACGTTCTATATGGATGGTAATACTCAAATAACTTATCCTGCAGCTGAATTAGCTGCTAATGGAGTGAGTAGTGGTGATGTTATAAATGAGTTAGCATTTAAAATTATTTCTCAAGATGGGGCAGCAGGAACTACTATTA
>PBQB01000036.1 GCA_002724895.1 Flavobacteriales bacterium
CAGATAGTGTTTTGATTACTGCTCCTGATTCAATTAATGCTAGTATTAGTCAAGTAGGAAATTTATTAACAGTAAATGCTACAGGAGGAATTCCTCCTTATTCTTATAATTGGTTTAGTCAAACAAATCAATTAGGAACTGGTGATACATTATTAGTTTCTGGTCTTGGTAACTATTATTGTATAGTATATGATGAACAACGATGTCAAAGTGATACATTAGTATTTGTACATAGTATTTCTAGTTTAGAGAATCTTTATTTAAGTGATCTTTCAATTTATCCAAACCCATCTAATGGTATGTTTTACATTACCTTTTCTTCTAATAAAAATATGGATTTTGATATATTTTTAGTTGATATAATAGGTAAAAATATTTTAATTGATTCAAAGAAAATGTTTGCAGGAAAATATAAAAAAGTATTTGATTTATCTCAGATTTCAAAAGGTGTTTATGTGATAAGTATAAATATAAACAATATGAATAAAAAAATTAAATTCATTTTAAAATAAGGTTAATGTATAGGATATTTATTATTATTCTTTTAACTCCATTTTTATCATACTCTCAAAATAAAGTAAAGACTTCAAATTATTTTGATGATTTGACTTACAAAGAAAAAAGAGTCATTGTATATAAGGGGACAGAAAGAGCGGGAACAGGATCATATATTAATCATTTTGAAAAAGGTGTTTATATATGTAAAGCGTGCAATAATCCGCTATACAATTCAAGTTCCAAGTTTAAATCAAATTGTGGTTGGCCATCTTTTGATGATGAAATTAAAGGATCAATTATAAGAAAAAAAGACTCATCTTTCGGGATGCAAAGAATTGAAATATGTTGTGCAAATTGTAACGGTCATCTAGGTCATGTTTTTGAAGGTGAAAATTTCACAAAAAAAAACGTTAGACATTGTGTGAATTCTATCAGTATTTCTTTTATTAAAAATGAGGAATTAAAATAATAATTGTAAATTTACATAAAATATGACACCATTATTTTTCTATTTATTTCTTGCTTTATTTATTTCTTTTTTTTGTTCACTTACTGAATCTGTTCTTTTATCTTCATCAAAGACTTACTTAACAACAATTAAAGAAAAAGAAAAATGGGCTAACTCATTACTCAAATTAAAATTAAATATTGATCGTCCATTATCAGCAATTTTATCTCTAAACACAATTGCTCATACAATTGGCGCTGCAGGTGTGGGCGCGGAATCTATTAAAATTTTTGGAGAAGCATCTTTAGGAATTGTTTCAGCTATTTTAACGATTTTAATTTTAGTTATTACAGAAATAATACCTAAAACAATTGGTGCTAGGTATTGGAAAAAACTTTTAGGTATAACTTATTATACAATAAATGTTATGTTGTTCTTAACTTATCCTTTGGTTATATTTTCTAGTAAAATAACATCTATTATAGCCGTAAAAAAAACAGAAGATAGTACTAGCAGAGAAGAAATTGCAGCTTTAGCTAATATAGGTGTTAATGAGGGTGTTTTTTCTGAAAAAGAGAATAAAATAATTCAAAATATTTTAAAGTTACAAAAGATTAAAGTTACTAAGATAATGACTCCTAGAGTTGTTGTTTCCTCTGTTAATGAAGATATATCAATTAAAGAGTTTCAAAATGATAAAAAATATTATAATTTTTCTAGAATTCCTACTTTTTCAAAAGATAGTGAAAGGATAACAGGATATATTTTTTTACAAGATATATTAGAAGAATTATCAAATAATGAAAATACGGAAATGTTAGTTAAAGAATTTAGAAGAGATATTTTAGTTGTACCTTCTAACGTAACATTATTTAACTTATGGGATGAGCTTTTAGAAAAGAAAGAACATATAACTGTTGTAGTTGATGAATATGGAGGGCTTGATGGAATTGTTACTATGGAAGATATAATTGAAACACTATTAGGACTAGAGATAACAGATGAAAATGATACTGTTATTGATATGCAAAAATATGCCAAAGAAAAATGGAGGAGAAATAAGTCTAAAGTAGCACTTAAAAGTTTTAAGACTAATTAAATAATTTTTTTAGATTTGTTTTTAGAGTTAACAACTTTTCCAGTCAAAACAAATCATTTTTTCACTTGCTTCTTCAGGTTTTGTACAATTTTCTGTATTATAGAGATTACAGTTTGAACACGAGGAATCTTTATTAATAGACTGCTTGTATATGTGTTTCTCGCAGGAATTTGTAATTTCAACAGTTTTATTGTGTTTTGAACACATGAAGTTACTAAGAAGATTTTTACAGTTTATACATGTATTATTATTTCTTATTTCCATTTTTTATTTATTTTAATTTAGAGTCTTTGTACAGTGAATTAAGTGTTTCTAATTTATCATTTGCATCTACAAGCATCATTAAAGCTGATTCTGCATTCTCATAAAAATCTTTTGTTGAATGTTCTCCAACACCAACACCATTTTTATTTAGTAACTCTAGGGTTAACATCGCTTTTGCTTTTTCTGCTTCTGCTTGAGTTTTTAACATTTCGTATATTTTTGTGTCTAATGCCATATTTTTATTTTTTATTCTACAAATTTAATATAAAAGTTTCAAATATTTCAACTTAAGTGTTTGATTTATAGTAATTTATATTTATAATAAATACAAATAAAAATAATTTTTTTTTGTAGTCATATTTTTTACTTAAAAAAAAAAATATCCAAAACAAAATATTTTGTATAACTTTGCATTAAAATAGTTATTCAAAAAAAACTCATTAAATGAAAAAACACTTGTTTATATTTAAAGTTTGTATTATTTTTTTCTATCTATTCTTTTCTAATAATTGTATAAATGGGCAAACTATTTATGATTTTAATAAAAATGAAAATTTTGACAATTGGATGATTATCAACGATGATGTTATGGGTGGTGTTTCTAACTCGAACCTATCAGTTGATCAAAATGGAAATGCAGTTTTTTTTGGAAATATATCTCTTGATTATAATGGTGGTTTTGCCTCTATTCGCCATATTTTTCCAAAGTTTAATTTATTAAACAAAAGAACTATTAATTTATATTTAAAAGGGGATGGAAAGGTTTACCAATTAAGAATTAAAAAAAATAAAAATGATTACTTTTCATACGTATCTTCTTTTCCTACTTCTGGAAAATGGGAAGTTATCACAATTAATCTGTCAGAAATGTATCCTTCATTTAGAGGTAGGAGGTTAAACTATAATAATTTTGCAGGTTTTGAAATAGAAGAGTTGTCTATTTTAATTGGTAATAAGGTTGAAGAACAGTTTTTATTAATAATTGACAATATTTTTGTCAAGTAAGAAATCATTATTTATGTTTAATTTTTTTAGAAAAAAAACAGAAAAAGAAAAATTAATTAAGTTGTATAATCAAAAAAAGAAGAAAGCTTTTGAGCTCTCTAGAATTAATAGAATTGAAAGTGATAAGTTAGAAAAAGAAGCTTTTGATATTTTAAATAAAATCGATTCTTTACCTGATTAATGTTTGAATGAAAATTTCAGAAAGATTAAATAAATTTGATATTGATAGAATTATTCAAATGGCATGGGAAGATCGTACTCCTTTTGAAGCTATTAGGAACCAATTTGGTTTACATGATAATCAAGTTAAAAAAATATTAAAGAAGTCATTAAAATTAAGTTCATATATTCTTTGGAGAAAAAGGGTTCAAGGAAGAAAAACAAAGCATTCTAAAACTAATTTGGCATCAAGATTTAAATCAAAAAATCAAAAAAATTAAATCTATAAAGGATTTAGGTATAGTTGTTTAATTACAGTATTCCAATGTTTAAAGAATGATTTATAAACTATTTTTGGCTTGCATATCCATTCTCTAGAATCTTCAGTTCCAATGTAATTATAATTTAATGGATGTTCTTTGAAATAAACTTTTGATTTTTTTATAGGTAATTCATTAAATTCTCCAACAAATATTTTTATGTTTTTAATGTTTTTGGATAAATCAATCATGAATTTCATTGCTTTATCTGATATAGGATATTGTTTAAAAATGCTTGGTTCTATTAATAGTATTCGGTGTGCATCTAAACTTTTCCTCCAATTTACATCTAGATTGTAATAATTATAGATGCATATTGGTTTCTGTGTTTTGTTAAGAAATTTATCTGATTTGGGATAATTTACATTAAGTTCAAGGGAAAAATTTCTTGTAAGTTCTCTTTCACATTTAAGATTTAATAAATCATCATAACTTGTATCTAAGATTGTATTTTTTTGATTTGACTTTGTGAATCTATTTATATTATCTTGATTTGCATAATACTTTTTATTGCTATTAGCTCCACATACCCATTGCCAGCTAAGAGAATTAGAACCCCAATCTCCATCTAAAAGATGGTAGTACATCCATTTTGCTGGTAATTTCCAATGATAATTTAGAATATTGGTACATAAGCTCGCTACATACATTCTTAAGTGATTATGCATATAGCCAGAATCATATAATGCTTCAATAGATTTATCAATAGCATTAATTTGTGTATTATGATTTATAATTATGCTAGGGAAACCATAAAATTCTACATCTTTTTGAAGATGTTTTAAATCTTTATCAATATTATTGCTTTGCCAAGTAATTTGCCAAAATTCTCTCCAAACCATTTCTTGTACAAATTTTTGTATATTTTTAAGAGAATATCCTTTTTTAATTAAAAATTTATAGACTTGTTTTGTAGAAATTATTCCTCTTGAGATGTAAGGGGATATTCTAGTTACAGACCCATCAATAAAATTTCTGTCTTTAGCATACTTAATTGGATTGATATTTTCTAAAATATTTATGATTTCGTTATAGTCTGTAATCATAATATGATCTTCTTGTTAATTAAATGATCAAAAGTTAAAAATTCGTTTGCAAAATTTTTAAACGATTTAACACTAAAGAGAAATAAGCAATGATCATTCATTTCAAATATTTTCTTTTTGTCTTTTAACTCCACTAAAAATGAAGTGTTTTTAAGAACTGATGTTTCTTTCCATCCAGTAATGAGGTTATTGTGTTTTAAATATTTTTGTTTGTCAAAGTTATATCCAGATTTTTTACCTAGATTTTTAACTAAACCAATATTTTTAACACTTAAGGATTGTAAAATTATTTTTGAAACATTTTTTGCTAAATATGAATATGTTAATGTATTGTAATCAATTGAAATTATATATTGTCTTGGGTTCATGTTAACAACTGAAACATATGTACATATATTCATATTAAAGTCATTAAAATCATTAAATGTTACTAAACTATATATATTAGAGTTGGATCTGTTCCAAGGTCTTTTCATTAGTTTTTATTTTTAAATTTATATAATTTTAAAATGAATGCTTTATGATTTGTTTTATTCATAATTTCAAAAGAATATGAATTAATATCTGTTTGTAATACAAAAGAAGAGTCATTTGATTGAAATGTAAGAGAATGAAACGGTGAGAACTCGACATATTCAGTATTTTTATATCTAAAGTAAAAAACTATTCCTTTCTCACGTAAATCAAAATTTAAAAAGATATTATCATTATAGTTTTCTAAATCAATATGAGAGTGAGTAGGTTTTATGCTTTTTAACTTGTATCTAGAAGAGCCGAAATTATTTTTTGTTATTCTTTTAATTAACGAAAATTGTTTACCACACTTTTCGATAATTAATTTTTTAATATCAATATCATCACTATTAACTTGAATTAGCATAATTAGTATTTTATTCTATATTTTGAATTTTTCATAAAATTTAGTCATAACTATAGAGTGAGGAAGTGTAATAACAGAAATACTTATAATTGAAAACAGCAATATTGAAATGTCTATTATATTTTTACTAGACAGGAATATAAATATTGAAACAAAAATTAATGAAAGAATAGTATGTGGTGCTAATAGTTTTATAAACTTTAAAATACTAGTTATTCCCATATGTTTATTTAAATATTTAAATTCTTGAGAAAGAACTTTTAAGGAATGTAAAAACACAAAATAAAGAGTAAAACTAATTATGACTGGAAATAAGTAGAATGTGATGTGAATTAACAGCATTTGAAATAATTCACTATTGAATACACTAGATTCTAATTTTTTGTTAAACCTTAAGTAAAAAAGATAGAAAAGAGTTAGAAAATTACTTGTAAAAAAAAATATTTGCAAATTATTTCCTCCAAAAATATTATTAAGATTAGATGTATCTTCATATAATAGGAAAAGATTACTTAGTTCTATTTTATTATAAAAGAAAAGGGAAGACATAAGTGATATTCCCCATAAAAGATAGATGATTTTTTTTGTTTTAGTTATAATTTTATAGTTAGCAAATTGTGATTCTCCAAAATGGTAAGCTGACATTAACAAAAAAAAGTAAAATGAATACAAAGGAGATAAAAACCAAATGGCAGTGTAAAAGATTATTATGGAAAGATAAAGTGTGTAAAACTTGATGCTAGAAATTTTAGTTTGAGATTGTAGAATTATATTGTCAATAGCTCCGTGTGGAATACCAAATAAAACTATTAAAAATAATGAACCTATGATTTGATACTCTAAACTAAGATGATTATTAAAAGTAAAAACTGATGCTAATGCATAACACGTAACTAAGTATGAGAAAGAAAACTTGTTCATAAATAAAAAAGGAGCAGCTTTTAGCTGCTCCTTTAATTAAAAAATTATATTTATTTAGCTAATTCTTTTTTAGATTCTGAAATTGCTATCATATATACAACTAATCCAAAACCAATTTTGTTTATTGCATCAGCTATGTTATACCATACATCTATTGAAGATGGATCCATTAAGTTGCTCAACCATCCTCCTTCCATACACATGTAACCTATTGGATAAATTGCCCATCCAACTAAAACAAACCAAGCTAAAGATCTTACCCCTTTCTTAATAGTTTCTGAGTTACTTTTTTCTGCTAGTTCAGCAACTTCACCAAACCATGCATTATGTAAGATGTATAGGTATCCAAGAGTTGAAAGTACTCCCCATGTTACAGAGTGTCCAGTTGCTCCAGCTCCTCCAGGATTGAAGGCTTCACCGATATATCCACATACTAACATCCATGTAGAAGCAAATATTAATTTCCACAATAGTGATTTGGTAGCACCTGCTAACCTTGTAAGTAGATAAAACTCTACACACATTAAAGGAACTGTTAAAATCCAATCTACATATCTAAAGAATGTAGGAGAATCACCAGTTGCTAAATTGTAGTCTCTCATGTAGTAGTAGTGTACTGCTGCAATACCTGTAATTAGTGCCGATACTAATAATGACATTTTCCATTTATCAGAAACACTTCCTCTTTCAACAAAAAAGAATACTGATGCAGCAAGCATCGCAATGTAACCGATGAAAAANGTAAATGCGACATAATTGTCTGGCGCGATTGATTGAATAACATTTAAAAACATATTTTTTTATTTTTTGGTTAATAATATGCAAACATATAAATATTTTTTATTTCGTATAACTTTTTTAAAAAATAATTATACAATTATTGAAAAATGTATTAATTTTGTCAAAAAAAAAATTATGAACGAATATAAAAGTACCAAATTGTTTGATGGTTATAGTACAGCTTTTAGACAATGGAGAGCAGAGCATTCACATTGTAAGTTTTTACATGGTTATGCAATGAAATTTAAAGTTACATTTACGGGAAGATTGGATGAATTAAACTGGGTTTGTGATTTTGGTTCATTTAAGAGGAATGGAATAAAAGAACATATGTCTTATATGTTTGATCATACTACAATTGTAGCTTCTGATGATCCTAAATTACCGGAATTTAAAACTTTAGCAATGAAGAAATTAATTCAACTAAGAATAATAGATGATGTTGGTTGTGAAAAGTTTGCTGAGTATGTTTTTGATTATATTAATAATATTGTTCAAAAAGAAACTAACAATCGAGTTCGAGTTCTTAAAGTAGAAAGTTTTGAAGGTGGAACAAAAAATTCTGCAATTTATCAACCAGTTGCTAGTGCAAAAATTTTCTATGAAAATAATAATAACAAAAAAGCTAATCATAAAACTAAAACAATAATATAATTATGGAAGAATTTATTAAAGAAGATTTTGATAATACCACTAAGCCATCTACCAAACATAACAATATCATAACAAGTTATTCAACTGAAAAAAGAGATAGTTTTAATAGAAAGTATGATAGAGATTATAATCCTTCAAAAGATGATATTGAATCATTTCCAGATTTACAAAATGGCCCATCTTCTCTTATTCAAGGTTCCCCCGTTGCCATTCATCAAGTAGGAATACATAATTTTAGACTTCCTCTAAAATACAAAACTAGAGATGGAGATAGTATTACACTTGAAACAAAAGTTACTGGTTCCGTCTCACTGGCTGCTCATAAAAAAGGAATTAATATGTCTAGAATAATGAGGTCCTTTTATGAGTTTAAGCAGGATTATGTATTTGATAATTTACATCAGATTCTCTTAAAGTACAAAGATAATTTAGATTCCTTTGATGCTAAAATTGGTCTCAATTTTTCATACCCAATACTTAAGCCATCTTTAAGATCTAATAATTCTGGTTATCAATACTACAAAGTTACATTAGAGGGAGATATAGATAAGATAGGTAACTTTAATAAGTATTTACATTTTGATTTCGTATATTCTTCTGCGTGTCCATGTTCATTTGAGTTAGCAGAGCATGCTCGTAAAAATCGTAATCAAGCGGCTGTACCTCATTCTCAAAGATCTGTTGCCCGTATTTCAATAAAATTTGAAGATATTGTTTGGATTGAAGACTTGCAAGAACTTTGTCAAAGAGCACTTAATACTGAAACTCAAGTGGTTGTTAAAAGAGAGGATGAAATGGCATTTGCTGAACTAAATGGTTCTTATCTTAAATTTGTTGAGGATGCTACAAGATTACTTTATGAACAATTACAAGAAGATAAAAGAGTATTAGATTTTCGTGTAATCTGTTCACATCAAGAATCACTTCATTCTCACGATGCGATTTCTGTTATTACCGCACCTAATAGCAAGTTTTGTACCAATATTTCACATGAATTATGGTCAAGTTTAATACATATTTCTTAAATAAAAAAAATATAAACCAAAAAATAATTAACATTTAAAAAACAAAAAATCATGAAAAAAATTACATATTTATTACTGATAGCAATATTTGCTTCTTGTGGCTCATCTAATGATAACAAACAAAATAATGTAGAAAATCAAATTCAAACAGAAGTTGCTGAAGTAGAAAAAAATTGGGAGGAATTCACTATTGGAGCTATCGGAAATACAATGGCTGAAATGAAGTATGATGTTACTAATATTACTGTGAATGAAGGAAGTTGGGTCAGAATTATACTAGTTAATGAAGGAGTTGATTTAGCAATGTTGCATAATATTGTATTTGTAAATTATGGAACTAGAAAAGAGGTGGCTTCTGAAGCTATAACAGCTGGGAGAGCAGCTAAGTATGTCCCTAACAATAGTAACGTGATTGCTGCATCAGAACTGGCAAATCCTGGAGAAACTATTACTTTAGAGTTTGAAGCTCCTAAAAAAGGAAACTATGAATTTATTTGTACATATCCTGGACACAGTGAAATCATGAGGGGTTACTTTTTTGTAAAATAATTTTTTATCTTCTTGATGAATTTAATAGATTAGTTATATCTTATATAACTAATTATAATAGTTTTGTGTCCTATTATTTTAAAAATTAAATGTTATTTCTAATGAAAAAATATAAAAGAAGTCTAGTCAGGCTATTTGTAATTTTATTCTCTACTTTTTTGTTTTTTAAATTAATTATGAGTTTTAAGCAAGAAAATTCAATAAATAAATTAACAAAATCAACTAAGCTTGTTAATCAAGAAACTGTAAAACTTGAAGAAAATCAAATATTTGTTCCTGTTTATGGGACACTACAATCAGTTGAACAAATTAGTATTGTAAGTCAAGCTAGTGGAGTTTTAATTGGAGATAATTTTAAAAGTGGGGTAAAATTTCAAAAAGGAGATACACTCGCATATATTCAATATGATGAATTACAAAATAATCTAAATACATTAAAAAGCAATTTGTTAAATCAAACATCAAGACTTGTTTCAGAAATTAAATTTGATTACCCAGATTTGTATGTAATATGGTATGATTTTATGAAGAAAATTAGTTTTAACACTTCATTACCAAGTTTACCAAAAATTAATAATGAAAAATTTAAAAATTATTTATCTGGAAAAAATTTTTTCACATCTTATTTTAATGCAAAATCTGTGCAAGATAAAATATCCAAGCATATTTTTATTGCAAGTTTTAATGGTNTTTTAAGCCAAGTTAACGTTAAACCAGGAAATACAATTTTACAAGGTCAATCAATTGCAGTTTTTTTTAATCCTAACAATTTAGAACTTGAAGCNGATGTAAGTATTAAGAATACCTTGCTTGTAAAAAAAGGAATGGAGGCAAGACTTAAATCTGATGAGATACATGATATTCAAATTGGATTTGTTTCTAGAGTAAATAAAACATTAGATCCATCATCTCAAAATATGAGTGTTTTTATTAAAGCATCAAGCAGTCAACTATATAATGGTATGTATGTATACGGTGATATATTTATTGGAAAAATAAAAGAAACTTATTTGGTTGATAGAAGCTTGTTAATTGATGAAAGTATTTTTTTAGTTGAAAATAATAAGTTAAAACTAAAGCAAATTCAAGTTATTCAAATTTCAGAAAATAATGCCATTATCAAAGGACTTAAAGATGGTGATATAATTTTAAGTGAATCTATTAAAGGAGCTTATGATGGAATGGAAATACGTGTAAAATAGAAAATGAGGGACTTTATTAGATACTTTTTAAAATATCCTGTTACTTCAAATGTAATTATGTTACTTATAATTGTTTTTGGATGTATGGGTTTATTTAATTTGAGGAAAACATTTTTTCCTGAAAGAACTGCAAAAATGATTAATGTTCAATCTGTTTATCCTGGGGCATCCCCTTTAGAAATTGAACAAATGATTACTTTTAAAATTGAGGATAATATTGATGGGATAACTGGAATAAAAAGAGTCACTTCTAAATCTCTAGAGAATACTAGTTCTGTTTTAGTAGAGATAGAGAATAATGCCAACAATCAAGTTGTTTTACAAGATATAAAGAACGCAATAGATAGAATAAATTCTTTTCCAGATGATATGGAATCTCCTTCTATTACTCTGATAGAAAATTTGAATCCCGCAATATCATTTGCTATTAGTGGTAATGTAACTCTAAATCGACTTAAATTAGTTTCTGAACAAATAGAAGATGATTTAAAAGATATACAAGGTATTTCAAAAATTACTGTAAGTGGATATCCAGTTCAAGAGATGGAAATAAGTGTCAAAGAAAATGATATTAAAAAATATAATGTTTCATTTTATGAAATCCATAGGGCAATTCAACAAGAAAATATTGATATTACTGGAGGGACAATTAAATCAAAAAAAGAAAATTTTCAAATTAGAAGTAATAATAAAAAATATTCGTCATCAGAAATTTCTGAAATTGTAGTTAAGAAAATTGGAGAAAGAATTGTAAAAATTAAAGATATTGCTAGAGTAAATAAAGTATGGAGGGATGAATCAAATAAGAAATATTTTAATGACACTTCGTGTGTAGTAATAAAGGTTTTAAATACTAACAATGAAGATATTAGTGTTATTGCAAGTAAAACCAGAGAGTATATTGAAAATTTTAATTCAATTAATGAAGATATCCAAATCAATATTATTGAAGATAATTCAGTTATAATAGAACAAAGAATTGCTTTATTGTCCAAGAATGGAATAATAGGTTTCATTCTTGTTATGATTATTCTCACATTATTTTTACATCCTAGTTTAGCTGGTTGGGTTGCTGTAGCTATACCAATTTCATTTGCTGGGATGTTTATTTTAGCTTCGTTTTATGGTATTACATTAAATGTTATTTCATTATTTGGAATGATTATTGTCATAGGTATACTTGTTGATGATGGGATAGTAATTGCTGAAAGTATTTATCAACGATATGAAAGGGGAGAGGATCCTTTTAATGCTGCGGTTAATGGAACATTGGAAGTTTTACCGGCTGTTTTTTCTGCAATTTTAACTACCATAGTGGCATTTTCTTTATTTTTTATGCTAGAGGGGATGCTAGGAGATTTTTTTCCAGAAATGGGGTTTGTAGTTATAGGAACATTAATTTTTTCTTTGATCGAAGGAGTCATAATTTTACCATCTCATATTGCTCATTCGAATGCGCTCAAAGGTATAAAGCCAAATTATAGATTAAGAAAGATAATTAGTAGAACTACACTATTCTTAGAAAATTTTAAAAACAAATATTATGTTCCTTCATTAAATTTTACATTAAAAAATCCTTTTACAATAATTATAGTTTTTATTTGTTCATTAATTTTAACTGTTTCTGCGATGTCAGCAGGATTAATTAAATCTACTGTTTTCCCTAATATTGATGGAGATAATATAATTGTGAATTTAAAATTCCAAGCTGGTTCAAGTGAAGAAAAAACAAATAAATGGATTCAGTTTATTGAAAAAAAGATTTTAGAAGAAAATATTACAATTAGTAAAAAGTATAATAATAACACTTCATTANTNAAAGCAATAGAAAAAAGTGTNGGTAGTAATCAAGCNGTTGACCAATGGGCAATGTCTGCACCTCAAAGTTCTGAGAAAGGGGCTTTGAACATTATATTAATCCCATCTGAGGAACGAACTATTGGTACCTCCGATATTACCAAATATCTTAAAAATGCAGTTGGAGAAATACCTACTTCAGAATCTCTAACTTTTGATATTGCTAGTCCATTTGGAAAGGCTATTAGCATTGCCCTTTATTCAGATGATACTAATGAGCTTTTACCAGCTATTAAGCAGTTAAAAAGCTATATGCAAAGCTTAAATTTGATGAAGAATATTGAAAGTAGTGATCAAAAGGGTTTAAAGGAATTAAAAATAACTCTTAAAGAAAAAGCTTATAACTTAAATTTAACAACTGCACAAATTTTAAATGAAATAAGACAAGGTTTTTATGGATTTGAATCCCAACGATTACAATTAGGTACTGATGAGGTTAAAATATGGATTCGTTATGAAAAAAACGATAGAAACTCTATATATGATTTAGAAAATATGAGAATCAACCATTTAAGTAATAGTTATCTTTTGAGTGACTTAGTAGATATGAAATTAGAGAGGGATTTGATAAGTATTGATCATCTTAATGGTAAAAGATCTGTTCAAATAGATGCAGATTTATTAAATCCTAAGATTGATAATCCAAATATCATTGTTTCAAATTTAGAGGATTACATTAAGTCAAATATCAAAAACATCTATCCATCTATAAAACATTCAGTAGAAGGTCAAATTAGATCACAAGCAGAAACAGGTAATTCATTAAAATATTCAGGCCCAATAGTTCTTATTTTAATGTTGACGATTGTTTTGTTTACATTTAGAAGTATTTTACAAACTATTGCTGTGTTTGTGCTTATTCCTTTTGGTTTTATTGGCGTTGGTTGGGGGCATTTCATTCATGACTTTCAACTTTCTATGTTTTCATGGTTTGGGATGATTGCTCTAATAGGAATATTAGTTAATGATTCTCTTGTTTTTATAAGTAAATTTAATAATAACTTAAAATTAGGCTTAAAGTTTGAAGATGCTTTAATTGAAACAGGAAAATCTAGATTTAGACCCATTATATTAACCTCTCTTACTACAATTGCTGGATTAGCCCCTTTGATTTTTGAAAAGGAATTGCAAGCACAATTTTTAATACCTATGGCCATAGCTATTGCATACGGACTTATTCTAGCAACTTTATTGACTCTAATATTCCTACCTGCATTTTTAAAAATTATAAATAAGATTAGGTATACTAAGGAATGGATTTTCACAGGAAATAAATTAAATAATGAAGAGCGTGAGCCGGCAATAAAAGAAATACATTATGAAAACATGTAATTTTTTAAAAGAAAAGCTAAGTATATTTAGTTTGTTTATTTTTATTTCTCTCTTTTGTAGGGGGCAAGATGCTATAACATTTGAAGAAGTGATTAAAATAGCCCTAGAAGAAAATTTAGAAATTAAAATTAAAGAAAACAAGTTTAAACAAGCTGAAAATATTGCTAGTTTTGGAAGTGCTGGTTTGTTACCTAGAATTGACATTATTGGATCTAGTTCTGGTAATAAAGGTGTTACAAGTTTAGAATTTGCAACAGATGAATTTCCTGCAATAGAGGATATGGATTCTGAATCTTCAAGTTATAATGGTAATGTACAATTAAGCTATAATCTTTTTAATGGTTTAGCTTCAATTTACACTCTTAGAAAACTTAATAAGCTTAGTGATATTAGCTCTGTAGAAATGCAAATAGAAATTGAAAGAGTAATTTTAAATGTTGCTAAGCAATTTTATGATATTGCTTTTTTGCAAGAACAGCTTGAAATTCAAAAAGAATTGATTTCTATTTCAAATGAAAGATATGATAGGGTCATGGTACAACATTCTTTTGGAAATGTTTCTAAACTCGATCTTTTAAGTGCTCAAGTTGATTTAAGTGGAGATAGTATACAATTTATTAGCTGTATAACTGACTTGAACAATGCAAAAAATGTATTAAATCAAACATTGAATAGAGATATAAAAACAAATTTTACTGTTGTTAGTTCTATTGATCTTAAAGCTAATTTGAATTTAGAGGATCTTACTAGTAAAGTGAAAAGCAACAATAATTATATAATACTACAACAATACAGAACTGATCTTACGAAAACTGATGAAAAAATGAGTTATAGTTCATTTTTACCTAAAGTTGATTTAAGTGCTCAATATGGATATAATAAATCAGAGAGTAATACTAGCTTAATTCTTAATCAAGATTATATGGGTTTTACAGCTTTTCTTAATGTTTCCTGGAATATTTTTGACGGATTAACTCGAAGAAAGAAGCTTCAAAATGCAAAAATTGAAGTTGAATCAAATAAACTACAACTTATATCAATTCAAAATCAGATAGAAAGAGAACTAATTAACGTTTATAATCAGTACATAAATACTATAAATCTTATTAAAATAGGAGAAAGAAGTGTTGCTGCATCAGAGAAATTTTTTGAAAGAGCTCAAAATCAATTTTATCAAGGATCCATTACTAAAAATGAATTTCGATTATCTCAACTTGATTTAAGTTCATCAAAGAGTAGATTAAATAAGCATATATATAATGCCAAACTTGCAGAATTGAGATTATATAGTTTATGTGGAGAAATCATTAAATAATCAATTATAATTTATTAATTATAAATTATATTTTTACAATTAATTATATTGTAATTACAATCTAAATTTGTTTGATGTGAAAATATTATTACAACTATTTATTGCTATTATTCCACTTTTATTTTCATTTT
>PBQB01000037.1 GCA_002724895.1 Flavobacteriales bacterium
ATTGACGGTACTGCTAATACCGCTCATACATTAAATCCAGTACCTTGTTTTTTAATAAACACAAGACATACTCATATAAAAAACGGAAATTTAGCAGATATTGCTCCCACAATATTAAAACTAATGGGTGTTAAAAAACCAGAAGAAATGACAGGAAAAANATTAATTTAAANAATTATGGATTATATAAAANATTACATTGAAAAAAATAAGGATAGATTTATAAAGGANCTTTTAGAATTACTAAAAATTCCATCTATTTCTGCAGACCCATCATTTAAGGAAAGTGTTTTAAACTGCTCTTTAGCCGTTGAAAAATCACTGAAAGATGCAGGTGCAGACAATGTTGAAGTTTGTACCACATCTGGTTACCCAATAGTATATGCNGANAAAATAATTGATAAAAANTTGCCAACAGTNTTGGTTTACGGACATTATGATGTNCAACCTCCTGATCCAATTNAATTATGGCANTCTGGACCNTTTGAACCAGTNATAAAAAAGACAGAAAGACATCCTGATGGCGCCATTTTTGCAAGAGGAGCATGTGATGATAAGGGGCAATTTTATATGCATGTAAAAGCNTTTGAGTTGATGGTAAAGACAAANACACTTCCATGTAATATTAAATTTATGATNGAAGGAGAAGAGGAAGTTGGGTCAGAGAATTTAGCGGTTTTTGTAAAAAATAATAAAGAAAAATTAAGTTGTGATACCATTTTAATTTCNGATACAGGAATAATCTCTAATGATGTTCCATCAATAACTACTGGATTAAAAGGGTTAAGCTATTTAGAAGTTGAGGTNACGGGACCTAATCGAGACTTACATTCAGGATTGTATGGTGGAGCAGTTGCAAATCCAATAAATATTTTGTGTGAAATGATTGCAAAAATGAAGAATCATCATAATCAAATTGTTATTCCAGGTTTTTATGATAATGTGTTGAATTTATCTGATGAAGAACGTCGCGACATTGCACGAGCACCATTCTCAAAAACAAAATATAAGGAAGCATTAGATTTAACAGATATACATGGTGAAAAAAATTATAGTACAATGGAAAGGACTGGCATTAGACCTACACTGGATGTAAATGGTATTTGGGGAGGATACACAGGGGAGGGAGCTAAAACAGTTATTCCTTCAAAAGCATATGCTAAAATATCTATGAGACTAGTCCCTAATCAGAACGATGAAGAGATTACTAAAAAATTCACAGATTATTTTATTGCTATAGCACCTAAAAGTGTTCGAGTAAAAGTNAAGCCTCATCATGGAGGAGAACCTTATGTCTGTCCAACAGANATTCCTTCATATATTGCNGCTAGTAAAGCTATGGAGAAAACTTTTGGAAAGAAACCTGTGCCAGTTAGAAGCGGTGGTAGTATTCCAATAGTAGCTCTTTTTGAAAAAGAACTAAGTGTCAAATCTATTTTATTAGGTTTTGGTTTAGATTCTGATGCAATACACTCTCCAAATGAACATTTTGGAATTTTTAATTATTTAAAAGGAATNGAAACAATTCCACATTTTTATTTGAACTATGTTAAAAAATAATGTTTTTGTATNAATGTTTAAAGTTGACAGAAACTGTTTTATTAAAATAAATGAAAAACATAATATTTAAAGAAGAACAAAGGTTTACACAGTGGTGGCTATGGTTAATTTTAATAATTACACTTATTATGCCACCTTTAGTTAATCCTAATGAGTCGTCAAACTATTATTTACTAATTAGTATACTATTATTAGCTTTAATTTATTTAACTAAGCTCACAACACTTGTCACAAAAGAGGGCATACATTATAGATTTTTCCCATTTCATTTTAAAGAAAAAATTATAAAAATTGANGAAATAAAGACTTACGAGCAGATAAAATATAATCCTATTTTTGATTATGGTGGTTGGGGTATTCGTTATGGATCTAATGGAAAGGCATATAATGTAAAGGGTAATATAGGTGTCAGAATTCTATTAAAAAATGGCAAGAAAATATTGTTTGGAACNCAAGATGCACATAGATTTATAAGTGCAATAAAGGAGGCTAATTCAAGNGGAGAATAAAGTAATTTTTCTTTCCTTTTTGTATTAAAATATATTTACTGTTCAAAATATCTTTTTCGGAAACAAAAAAATCAAGATTTATTTTTTGTTTGTTAACACTAACTCCATTTGATTGAATCATTCTTCTTGCCTCTCCTTTACTATTAAAAATTTTAGTTTTTTCTGCAAGCAAATCTAAAATCGGAAGATCTAAATCAACNTTATTAATTTTAAATATCGGAACCCCATCAAAAACGGATAGGAAAAGTGATTCATTAAGAGATTTAAGATCGTCTGTAGTTGATTTTCCAAATAATATTGACGATGCTTTTTTTGCCATTATTAATTCTTTCTCTCCATGTACCCGCAAAGTAATTTCTTCTGCAAGGGAGATTTGCAAAGTTCTTAAATGTGGGCTTTCTTGATGTTTTTTTATTAATTCTGATATATCTTTTTGTTTTCCTAACGAAAAAATTTTGATGTAATTTATCGCATCTTCATCTGATGAGTTTAACCAAAATTGATAAAACTTATATGCTGATGTTTTATATTTGTCTAACCATATATTTCCTTCTTCTGTTTTTCCAAATTTTCCACCATCCGCTTTTTTTATAAGAGGAGTTGTAACTGCAAAAGCATTACCCTTCCCTTTTCTTTTGATCAGTTCTGAGCCAGTAACAATATTTCCCCACTGATCTGCACCCCCCAATTGCACTTTACAATTTTTATTTTTCCAAAGCCAGTAAAAATCGTATCCCTGTACTAGCTGATAGGAAAATTCAGTAAAACTCATTCCGCTAGACAGTCTAGATTTAACTGAATCTTTAGCCATCATATAATTTATAGAAATATGCTTTCCAATATTTCTAATAAAATCTAAGAAAGTATAATTTTTATACCAATCTAAATTATTAATTAATTCCGCTGAGGTTTCACCACAATTAAAATCTAGAAATCTTTTTAATTGTTTTTTTATTGATTTTAGGTTATTATTTAATTCTTTTTCACTTAATAAATTTCTTTCTTTACTTTTNCCTGATGGGTCACCNACCATTCCTGTTGCTCCNCCNAGTAAAATAATTGGTTTATGTCCANNCTTTTGTAANTGTACCAGTGTCATAATTTGAACTAAACTNCCAATGTGTAAAGAGTCTGAAGTTGGGTCAAAACCTATATATGCAGTGGTTGTTTCTTTTTTAAATTGCTCTTCAGTTCCAGGCATAATATCGTGAATCATACCTCTCCAATTTAATTCTTCTACAAAATTCATTTTTTATAGTTTTGTCAAAAGTATTGAATTATTTTTTTAAATAATAAATATAAATTTATAAAATGATATTTGTAACAGGGGGAACAGGATTGGTTGGGTCACATGTTTTACTAGAACTAATTAAAAATGGACATAAATGTGTTGCCTTAAAGAGAAAAACATCTACGCTAAACATTTGTAAAAGAGTGTTTAATTTCTATAAATCTGATCAACTTTTTTCAAAAATTAATTGGTTTGATGGAGACATAAATAATATTCCCTCTTTGCAAAGAGGAATGTCTAATTGTGATTTAATTATTCATTGCGCAGCAGTTGTATCTTTTAATACTAAAAATAAAGAATTGATAAAAAAAATTAATATTGAAGGAACTGCAAATGTTGTTAATGTTGCTCTTAGTCTTGGACTGAAAAAAATGTGCTATGTTAGTTCTATTGCAACATTAGGGAAATCTGTAAATAATGAATTTATTGATGAAAATAGCCAATTTAAATTTTCTTCTGATGTAAGTTTTTATGCAAAAAGTAAATACTATGCTGAGCAAGAAGTGTGGAGAGGTAGTTTAGAGGGGCTTGATGTCGTTATTATAAACCCATCTGTTATTTTAGGTCCAGGAGATTGGAGTAAAGGAAGTTCGCAGATTTTTCAAAAAATATATACAGGATTAAAATTTTACTCTCCTGGAAGTACTGGGTATGTTGATGTTGTTGATGTTTCTACTGCATCAGTTAAGCTCCTTTTTTCAAATATTAAAAATGAGAGGTTTATAATTAATGGAATTAATATTTCTTACAGAAAGTGTTTTAATAAAATTGCAGTAGCTATGGGCAAATCACAAGCGACTATAAAAGTAACACCATTATTAAAAGAAATAGCTTGGAGAATAGAAGCTATTAAAGCCTTTGTGTTTAACACTAATCCTTTACTAACAAGAGAAACGGCTAATACAGCTATGAAACAAAAAAAATTCTCATCTGAAAAAATTATAAATAAGTTAAAATTTACATTTACAGATTTTGATACTACAATTAACAAATATTCTAAATGGTTTATTGCTGATTTAAAATAGTTTTTTCTTTTGTTAGTTGATTTAAAATTTCAGAATAAATATCTTCTAAATTTTCAGGCATATTTGAATAAAACTTAATACTTGAGTTAAATTTCTTTGCATTAACATTATGCGTTTTAAAAAGAGAATCACATTTGTTTTTGAAAATTAATTGAGCATTACTAATGTCATTTTGTTTGTTTATTTTATATTCTGAATCATAAAGATGTATTTCTTTAAGTAAAAAAACTAATGTGTTTTTATCTAAAACACTTGATTTAGTATTAACATTTTTTTGATAGCAACTTGTGAGAATGAATAAAAAAAATATACCAATTACTTTCATTTCACAAAGATATTGATAAACAGATTGTTTTATTATATTTGTACAATAATTATTTATTAACCAAACAAAAATTAACACAATGAAAAAATTAATGTATTTATTTGCGGCATTTACTTTTTTTCTAATCACTTCATGTGGTGGGAATGCTGGAGATGCAACAACTGAAGAAGCTGCAACTGAAGAGGCTGCAACAGAAGAGGTTGTAACTGAAGATGCTACTGACGAGGCAACTGACTCTGTAGATCACGATCATTCTCATGAAGGTGGAGACCATGATCATGACCATTCTCATGAAGGTGAGGATCACGATCATAGTCACTAGTATTTCTGTTTAAAATATGATTAAACAACTNAGGTTTTGTTTGTTATTATGCNTTTTGATATTTACATCTTGCGTANTGAATCCTTCTCAGGAAAACAATGAAGANTGCCAAAAAAGTTGTTGTGAATCAAATAAAAAATCAGAAATTGATAGTNCTTTAATATCAAATGAGTTAAATTAAAGATCTCTATATTATAGAGATCTTTTTTTATCTTTCAAAAGTTAATCGCATACCTTTATTTCCTTCATAAAAAACCCCATTGTTATATACAATGTTTCCATTTACAATTGTATGCGTGATTTTAGACTTAAAAATATCACCTTCAAAAGGGGACCAGTTACATTTATATAATAGATTCTCTTTGTTTACTTTCCATGGAGAATTTAAATTAACAAGTATTAAGTCGGCATAATATCCCTCTTTAATGAATCCTCTTTTTTCAANATTAAAGCAAATAGCTGGGTTGTGACACATTTTTTCAATTATTTTTTTAAGTGATATTTTTTTTTGATGATATAGCTCAAGCATTGCAGGAAGTGCATGTTGAACTAGAGGTCCGCCAGATGGAGCTTGCAAATATGGTTTTGATTTTTCATCTATTGTATGGGGAGCATGATCAGTTGCAATAACGTCAATTTTATCATTAATTACTGCTTTTAATAATGCTTTTTTATCACTGACTTTTTTAACTGAAGGATTCCATTTTATTAGAGAGCCTTTCTTTTTATAGTCATTTTCGTCAAAATANAGGTGATGTATACAAGCTTCAGAGGTAATTAGTTTATTTTCTAAAGGNGTATTGTTTTTAAAAAGANTCAATTCTTTTTCTGTTGATATATGAAAAACATGTAAGCGAGTATTGTGCTTTTTAGCTAACGAAATGGCTAAAGAAGAAGATTTAAAACATGCTTCTTCACTTCTGATTTTAGGATGCTCTGTTATAGGGATATTGGTTCCAAATTTTTCTATTGCAGAGTTTAAGTTTTTCTTTACTATTTCTTCATCTTCACAATGTACTGCAATTATTGTGGGGGATTTTTTAAATAGTTTTTCTAAAACAGTAACATTATCAACCANCATGTTTCCTGTAGAAGAACCCATAAAGACTTTGATTCCTCCAACATTTTTAGGGTTTGTTTTCAATACCTCATTTAAATTATCATTGCTAACACCCATAAAAAAAGANTAGTTTGCTAAAGATTTTTTTGAGGCAATTTGATATTTTTCTTCTAATAAATCTTGTGTTAATNCTTGTGGTTTTGTATTAGGCATTTCCATATATGAAGTAATACCCCCTGCAATAGCAGCCTTACTTTCAGTATAAATATTAGCTTTGTGAGTTAGCCCAGGCTCTCTAAAATGTACTTGGTCATCGATTATTCCAGGAAATAGGTGTAACCCTTTAGCATCTAATATACGTTCGGCCGAGANGTTTATATTTGAAGAAATTTTTTTGATTTTTTTGTCAACTATTAAGACATCAGAATTATAAATTTTATTTTCATTTACAATTTTTGCATTTTTGATAATTAGACTCATATATTTTTTTTCCAGGATCTAAAATAACTTTTAATTTTCATTTGAATTACTCCTATAAAAGCTTCAAAAAATATACCACCACTCATTTTGGAAGTCCCTTCAGTTCTATCTGTAAAAATGACAGGTACTTCTGTAATTTTAAAATTGTATTTCCAAGTTTTAAACTTCATTTCAATTTGAAAAGCATACCCAACGAATTGAAGTTTATCAAACTGTATTGTCTCTAGTACTTTTCTTTTATAACATTTGAATCCAGCTGTGGAGTCATGTACAGGCATTCCAGTAATAAGCTTGACATATTTTGATGCAAAAAATGACATTAATAGCCTAGACATAGGCCAATTAACAATATTTACCCCTTTGATATATCTTGATCCTATAGCTAGATCACTATCAGCTTTATATAAACGGATTAAATCTTTTGGATTATGAGAAAAATCAGCATCCATTTCAAAAATATATTCATATGTTTTTCTTAGAGCCCATTTAAACCCATGTATATATGCTGTTCCTAGTCCAAGCTTCCCTTTTCTTTCTTCTAGAAATAAATTTTTATTATATTTTTTTTGTAATCTTTTTACAATTTTTGCTGTTCCATCTGGAGAGCCATCGTCAATTATTAAAATGTGAAAATCCTTTTCAAGTGAAAAAATAGCATTAATAATTTTTTCTATATTTTCCTTTTCGTTATAAGTTGGAATGATTATTAAACTATCTGACATTTGACAAAAATATAGAAACAGATCTATATATTATTTTTTTCTTTAAAATATTTAATAATAATTTAAACTGTAAATATTGAAATTTTGGCAAGTTTTTGTAGTTTAGCAAGAAAGTATAAACCTAAAAATTATGAAAAAAATATTATTCGTTTTAAGTGTTTTTTATAGTCTAAATATTGAGGCACAAGTGTTAGATTGTTCTGAACTTTTTTTCTCTGAATATGTTGAAGGGTATAGTCAAAATAAAGCTCTTGAAATTTATAATCCAACAAATACTTCTATTGATTTAAGCGATTATAGAATTGAAAGATATTCTAATGGTTCTACAAATAGTTCTGCTGGGGGGATTACAATTTTATCTGGCATGATAGATCCTGGAGATGTTTTTGTAATTACAAATGGAGAAACAGATACCTCAGCTCAATTTGGATATTGTGACCCAGTATTAATGAGCTTAGGTGATTTTGCTGAACCAAATGGATCATATCCAACCCCTCTTCATATGAACGGTAACGATGCATTAGTGTTGACTAAAAATGGAGCGATTTTAGATGTTATAGGAAGGATAGGTGAAGATCCTTCATCTGGTGCATGGACTAATGATCCGGCTTCTGGATTTCAAATGGGATCATGGTGGACAGCCAACCATACTTTGATTAGAAAATCTTGGGTAGACGCTGGAGACAAAGACGGACTAGACTTGTTTGATCCAAGTGCACAATGGGACTCTCTTCCTGTAGGATGTTGGGATAATTTAGGAGAACATACTTGTGACTGTACTCCAAATCAAGTATTTCAACTAAAACTTTGTGCACCTATTCCTAGTAGTATTTCTCCAATTAATAATCACACTCATGTGATATACCCAAATCCAGTAAATCAAGGGTCTTATGTAAATATTAATTCAAGAACAGAAATCAAAAATATTACTGTTATAGATATGATGGGAAGACAGCATACTTTTTTAAATAGAATCAATACAACAAAATTTTCAAAAGGAGTTTATATCTTATTTATAAGATTCAATGATGGAATAGTTAAGCAGCATAAATTGATTGTGCAATAATCATTTGTTTTCAATTTATTGATAAAAATCCATGAAAAGATTTCTATTTACTTCCCTACTAATTTTAACAACTTTTGAAATCTTTTCTCAAAATAGTGTGTCGGGTAAAGTGACCGACAGAAACACAGGGGAGCCATTAATTGGTGCAACAATTATATATGGTAAAGGTCAAGGAGTGGTTACAGATTTTGAGGGGAATTATTTTTTTTCAATACAATCAGGAACTAGAAGTTTAAAGATTTCATATGTTGGATATGAAGAAGTTAGTTTAACTATAGAGATTAATAAAGATATTACCAATTTAGATTTTAAGTTAAAGACACTTTTGTTAAATGAAGTAGAGGTTGTTGCTGATATTGCCAAAGAAAGAGAAACACCTGTTGCTTTTTCATCGATTCCAGTTAAAAAAATTAATGAAGAACTTGCCTCACAAGATATTCCAATGGTATTAAACTCCACTCCTGGAGTATACGCAACACAAACTGGAGGTGGAGAAGGAGATGCTAGAATTACAATAAGAGGTTTCAACCAGAGAAATGTTGCAGTAATGATTGATGGTATCCCTGTTAATGATATGGAAAATGGATGGGTTTATTGGAGCAATTGGTTTGGGCTAGACGCTGTAACATCAAACATTCAGGTTCAAAGAGGTTTAGGAGCATCTAAAATTGCAATTCCATCTGTTGGAGGAACAATGAATATTTTAACAAGGGGAACAGGTAACAAAAAGGGAGGAATTATAAAGCAATCAGTAGGGTCATTTGGAAAATTAAGAACGACTGTAGGATATAATTCAGGACTATTAAAAAATGGATGGGGTTTTACTTTAGCAGGCTCATATAAAAGAGGAACTGGTTTTGTTGAGGAAACTTGGAGTCAAGGTTTTTTCTATTATCTTAAAATACAAAAAAAATTAGGAAAACATATTTTAAGTTTTTCAGCGATGGGAGCTCCACAAAAACATGGTCAAAGATCATACAAAAGTAAGATTGCAAAATATGATATTGATTATGCCCAATCTCTTGGAGATAATACTGAATATAATGATGAGTTTGATAGAGGAATTAATTATAATAAACATTGGGGTTATTTAGATCGATGGACTCTGACAAATAGTGGAGATACTATTCATAATAGAGAGGTTCTAAACACAAGACAAAACTATTATCATAAGCCTCAGTTTTCATTAAGAGATTTTTGGACAATTAATGATNAACTGTATATGTCCAATATAGTTTATGCGTCTATTGGAAATGGAGGAGGAACAAAACCAGCAAACATTGGAGAGATAAATGGGCAAACAGATTTACAAAGTGCTTATAATGGTAACAGATGGATAACCAATTCTGAAGGAGAGTATTTATCAGGTAGTTACTTGTATAGTCAAATTAACAATCATTTTTGGTATGGAGGATTATCAACAATAAATTATAATATTACAGAAAATATTGAAATTTCAGCAGGAATGGATTTGAGATATTATAAAGGAGAACATTACAAAGAGATATATGATTTGTTGGGAGGAGATTATGCCATAGATAATTCAAGTCAAAATCAGTTTACAGATATNAAAAGAGAAAAAGATATTATTGGATATCANAATGATGGAATTGTAAAGTGGAGCGGAATTTTTAAACAATTAGAATATAGCAATGGTANATTAAGTGCATTTTTAAACTTTTCAGGATCTAATTCTGCTTACAAGAGAATTGACTATTTTAGAAAGAANGATTTGGTATTAGAAGACAGAACTATACGTGAAGCAGTTGGAACTAGATCATATTTTGGAGAGTTAGTTTCAGATACTGTTATAATTGATGGTAAGAGTTATACTGTTAACTCGGAAGAAGCTGAATATGCTTCAACAGATTGGAAATGGATTAAAGGATATACTATTAAAACAGGAGCAAACTATAATTTAAATGACTTTAATAATATATTTTTTAACACAGGTTATATTTCTAAGGCACCAAGATTCCAAAATATTTTTGATTATGACAATAAATTATATAATGAAATAGAAAATGAAAAGGTTAAAGCATTTGAAGGGGGTTATTCTTATAGATCTTCAATATTTTCATCAAACATAAATTTTTATTATACCATCTGGGAAAACAAACCTACTGGAGGAATAACTTATACTGACCCAATTACAGAAGAAGAGGTAAAGGCAAATATAAATGGTTTGGACGCACTACATAAGGGTATTGAAATGGATTTTATTTATAAAATTACCAGAAAATTATCTTTTGAGGGATTGCTTTCTCTTGGTGATTGGATATGGACATCTTCAGAAACTGTTAGACTTTATGATGATAACAATAATCCAATATTAAATGAATTTGGAAACCCTATAGACACATCATTTAACGCTAAAGGAGTACATGTTGGGGATGCAGCACAAACACAATATGGCTTTAGTTTAAGATATGAGCCTATATATAATGCATATCTTAAGTTAAGAGGAACAACATTTTCAGATTATTATTCAGACTTTGATCCACTTTCCTTGTATGGTGAATTTGGAGGTACTGAAAGTTGGGTAATACCGTCATACTCACTTTTTGATTTACACTGTGGATATAAGCTTAAAGTTTTTAGATCAAATACGCTAGATTTTAAATTTAGTGCACTCAATATTTTCGATAAAAAATATATTTCTGATGCACAAAATAATGATAAATATAATTCTCCAGCGTATAATGATTTTGATGCAAAGTCAGCGTCTGTTTTTTTTGGTTTTCCTAGACGTTTCAACATATCAGTTAAATATAGTTTCTAATTTTAAAATAAATTAATATGAGAGTCTCGATAATAACAATAATTTTTTTAAGTATGTTTTTTTTCTGTGTAGGCCAAGATATTTCTACAGCAAGAAGTCAAGGGATTGGTGCTAATGTTACAGTTTCAGGAATTGTTACAAATGGAGAGGAACTTGGTGTTATCAGGTACATTGAGGATAACACAGGAGGAATAGCCCTTTATGATAATTCATTAACTAGTGTTTCTAGAGGAGATGAAATTACTGTCACAGGTACTTTAGTAGATTATAATGGCTTACTAGAAATGCAACCAGTAACCTCTCATTCTTTAATTTCCTCGGCTAATAGTGTAACCCCGCAGGTAGTCACACCATCTCAAATTGGAGAATTAACAGAATCAGAGTTAATACAAATCGATAATGTCATCTTTAATAACGGAGGTTCTTATTTTACAGGAAATTCAACATTTGATTTTAATTCAAATGGTGAATCTGGAAAGATATATGTTAAAAACGGAAATAGTTTGGTCGGTAAATTAATACCTATGGGTCCGGTTACATTAATTGGTTTATCATCCCAATATACTTTTAACACACCTGCTAATGATGGATATCAAGTGATTCCAAGAGACACTAATGATATCATTCAATCTGGCAATATTGTTTTTACTTCTGCTGTAAGTCAAACAAATATTACAACCACTTCTTTCGATTTAAGTTGGAGTGTTTCAAAAAACTCATCGGCTAATGTTCATTATGGAACTACAAGCACATTGGGGACAACAATAAATAACGGAGGGAACACTCAAAATCATACTATTAGTTTAACAGGTTTGGACCCAGCAACATTTTATTATGTAGAATGTTTTTCTGTTGACGGCGTTGATACAGCTTTTTCCTCATTAGGAATTTATTCTACAGCATCTCTTTCAAGTGGTAAAATTCGACCATATTTTAATCATTCGGTAGAAACCTCTTTTTCAAATGGAGTAGATGCGCAAAATATTGGGGGTAGTTTTGCTGATACAATTGCATCATATATTTCGAAAGCAGTTAATACATTAGACATTTGTGTTTATAATGCATCAGACAATACTATTGCTACAGCTATAAATGATGCGGCGGCTAGAGGTGTCCAAGTGCGCTATATAGCTGATGATGATGCTGCTAATATTATGCTTTCATCATTAAATATTAGCAATAATCTTCAGATCATTTATAGAAACCCAACTCCGGCTGGTATTATGCATAATAAATTTATAATTATTGACGCCGAGTCTACAAACAATTCATGGGTTATGGGGGGGTCTACTAATTGGTCAAATCCTACAAACTTAGTTAACGATTATAATAATATAATTTTTATTCAAGATAAGGCTTTAGCAAAGGCTTATACACTAGAATTTAATGAAATGTGGGCAGGCACTTTTGGAACACACAAGAAAGACAATACACCACACAAATTTATTATAGGAGGAAGTTTAGTAGAGTTATATTTTTCTCCTTCAGACCAGACTACATCAAAAATTTTAGAAACAATAAATAGTGTTGATAATACATTAGAATTTGGATTATTAGCCTTTACCAGAGATGATTTAGCCCAATCAGTTATAGACAAAGATTTAGAGTTTGGTGTAATTGCAAGAGGAATAATTGAAATGGAAAACACTAATGGGTCTGAATATATAAATTTAACTAATGCAAATGTAAATGTTCGTTCACATCAAGGCGTTACGCATCAACTTCATCACAAGTATTTAATTGTAGATGCCAATGTGCCCTCTTCGGATCCATTAGTTTTAACAGGTTCTCATAATTGGAGCAATAACGCTGAAAATAGTTCAGATGAAAACACACTTATAATTCATAATCCTACAATAGCAAATATATATTTACAAGAATTTGAGAAGCGATGGTCAGAGTTAGGAACTCCAAATGAAATTTCTGAGAAGTTAAAAACAAATATAATTTTCCCTAATCCCTCTTATGATAAAATTTATATCGAAACAGAATTAGAAATTTTTGATATTCAAATATTTTCCATAGATGGAAAGCTAATCATGAAAACAAAAGAAAAAGAAATACATATTAAAGATCAAGGATCATATATTTTAAAAATAATAACAAATAAGGGTTCTTCAGAACATAAAGTTATAATAAAATAATCATTTAGTATCCATCTTCTTTTTTAAAGGCATAAGTAATTGGAAATAACATTAAAAGAAAAAAATATTTTTTAGTTAATAATCCTATTAAGGTCACTACCAATCCAAAAAAAATAATCCACCAATAGATGCTTTTCATTTTTTTGATTATAAGTTGTATTTAAGGAATTTAAATAATTAGATTTTGAAATCGTCCATAAACTTTGTGGTATATTCACCTTTTCTAAAGTTTTCATTTTTCATTAACTTTTTATGAAACGGAATAGTAGTTTTAATCCCTTCTATTATAAATTCATCTAAAGCTCTTTCCATTTTATTTATAGCTTCCTCTCTTGTTTGAGCTACAGTAATCAGTTTTGCAATCATAGAATCATAAAAAGGTGGAATTAGATAATTTGCATAAGCGTGAGTATCTACTCTAACTCCATGCCCTCCTGGAGCATGAAAATTAGTTATTTTTCCTGGACTTGGTCTAAAGTCATTTTCAGGATCTTCAGCATTTATTCTACATTCAATTGCGTGTAATTGAGGCAAATAATTTTTTCCTGAAATTTCTATTCCAGCGGCCACTTTTATTTGTTCTTTGATTAAATCAAAATCTACAACCTCTTCAGTAACAGGATGTTCAACTTGAATTCGTGTATTCATTTCCATGAAATAAAAGTTTCTATGTTTGTCAACAAGAAACTCAACGGTTCCAACACCTTCATATTTTACAGCTTCTGCTGCTTTGATTGCGGCTTCACCCATTTCCTTTCTGAGTTTTTGTGTCATGAAAGGTGATGGTGTTTCTTCAGTTAATTTTTGATGACGTCTTTGTACTGAGCAGTCTCTTTCAGATAAATGAGCTACTTTACCCTTCTGATCTCCAATTATTTGAATTTCTATATGTCTAGGATCTTCAATGAATTTTTCCATATACATACCATCATTACCAAAGGCTGCTTTTGATTCTGTTCGTGCACTATTCCAAGCGCTTTCAAGATCTTTCTCTTCCCAGACTAGCCTCATTCCTTTCCCACCTCCTCCTGCAGTTGCTTTCAGCATAATTGGAAAGCCTATTTCTTTTGCGAGAGTTAAACATGTTTTAAAGTTAGGTATTAGTCCTTGTGAACCAGGAATTGTTGGAACACCCGCTTTTTTCATTGTTTCTTTTGCGGAGGCTTTATCACCCATCCCTTTAATCATTTTTGGAGATGCACCAATAAATTTAATACCATTTTCTTTACAAACTTTTGAGAATGTTGCGTTTTCTGCAAGGAAACCATAGCCAGGGTGTATTGCATCAGAGTTTGTAATTTCAGCAGCGGCAATTATATTTGCAATTTTTAAATATGAATCTGAACTTGCTGCAGGACCTACGCAAACAGCTTCATCTGCAAACCTCACATGTAAACTGTCAGCATCAGCCTTAGAATAAACAGCAACTGTTTTTATATTCATTTCTTTGCAAGTTCGTATAACTCTTAAAGCAATTTCACCTCTATTGGCAATTAAGATTTTCTTAAACATAATTATAATATATTATGATGGATCAACTAAAAATAAAGGTTGGTCAAATTCGATTGGCGTTATATCATCTACAAGAACTTTCATAATTTTTCCAGAAACTTCTGATTCAATTTCGTTAAACAATTTCATAGCTTCAATTATACATAACGTATCTCCTTTTTTGATGGTGTCTCCAACATTAACAAAAGGTGGCGTATCTGGAGATGGAGACCTATAAAATGTGCCGATCATTGAAGCGTTAATTGTAATATAATTAGAGTCATCATCACTTTCTTTTTTAGAATTATCTATTAAAGATTTTGTGTTTTCAGAAACAGACTCATTGGTACTCTCAATTATTGGGTTAGGTGTTTGTGTGACCTGGGGAATTTGTTGTATTGGTGCGGGCTGAACAACATTTATAACGTCTTCTGTGTTTACGCCTCTTTTTTTCTTAGGTGGAGATTTAATAGAAATTTTAACATTATCAATTTCTAAATCTACTTCTGTAGCTCCAGATTTTGCTACAAATTTTATTAATTCTTGAATATCTTTTAAATCCATTTTATAAAGTAATTAAATACAAAAATAATTATTTCTTTGAATCATAAGCCCATTTTAGATAAATAGAGCCCCAAGTGAAGCCGCCTCCAAATGCGGCAAGTATAATATTATCATTTCTTTTTAGGTCATTTTCATAGTCCCATAAACACAATGGAATTGTTGCCGCTGTAGTATTTCCATATTTACCTATATTTAACATTACTTTATCTTCACTAATACACATTCTATTAGCAGTAGCATTAATTATTCTTAGGTTTGCTTGATGTGGAACAAGCCAGGCAATATCCTCACCTTTTAGATTGTTTTTTTTCATTATTTCTTCAGAAACATCTGCCATATTTTGCACAGCAGATTTAAACACTGTTTTTCCATCTTGAAAAACATAATGTTCTCTGTTTTCTACAGTTTCATGAGAGGGAGGTTTAACGGACCCACCAGCTTTCATATGCAAAAATTCTCTTCCAGAGCCATCAGATTTAAGTATTTCATCATGAATTCCTAAGCCTTCATAATTAGGTTCAATCATAGCAGCTCCAGCACCATCACCAAAAATTATACAAGTTGCTCTATCTTGGTAGTCAATAATTGAGGACATTTTATCAGCACCAATTACAATAACTTTTTTATACTGCATACTTTCAATAAATTTTGCCGCTGTTGAAAGAGCATATAAAAATCCAGAGCAGGCAGCCATTAAATCATATGCAAAAGCATTTTTTGCTTCAATTTTATCTGCTATGATACAAGCAGTTGAAGCTACCATCATATCTGGAGTTGTAGTAGCACAAATAATTAAATCTACTTCTTCCGCTCTTGTATTTGTCTTTTTTAAAAGTTCTTTTGCTGCTTTTGCCCCCATATAAGAAGTCCCTTTATTGGGATTTTTTAATATTCGTCTTTCTTTAATACCGGTTCTTGTAGTAATCCACTCATCATTTGTATCAATTATCCCTTCTAACTCTTTATTAGTTAAAATATAATCAGGAACATATCCAGCGACTCCAGTTATTGCAGCTTTAACTTTATTCATTTGATGATACTATTTTCAATTTTATCTTTTAGATTAGCATTTACAATTTCAACAGTAAATTTTATCATATTTTTTATTGCATAAGCACTTGAAATACCATGTCCAATTATAACAGTTTTATTTAAGCCTAATATGGGAGTTCCCCCGTAGTTTTCATAATTGAATTTATTAAAATAGACATCATTAATATTTCTCTTTTTAATGATTTTATAAAATGCTTCCGCTTCTTTAAGCACAATGTTTCCTGTAAAGCCATCACATACAATAACATCTGATTTTGAATCAAAGATATCTCTTCCTTCAATATTACCAATAAAATTATATTGTTTATTGTTTTCCATTAATGTATATGCAGATTGAGTTACTTTATTACCTTTAGTTTTTTCTTCTCCAACGTTAAGGAGACTTACCTTTGGGTTTTGAATATTACACACATTTTGAGAAAAAATAGACCCTAAGAGACCAAACTGAAATAAAACATCAGGTTTACAATCTGCATTAGCACCAACATCCAATATAACAGTTTTACCCCCATCTTCTCTTGGAAGTAATGTGCAAATAGCAGGTCTTAGAACCCCAGAAACTGCTTGAACTGAGTAATAACCACCCACAAACATAGCTCCTGTATTACCTGCAGAAGCAAATCCATCAATTTTACCTTCAGCCAAATACTTAAATCCAATTGATAGGCTAGATCTAGGCTTTGATTTAAGAGCTTTTGTTGGATTTTCTCCCATTTCAATTACACTTGAGCAGTCAATAATTTCAAAGTGATCTTTATTAACATTGTGTTTTTTTAGCTCCTCAAGAATTTTTTCTTTAATACCAAACAAAACAATTTCTGTCCCGCTTGCAATTTCATCCATTGATAAAACTGTGCCTTCAATTGTTTTTTGAGGAGCAAAATCTCCTCCCATAATATCTATACCTATTCGCATATAAATTGCGGTTTTATATTTATCAAACTAATAAAAGTTTTATTTAGGGGGATTAGAAGAAACTAATTTCCCTCTGTAATATAATTTTCCCTCATGTTCATGAGCATGATGATATAAGTGAGATTCGCCGGTTTCTTGACAAACCTTAATTGTTTGGGTACTAGCTTTATAATGTGTTCTTCGTTTATCTCTTCTAGTTTTAGAAATTTTTCTTTTTGGATGTGCCATTTTATTTTATTGTTTTAAGTTTGTCCCATCTAGGATCAGACATATTTTTAGTAGGGTTTGTATATTTAGATATTAGATCTAACATTTCTTGATTACAATTAGAAGTTCCATCAGCATTTATTTTGTGTTGTCTTTTTGTTGGTAAAGCTAAATTTACAAATTCAAATAATAAATGTTTGATGTTAATTTCCTTTTCGGAAGGATTTATACATAAAACTTCTTCATCTTTATTTTGAAAATTATTTTCGTCATCATGAATGTGTATTCTATTTTTCGAATTAATATCTAGTGAAATTTTTTCTGCACAAATATCACATAACATATTATTTACTTTTCCATCTAAATTAACAAATAAAGATAATCTATCTAGTTTTTTTTCTAAAGTAACGCTTGCTAAAATATTTGCATTTTTTATTTCAGAATTATTGTAATCGTTAAAAAAAGAATCGTCAATAACAAAAGAATGATAATGCTTGCCATCAGCAACACCTTTTATTTTAATATTAAACTCTTCCATGATTCTTTATTTTTAAAGCCTGCGAAGATACAAATTTATTCTTAAGCTTTAGGATGATTCTGATTCTAAAAGAAAATTAGAAAGAAAACTATTATTTTTTAGCTAAATTTAAACTACGATTTTTGTAAATATCACATGCTAAAAATACTGCTTGTCTAAATGAGTTTTCATTTGCAATGCCTTTTCCTGCAATTTCATAAGCAGTACCGTGAACAGGGGAAGTACGTATAATATTTAATCCTGCTGTAAAGTTTACGCCTTGCGTAAAAGATGTTGTTTTAAATGGAATTAATCCTTGATCATGATACATTGCAACAATTCCATCAAAAAAGGATAAATTTTTATCAGAGAAGAAGCTGTCAGCAGGAAATGGACCATAAGCTAAAATATCTATTTTTTGCAGTTCTTTAATAGCTGGAGAAATAAATTTATCTTCCTCTTCTCCAAGCATACCGTTTTCTCCAGCGTGTGGGTTAAGGCCTAGAACGGCAATCTTAGGCTTTAAAATATTGAAATCATGCTTCAAACTAGAGTTAAAAATTTTAGTTTTTGTAACTATGTTTTTTGTAGTGATTGAGCTTTTAAGCTTAGAAATGGGAATATGACCTGTTATAAATGTAATTTTCATAATGTCACTAACCATCATCATCAGAGGTACCCCTTCAAACTCTTTTCCTAATAATTCAGTATGACCAATAAAATCATTTTTATAGTTTTTTATGTTTAATTTGTTTATTGGAGCTGTTATTAAACTATTTATCTCATCAGTCTTTAAAGCTTCACAAGCTTTCATAATGGATTTATATGCATATTTTCCACTATTATCTGAACTTTCACCAACATTAAGGTTAATATCTTCATTTGAGATGTTTAATAAATTTACTTTTTTTGGGTGAGCATTTTTAATTGCATTAATTACATTAAAATTAAAATCATGATATTTTAATAGTTTTCTGTAAAAAGATATAATTTTACTAGAACTAAAGATGATGGGAGTACAAAAATCCATCATTCTGTTGTCCTTAAATGTTTTTATTATTATCTCAGCCCCAATTCCATTAAAATCTCCAATGGTAATTCCTAATTTATTTTTTCTTTTCTTCATTTAGTTGTAATTTTTGATAAAGTGATATAATAATCTTACACCCATACCAGTTGCTCCTTTTCCTCTATATCCATATTTCTTTTTTACGTACGTTGGACCGGCTATATCAAGATGAATCCAAGGCGAATGAATAAAATGTGCTAAAAATTTACCCGCAGTAATCGCTCCAGCAATAGGGCCTCCAACATTTTTAATATCTGCTATATCTGATTCAATAAGTTCTCTATAATCATTCCAAAAAGGCATTTCTGCTAATCGTTCATGATAAATATCTCCAATTGACTTTAATTGAGAGTGTTGTCTTTTTGCATTTTGATGCATTGATACAATTCCAAAATGCCCAATAGTATTCGCGGCGGATCCAGTAAGGGTCGCTAGGTCAATTACTAATTCAGGATTATATTTTTTTGAATAACTAAGCGCATCAGCAAGTATCATTCTTCCTTCGGCATCTGTATTTAGCACTTCAACTTTAGTCCCATCATGCATCGTGATTACATCTCCAGGAGCATAAGCATTGCCTGATGGTCGATTATCTGTAGCGGGAACTAAGGCGATTACATGACAGTTAATTTTGTTTAAAGCAATAGCATACATTGCGCCAATTACTGCTCCAGCCCCACCCATATCTACTTTCATCATGTCCATAGAGTTTGTTGTTGGTTTTAAGCTTAATCCTCCAGTATCAAATACAATTCCTTTTCCTATTAAGACAATAGGCTTTTTATTTTTATGATTATTTGGTTTCCATTCTAAAATAGAGAAAGTTGGTCCATCTATGCTACCTTTATTTACAGCAATGAGACCTCCCATTTTTAATTTTAAAATTTGAGGTTTTTTAAGAACTTGTATCTTGATATTAGATTTTACACTAATTTCTTTTATTTTATTTGCTAAGTCTGTTGCTGTCAAGTGGGAAAAGGGTTCATTAACTAAATCTTTTGTTAAGAAAACACCTCTAACAATATTTTGTAATTCTGCAATATCTGTTTGTTTTATTTTTTTATCTACTATAGATATTGATAATTTTAAATTAGATGTTTTGGTTGTTTTATGTTTATCAAAAGAATAAGAGGATAAAACAAATCCCTCAATTAATGATAGCAACTCATCAGTATTTAACGCTTTATTAATTATGGAAATTTTTTTCTCTTTTTTAAGAAGCTCATATGTTTTTAGCCCTAATAATCTTATGTGTTCTAATTTTTTAGATTTATTTTTTTCTACTTTTTCTTTGATAATTAAAACACTTCTAAAATATTGATTAACAAAAATTAGTTCCTCTTCAGCTTTCCATTTTTTTTCAACATAAGAAAGCTCTAAATCAGTCAATTTAAATTCATGTAAAAGATTTAATTTATTACATATAATAATTAAATTTTCTTTATTAGAAAATGTATCTTTTTTTTTGATTATGGTATTCATAATATTGTGTAATTTTGAACAAACAAATTTAATATTTTTATGCAGAGTAGCGAGTTGATTTTACGCGCATTAAAAAAAGATTTTTTATCTATAGAAGAAGGGAGCTATTTATATCATAATGTTCCCACATCTGAGTTAATGTGTGTTGCTGATCAATTAAGAAAGGAATCAACACCTAAAAATATTGTCACTTGGCAAATTGATAGAAATGTAAATACAACTAATGCATGTATTGCAAACTGTAAATTTTGTAATTTTTTCAGACCACCAAAACACGCGGAGGTTTACATAACAGATATTAAAACATATAAGAAAAAAATTGTTGAAACAATTAAGTATGGAGGAGACCAGCTTTTATTACAAGGAGGGCATCACCCTGATTTAGGTCTAGATTTTTATACGGACCTTTTTAAAAAATTAAAAAAAATGTTTCCTCAAATTAAATTACATGCATTAGGCCCTCCTGAAATTGCTCATATTTGTAAAATAGGAAATTATTCACATAGCAAGGTTTTATCAGAACTAAAAGCAGCAGGAATGGATAGTATGCCAGGAGCTGGAGCAGAGATTTTAAATGATAGGGTAAGAAGATTGATCTCTAAAGGAAAGTGTACAGGGCAAGAATGGCTAAATATTATGAAAACAGCTCACACCTTGGGCATTACTACATCGGCAACAATGATGTTTGGTCATATTGAGACAATAGAAGAAAGATTTGAGCATTTAGTGAGAATTAGAGAGGTTCAAGAAATGAGACCAAAAAATGAAAATGGATTTTTAGCATTCATTCCCTGGCCATTTATGGACGATGGAACACTTTTAAAAAGAGTAAAAGGAATCAAGAATAATGTAACAAATAATGAATATTTAAAAATGATAGCTTTATCTAGAATTATGTTACCCAATATTAAAAATATTCAAACATCATGGTTAACTGTTGGCCCTGAGACAGCACAATTAAGTCTGCATGGCGGAGCTAACGACATGGGTTCAATCATGATTGAAGAAAACGTTGTGTCAGCTGCAGGGGCCCCTTATCGATTTACAGCTAAAAGTATACAAGAGTGTATTAAAGAGGCCGGTTTTAAACCTCAATTACGAACACAATTATATAAAAAACGTAAAATGCCAAAAATAGAAGAACAAATTATAGATTATTAACATGTTTACAGGAATAATTGAGGAGGTTGTTGAGGTTCTAAATTTAGAAAAGAACAAAGGAAATCTAAAAATTTATTGCAAATCTTCGATTTCTCACGAATTAAAAATAAATCAAAGTGTTGCCCATAATGGAGTTTGTTTAAGTATTTCTGATATTAAAGATAATATTTATTCAGTAACTGCGGTAAAAGAAACTTTAGACAAAACAAATTTAAATTATTTAAAAATAGGCTCAAAGATAAATATTGAGAGATGTATGAAGCTTAGTGATAGATTTGATGGACATATTGTTCAGGGCCATGTTGATTTAACTGCAAAATGCATTCAAATTGTTAAAGAAAAAGGATCACATGTGTTTAAATTTCAACATAACAAGTGTGAACATATAACAGTTGAAAAAGGCTCCATTTGTGTTAACGGTATTAGTTTGACAGTATTTGATGTTGACCAAACCTCTTTTCATGTTGCAATTATTCCATATACCTTTCAAAACACAAACTTGCACAAGCTACAAATAGGAGATTATGTCAATATAGAATTTGATGTATTAGGAAAATATATTGCACAAAAATTAAAAGTAAATCATAAGTAATGAGAAATAAAATTTTATTGTTAGGTTCGGGAGAATTAGGTAAGGAGCTTGTTATTGCATTTCAAAGATTAGGACAAAAAGTAATTGCTGTAGACTCTTACGCCAATGCTCCTGCAATGCAAGTTGCTAATAGTTTTGAAGTCATTAATATGTTAGATGGAAATGCTCTTGATAAAATTGTTGAAAAACATAATCCCAATATTATTGTTCCAGAAGTTGAAAGCATTAGAACCGAGCAATTTTTTAAGTATGAAAATCAAGGTATTAGAGTAGTACCATCAGCTAAAGCGGCAAACTTTACTATGAATAGAAAAGCTATAAGAGATCTTGCTGCAAAGGATTTAAGTATTAGAACTGCAAAATATAGATATGCTTCCTCATATAAAGAATTAAAAAATGGAGTTAATTATTGTGGGTACCCATGCGTAGTTAAACCATTAATGTCTAGCTCTGGAAAAGGACAATCACTTGTAAAAAATTCGGGTGATATAAAAAAATCATGGCAATATGCTATTCAAGGGTCTAGAGGAGATCTTATGGAAGTAATAGTTGAAGAGTATA
>PBQB01000038.1 GCA_002724895.1 Flavobacteriales bacterium
ATATTATAATTAATGACTATAAATATTCATCATCTGGATATGGGTATGGGTATGGATATGGTTATGGAACTAACTCTGGCTACGGTTACTATGAAGAAAATGAGTAACTTGATTTATAAGTTTTTTTGAGCAAATCATAATAATAATTAATGCAAAAAAAAATTCCATATGCAGTAGCTTTATTGCCATTAATTATATTAATATCACTAATTGCTTATAATTTATATTTCTATAAAAGTGAATCATTAGAAGGTGCTAATCAATATGCTCTATTGTTTTCAGGATTCTGTGCAATTATTATAGCTCTAATTTATAAAAAAAAATGGTCAAGAATTCAAGACTCCATAATAACAAATATAAAGGATAGTAGTCTTATTTTATTTATTCTGCTATTAGTTGGAGCATTATCTGGAACATGGCTTATAAGTGGAATTATTCCTGCAATGATGTACTATGGTTTAAAAATTTTACATCCAGATATTTTTTTAGTTGCTTGTTGTTTAATTAGTGCAATGGTTGCTTTAGCAAGTGGAAGCTCATGGAGTACGATAGCTACTGTAGGAATTGCTCTCATAGGAATAGGTCAAGCGTTAGGCTTTTCAAATGGTATTATTAGTGGTGCAATTATTTCTGGAGCATATTTTGGAGATAAAATGTCTCCTATGTCTGATACAACAAACGTTGCTGCAGCTGTAACTAAATCAGATTTATTTTTACATATAAGATACATGATGTACACTACAGTTCCATCTTTTCTAATTACTATCATAATTTTTTCTTTTTTAGGATCCTCTACAAATGAAATTAATATCCAAAATATCAATCAGATATTAAAAGTGCTTGAAAACACATTTAATATAAATTTTTGGTTATTCTTNACACCNATAATTCTTATTATTTTAATAATATATAAAANACCTCCATTAAAATCTTTGATGATTGCATCATTATTGGGATGTNTTTTTGCAATTATTTTTCAANCTGATGTTTTAACAACATTATCAGNTGAAGAAANCTTTGGCTTTAAANCAATATGTNTATCNATAATTCAGGCAATTACNAGTGAAACTTATATTGAAACAGAAAATGATATGATTAATAATATTTTNTCATCAGGTGGGATGCATGGAATGCTTAATACAATTTGGCTAATTATATCTGCNATGTTTTTTAGTGGTGCAATGCAAGGNGCTNGTTTNTTAAAAAGAATNACTNNTCCTNTAATTNAAAATACTAAAAANACNATTAAATTAATAAGTTCTACTGCTGGAACTTGCTTNTTTTTTAATATAACTACATCTGATCAATATCTCTCAATTGTAGTTCCAGGAAGAATGTTTTCTGATGCATACAAAGAACAAGGTTTAGCTTCTGAAAATTTAAGTAGGACATTAGAAGATACAGGTACTGTTACCTCTGTTCTTATACCATGGAATACATGTGGAGCAACTCAATCAGCAATATTAGGAGTTAGTACACTTACCTACATGCCATTTTGTTTCTTTAACATTATAAGTCCAATTATGACTNTAGCCTTCGCTTTTTTTAATATTAAAATTAAAAAACTAAAAATATAATTCTTTTAATTTTTTTACTGTATAGNTAATATCTTCTTTTGAATTATATTTTGAAAATGAAAATCTAATTCCTATTCTATTAGATTCTGGATTTAAAAAAGATAAAACATGNGACCCCATNTTAGTTCCAGAAGCACATGCACTTCCCCCACTNCAAGAAATACCTTCAATATCTAAATTAAATAATAACATTTCTGTGTTACTATTTTTTGGAAGACTAATGTTTAAAACTGTATACAAAGTTTGATCTAAATTGTTAGAACAACCATTAAAACTAANCATAGGAAATTCAGATTCTAATAAATTAATCATGTATAGTTTGAGACCTTTTATATAATTAGTATCATCAGATAAATTTTCATAAGCAATTTCCATAGCTTTTGCTAGNCCAGCAATTAAATAAATACTTTCTGTNCCAGCTCTCATGTTTCTTTCCTGACTTCCTCCAAGAATATAGGGTTTAATTTGAATTTCTTCAGAAATATAAACAAAACCNATTCCTTTNGGACCATGAAACTTATGNGCAGAAGCGGCCATAAAATGCAAATCAAGATCTTGCATATTAAACAAATAATGTCCAACAGTTTGGACAGTGTCTGAATGAAATATAGCATTATAAGCTTTACATAACTCACCAATAGTTTTAATATCTTGAATTATTCCAATTTCATTATTAGCATGCATAATTGAAACAAATGATCTTGGTTTTTCTTTTAAGAGTGTTTCAAGATGATCAACTGAAATTTTTCCATCATTATCTATATCAACATAAGATAATTCAATTACTCCGTCATTAGCAAGTTCTTGTAGTGGATATAAAACCGCATGATGCGATATTTTTGAAGTTATAGCATGACGTATATTGTATTTCTTAATTGAAGAATTAATTGCCATATTATCAGATTCTGTACCTCCTGATGTAAAAAAGATTGTTCCAGGACTAGTATTTAATATTTGTGCAATTTTTTTTCTAGCATCCTCAATAATTATTTTTGCTTGTCTACCATAAGAATGAACTGATGACGGATTTCCATATGTGCTCTCCATCAAATTTTTCATAACATCAATTACATCACTTGAAATTGGAGTAGAAGCTGCATTGTCTAAATAAATCCTTTGCATTACTAAATAAAAGCCTTAATTAATTCATTTACATTCTCAAAAATACAATTAGCATCTTTTTGGGTTCTTCCTTCAACATAAATACGAATAATTGGTTCAGTATTTGATCTCCGTAAATGTACCCACCCATTATCAAAATGGATTTTTAACCCATCAATATTTATTTTATTCTCTTTTTCATAATGAGAATGCAAAAAGTTAAAAATATCTTCAATATTAATTTTTTCACTTAATTGTATTTTCCTTTTTAACATATAAAATTTTGGATACCTATCTCTTAAATTACTCACAGACAATTTTGACTCAACAAGTTGAGTGAGAAATAAAGCTATTCCAACAATAGCATCTCTCCCATAATGTAACTCAGGATAAATGACTCCCCCATTACCTTCTCCGCCAATAACAGCATTAACTTCTTTCATTTTTTTAACCACATTCACTTCTCCAACAGCAGAAGCAGAATAACTACAACTATATTTACTTGTAACTTCAGCGAGTGCACTTGTTGATGAAAGGTTAGAAACAGTATTACCAGGATTTTTACTTAAAATATAATCTGCAACAGAAACAAGTGTGTATTCTTCACCAAACATGCTTCCATCTTCACAAATAAATGCTAGTCTGTCTACATCTGGGTCTACAACAATTCCTAAATCAGCTTTTTCTTTCACTACTAAACTTGAAATATCTTGTAAATTTTCTGATAATGGTTCAGGATTATGTGGAAAATCACCATTAGGTTCACAATATAGCTTGATGCAATTTACACCCATTTTTTGCAATAGCATAGGAACTAAAATACCACCTGTAGAATTTACAGCATCGACTACAACTTTAAGATTTGCTTTCTTAACTTCATTTACATTAACTAAAGGTAAATCTAAAACTTTATCTATATGAATTGAATTGTAATCATTATTATAACAGCAACTTCCTAAATCAGAAACACTAACAAAATTAAACTGATTATTTTCAGCATAATTTAAAACCTTTATTCCTTCTTCTGATGAAATAAATTCACCATCACTATTAAGCAACTTTAATGCATTCCATTGCTTTGGATTATGACTAGCAGTAATTATTATACCTCCATCAGCATTTTCTAATTTTACTGCCATTTCAACAGTTGGAGTTGTAGATAACCCTAAATCAATAACATCAAATCCAGAAGCAATAAGTGTTCCTTTAACAATACTACTAACCATTTCACCTGAAATTCTAGCATCTCTACCAATTATAATCTTGTTGTTAAGATTTGAACTTTCATTTATAAATTTTGCATAAGAAGCAGTAAATTTAACTATATCTAAAGGAGTCAAATCATCCCCTACTTGGCTTCCAATTGTACCTCTAATACCAGAAATTGATTTTATTAATGTCATAACTTTAAAAAAACAAATCTACATAATTAAATTTTTGTTTACTAAATGATTACTATCTTTGTTTATTAATCTTTTTCCAATGGAGTCTATTATTACAAATAAAAAATTAAGAACAAAAAAAACAAGAAAAGAAGGCATTACTATGATGATAGATAAAGGTATAAGTCTTTCTCAAGCAAAATATTTTTTAGAAACAAGTAAAGAATACACCGATATTATTAAGCTCGGATTTGGAACAAGTATAATTACTCCAAACATAATTGAAAAAGTTAGATTATATCAAAAGAATAACATACAGGTTTACCTTGGAGGAACTTTATTTGAATATTTTTTTTCCAGAAATAAAATAAAAGAGTATGAAGATTTTGTTAATCACTTAGGAATATCTATGGTAGAAATATCTGATGGATGTATAGATATAGATCATAGTGAAAAGTGTAATCAAATTAAAAAATTCTCTAAAAATTTCATTGTATTGAGTGAAGTAGGAAGTAAAACAAAAAATATAGAAAATGATAAATGGTTGGAAAATATTGAAAAAGAAATAATTGCAGGAAGTTGGAAAATAATAGCTGAGGCACGAGAAGGAGGAAATATTGGAATTTGTGAAGAAAATGGAAATATAAAATCTGACCTTATAGATGATATAGTTAAAAAAACCTCAATTGAACAAATTATTTGGGAGGCTCCTAAAAAATCTCAACAATCATGGTTTATTAATAAATTTGGTTTAAATGTTAATTTAGGAAATATATCATATGACGATATTATTCCTCTTGAATGTTTAAGACTCGGACTTCGTGCAGATACTTTTAAAAAATTCTTATAATGCTTAAATATTATTTTATATTATTTCTTAAAGGGATAGGAATGGGTATAGCGAATGTAATTCCTGGTGTTTCAGGAGGAACAATAGCTTTAATTACTAGAATATATGAGCCTTTAATAAACTCTCTCAAATCATTTGATAAACACGCTTTAAAACTTTTACTAAAATTTAAATATGTTGATTTTATTAAATACACTAATTTTTATTTTTTAGTTACAATTTTTTTTGGAAGCCTGGTAAGTATGTTTAGTATCGCTAAGATTTTTAAATATTTATTTTTTCACCACCCTATATTGATTTGGTCATTCTTTTTTGGTTTAATACTAGCTTCGATATACTTTGTAGCAAAAAGAATTAAAAAATGGAATACACTTAATTTAATAATATGCTTTATAAGCATAATGGTAGCTACTACAATATCATTGATGAATCCAGGAAATGAAAATAGCAATCCTTTTTTTGTATTTATGTGTGGAATTATAGGAATCAGCGGAATGATGCTGCCAGGATTATCAGGATCCTTTATTTTAATTCTTTTAGGAAATTATGAATTATTATTAGTAGATGCTATTATTGAACTTAATTATACCCTTTTAGTCTTATTTGGATTGGGATCTATTTTCGGACTTCTAGCATTTTCACACATAATAGCCTGGCTTTTAAAGAAATATAAAGATCAAACATTATCAATGCTAACTGGATTTATTGTAGGATCACTATTAGTTATTTGGCCTTGGAAGAAAATAGGCAAGAGTATTGTTATTGATGGTAAAACTAAAGTTATTGATTATATTTGGTATATGCCTGAAAGTATAAATTTAGAAACATCAATTGCAATTTTATTATTTTTTACTTCAATGGGAATTATATATGCTCTAGAAAAATTCTCTACTAATCAAAATAAATAATGAAAACTTTTGCTTTAATTGGATCGGAGCTACAACATTCATTTTCGTATAAATATTTTAATAATAAATTTCAAAAAGAAAAATATAAAAATTATCAGTACATAAATTTAGAAATTAATAACATATCTAAATTAAAATATTTGATTTCTAAATATTCATTAAGTGGTCTAAATATTACAATACCATATAAGACAAGTATTATTCCATTTTTAGATGATCTTTCTAAAGAAGCAAAAATTATAAATGCCGTAAACACAATTCAAATAAATAATGGAAAAATTATTGGTCACAATACAGATACAATTGGCTTCACAAAAAGTATTTACAAAAAAATTAAAAACAAAAAAAACGCATTAGTTTTAGGAAATGGAGGTAGTGCACAAGCAATTAAGTATTCATTAGATCAACTTAATATTAATCATTTAACGGTTTCAAGAAATACATCACTTAATTATAAAAAATTAACAAAAGAAATAATTAAAAAAAACAAAATAATAATCAATTGTACTCCTTTAGGTATGTTTCCAAATATTAATTCATTTCCTGAAATACCTTATGATTTATTAACAAAAGATCACTTACTTTTTGATTTAGTATATAATCCAGAATTAACTTTATTTCAAAAATTAGGTCTGAAAAAAAATTGCGAAGTAATTAATGGTTTAGAAATGCTATTTATACAAGCTGAGGAATCATGGAAAATATGGAATAGTTAGTAAATTTGTTTTAATAATAAAAAATAAGTGGAAGAAATAAAAATTCAAAATTTAGATGTAAGTGAGTTACTTAATTACATGGATACTCTAATTAATGATGAAAATCCGTATAATGTTAATAGAAAAGTGGATTCATTAAAAGCAATTTTTTACCAAAAAATAAATAAAAAAGATAACATTAAATCTTCTGAAGAGAAAGATTTTGAAATTAAATTTAAAGCATACAAAAAGAAAAAATTTGAATACAGAAAAAAACAAGAAAAAGAAGAAAATAACAACTTCAATAATAAGAAAAATATTATTGAAGAAATTTATAATATAACAAAAGAGAAAGAATCATTAAAAGATACTTTTATAAATTTTAAAAAATTAACAAATAAATGGAAAGAAATTGGCCCCGTACCAATTCATATGAAAAAAGATCTTTGGAGTTCGTATCATTATGCTATAGAAGTTTTTTATGACTTCATTAAAATAAATAAAGATTTACGAGATATTGACTTTAATAGAAACAAAAAAACAAAAGAAAATATTTGTGAACAAGCAGAAAAACTTAGCAGTAATAAAGATGTCAACAAAAGTTATAAAATATTACAAGCATTACATCAAGAATGGAAATTAACTGGACCAGTAAAAAAAGAAATACGGCAAAAATTATGGGATAGATTTAAAATTGCAAGTTCAACTTTTAACAAAAAAAGAAATGAATACTTTGTTGAATTAAAGAAAAAACAAAAAGAACTAATTACATCAAAAAATAATATTTCAAAAAAGATCTATCAATTAGTAGATGCACAGCCAAAATCCTTCAAAGAATGGAATCTATTAACTGAAAAATGTAATTTATTATTAAAAGAATGGGGGGAAATAAAAGGATTAGATAGGAAATCAAATACAAAAGCTATAATTAACAAACAAAAAGCCTTAAATAATTTTTACGAAACTAAAAAATTATTTTTCAATGAAGTAAAAGAAAAAAATAAAGCAATAATTAAAAAACAAGAAAATATTTGTTTAGAAGCAGAGAAAATGCAAAAAAATACAAACTGGGAAGAGACCAGTAAGAAATTAATTTTACTTCAGAAAAAAATGAATAGCATAAAATATATTAACTCCTCAAAATCTAAAAAAATAACTAAAAGATTTAAGTCTGCATGTAATATTTTTTTTAATGCAAAAAATAAAATGAACAAAGAGAAACAAAGAAAAAAAAATGAAAATTTAGTTAAGAAAAAAGAATTATTAAAAGAAATTACAAACATTAAATTTAAAAATGAAAAAAAAGAAATTAGTTCTACCATAAATAAATTATTAAATAAATGGTCAACAATTGGTCAGGATATAAATAATAAAATCAATTTTAAAATTTCTGATGCCTTAAATAAAAAATTTCAAAATCATTCTAACAATTTTGAATTAGAAATTTTAATTTATAAGATTATAATTAATGAAAACAATAAAAATAAGTACTTTTTAAAAAATGAATTAAAAGAATTAAAACTAGAATATACAAGTTTAAAACTCAAAGTTCATCAATATGAAAACAATTTAACATTTTTTGCTAAAAGCAATAAAACTAACAGTATTACCATTGAATCAGAAAAAAAATTATCCCTAATGAAAGAACAAATAAAAAAAATAAAGTCTAAAATTGAAATAATCAATAAGTACTTATGAGCTTTCAACTAACTTCTGAATTTTCACCAACAGGAGATCAACCTGAAGCAATAAAACAATTAACTGATGGTATTATTGAAGGAGAAAAATACCAAACTTTATTAGGAGTTACAGGCTCTGGAAAAACTTTTACAGTAGCCAATATAATAAATCATGTTAATAGACCTACACTTGTACTAAGTCATAATAAAACATTGGCAGCACAATTATTTAGTGAATTTAAACAGTTTTTTCCAAATAACGCTGTTGAATATTTTGTTTCATATTATGATTATTATCAACCAGAAGCATATGTTCCTAGTACTGGTTTATATATTGAAAAAGACTTATCTATAAATGAACAAATTGAAAAATATAGATTAAATACAACATCTTCACTTTTGTCTGGTAGAAAAGATGTTATTGTTGTTTCGTCTGTTAGTTGCATATATGGAATAGGAAATCCTGAAGAATTTCACAATGGGATTATAAATGTTAAAGTGGGAGAAAATATAAATAGGTCTCAATTATTAAATAAACTAGTACAATCATTATATAGTAGAACTACCGAAAAATTACAAAAAGGGAATTTTAAAGTAAATGGAGAAAGTATAGATGTAGCTTTAGCTTATAATGATATTGCATATAGGATACATTTTTTTGGTAATAATATTAAAGAAATAGAAACTTTTAATCTAATTAATCATAAAATTATCAATTCTGAAGATGAAATAATTATATATCCTGCAAATATTTTTGTAACGTCTAAAGAAAATCTTAATTCAGCTATTTTTAATATTCAAAAAGATCTTTTAAAAGAAGTTGAGCAGTTTAAAAATGATGGGTTTAATCAAGAAGCTAAAAGATTAGAAGAAAGAACAAACTTTGATATAGAAATGATAAAAGAATTAGGTTATTGTTCAGGAATTGAAAATTATTCTAGATATTTAGATGGGAGAAAAAAAGGAAGTAGACCATTTTGTTTATTAGATTATTTTCCGAAGGATTATATAACAATAATAGATGAAAGTCATGTAACCATTCCCCAAATTAAAGCAATGTATGGAGGAGATTTTTCTAGAAAAAAAAATTTGGTTGACCATGGATTTAGACTTTTGGCTGCATTAGATAACAGGCCATTAAAATTTGAAGAATTTGAACACCTATCAAATCAAACAATTTATGTTAGTGCAACTCCTGCAGAATATGAACTGGAACAATCAAATGGAGTAATAATTGAACAGATAATAAGACCAACAGGATTACTAGACCCAAAAATTGAAGTAAGACCAATTGAAGATCAAATAGACGATTTAATAAATGAAATTAACATTAGAATACCCAAACAAGAACGTGTTTTAATTACTACTCTTACAAAAAGAATGGCTGAAGAATTAAATAAATATTTAAAAAGATTTAATATAAATTGTAGATATATTCATTCAGATGTTGATACAATTGAAAGAGTAGAAATTATACAGGGGCTTAAAAAAGGGATTTTTGATGTATTGATTGGCGTAAATCTATTAAGAGAAGGATTAGACCTACCTGAAGTAAGCTTAGTTGCTATTATGGATGCTGATAAAGAAGGTTTTTTAAGATCTGAAAGAGCCTTAACACAAACTGCAGGAAGAACTGCAAGAAATATAAATGGATTAGTTATAATGTATGCAGATACTATTACAAATTCAATGAGAAAAACTATTGAAACTACAACTAATAGAAGATCTGAACAAAAAAAATACAACAAAAAAAATAATATCAAACCAAAACCACTGATTAAAAGAAAAGAAAATATTTTAATAGAAGAACTCAATCCGTACAAAAACAAAGAAAATAAAAATTTAGATATCGAAGATGATTTAAAAAATCCAAAAGAGATAAAAATAAGTATCAAAAAGTTAAAACAACAAATGCAAAAAGCCGCAAAAGAATTAAATTTTATAGAAGCTGGAAAAATTAGAGATAAAATTAAATTTTTGGAAGAGAATATAAAAAAAATGGACCTGTAAAAACAGATCCATTTAAATTATATTGAATTTTGAAGACTTATTCTGTTTTCTCAATATTTTTTGCTACAGGTCCTTTATCTCCTTCTCCTGCTTCGAATGTTACTGCAGCACCTTCTTTCAAAGTTTTATAGCCTTCTACTTGAATTTCTTGAAAATGAGCAAAGTAATCAGTTCCATCAGAACCTTCGATAAAACCATAACCTTTACTGGCGTTAAACCATTTTACTGTACCTTCCATATTTGTTTTTAAATTTAATTAATACTACTTGGGAACAACCCAAAATTTTTTCAAATATACTAAAAATTAATGAACATTTAATTTAAATGATTTTAATGTGTTTTTAAGCAACATAGCAATTGTCATTGGACCTACTCCACCAGGAACAGGTGTTATATAACTACATTTATCTTTAACTGAATCAAAATTTACATCTCCTAATAACTTCCAACCACTTTTTGTAAAATCAGATTTAACCCTTGTAATACCTACATCAATAATACAAACTCCTTTTTTTATCATATCTGAACTAATAAATTCTGCTTTTCCTAAAGCAACAATTAAAATATCGGCGCTTTTAGTGATTTCTTTTATATTTTTTGTTCTACTATGAGTAATAGTAACAGTACAATTTCCAATTTTGTTATTTTTTCCCATTAAAATACTTATCGGTAAACCTACAATATTACTTCTACCTACAACTACACAATGCTTTCCTGAAGTACTAATATTATTCCTTTTTAATAATTCAAGAATACCTGCAGGAGTAGCAGGTAAAAAAGTAGGATAATTTAAAACCATCTTTCCTAAATTTTCTGGATGAAAACCATCAACATCTTTTGATGGTGAAATTGATTCTGTCACTTTTTTTTCACTTATATGATCTGGTAATGGGAGTTGAACTATTAGTCCATCAATAGAATTATTTTTATTAATCTCGTTAATTTTAGATAAAAGATCATATTCAGAAATACTATCTTCTAAATGGATTAGTGTAGATTTAAAACCAACATATTCACATGCTTTAACCTTTGCATTAACATAAGTTTGACTTGCACCATTATTACCGACTAAAATTGCTACTAAATGAGGTTTTTGACCCTTTGATGTGTATAGTTGACTAACTTCAATTTTAATTTCATCAAATATATCATTTGCAATATTTTTTCCATCTAATATCTTCATAGTTACATTTTTGGGAAACCTCCTCTATTTTTCATCATCTCCATCATTTGTTTTGCACCACCACCTTGCATCATTTTCATCATTTTACCCATCTGAGAAAACTGTTTTACTAACTGATTTACTTCTGAAACTTCTTTACCACTTCCATCAGCAATTCTTTTTCTTCTACTTCCATTTAATATTTTAGGGTTTTTTCTTTCTTCTTTTGTCATAGAATTGATTATAGCTTCTATTCCTTTAAAAGCATCGTCATCTATATCCATACCTTTGATCGCTTTACCCATTCCAGGAATCATTCCCATTAAATCTTTAATGTTACCCATTTTCTTTATCTGTTGAATTTGCTTTAAAAAGTCATCAAAACCAAATTGATTTTTTGCAATTTTCTTTTGTACCTTTCTTGCTTCCTCCTCATCATACTGTTGTTGAGCCCTTTCTACTAGCGAAATAACATCTCCCATTCCTAATATTCGACTAGCCATTCTATCTGGATGAAAAGTATCTAGCCCATCCATTTTTTCCGAAGTTCCTATAAATTTAATTGGTTTATTTACTACAGATCTAATAGTAAGAGCTGCTCCACCTCGTGTATCGCCATCAAGTTTTGTTAAAACAACACCGTCATAATCTAATCTATCATTAAATGTTTTGGCAGTATTAACTGCATCTTGACCTGTCATTGAATCAACAACAAATAATGTTTCATTTGGATTTACTTCATTTTTAATTTTTTCTATTTCTTGCATCATCTGATCATCAATCGCTAATCTTCCAGCAGTATCAATAATTGTTACATTATTATTGTTTTCATTAGCAAATTTGATTGATTTTTTTGCTATCTCAATAGGATCCTTACTTTCTCTATCTGTAAAAACATCAACATTAACTTGCTTAGATAATACTTCAAGTTGATCAATTGCTGCAGGACGATACACATCACATGCGACCAATAAAGGACGGAAATTTTTTTTCGATTTTAAATATAAAGCTAATTTTCCAGAAAATGTTGTTTTACCCGAACCTTGCAAACCAGCAACTAAAATAACATTATTGTGTGATTTCAAATTAATTTCAGAAGAATCACTGCCCATTAATTCAGTTAATTCATCTTTCATGATTTTAGTTAAAAGTTGACCTGGTTCAACAGATGTTAACACCTTCTGACCTATTGCCTTTTCTTTAACTTTTGATGTAAATTGTTTTGCTGTTTTATAATCTACATCTGCAGAAAGCAATGCTTTTCTAATTTCCTTCATTGTTTGAGCAACATTAATTTCAGAAATACTGCCACTACCCTTTAGAACTTTGAAAGCTCTTTCTAATTTTTCAGATAAATTTTCAAACATTTGTTAAATATTTAAATACAAAAATAAAATATTCATTAACTAATTAATAATTTCACCATATAAATCATAATGATCAATTTCTTTTATAATGACATTAGCAAAATCTCCAATTCTTACATAGTTTTTTTTAGCATTAACCAAAACTTCATTATCAACATCAGGGCTATCAAATTGTGTGCGACCAATAAAATAATCTCCCTCTTTTCTATCAAAAAGAACTTTAAATACTTTTCCTAATTTCTGTTTATTTAGTTTAAATGAAATTTCACTTTGAATATCCATAATTTCTTTGGCTCTAGATTTTTTTAACTCCTCCGAAACAGAATCTATTAAATTATATGCAGAAGTATCCTTTTCATGTGAGTAAGTAAATACACCTAATCTATCAAATTTTGTTTCTTGTACCCATTTCTTTAGTTCTAAAAATTGTTCATGAGTTTCTCCAGGGTATCCAATAATTAGTGTTGTTCTAATAGCAATATTAGGTACTTTTTCTCTAAATTTCATTAATAATTTATTAGTCTTAATCTTATTAGTACCTCTCTTCATTGACTTTAAAATATCATCATTAATATGTTGCAATGGAATATCTATATATTTACATACTTTACTGTTTGATCTAATTACATCTAAAACATCTTCTGGAAAGGAAGTTGGAAATGCATAATGTAATCGTATCCATTCTATTCCGTTAATATTTGATAATTCATTAATTAAACTAGCTAACTTTCTTTTTTTGTATATATCTAAACCATAAAATGTTAAATCTTGAGCAATTAAAATTATCTCTTTTATGCCTTGTAATGCTAAATTATTAGCCTCAGCAACTAAACTTTCAATTGATTTTGATTTATGTTTTCCTCGCATTAATGGAATTGCACAAAATGAACATGGTCTATTACACCCCTCAGATATCTTTAAATATGCGTAATGTTTTGGCGTAGTAGTTAATCTTTCACCTAATAGTTCATGTTTATAATCTGCACCTAAAACATGTAAAAGTTTTGGAAGATCTTTAGTTCCAAAATATTGATCAACATCAGTAATTTCCTTTTCTAAATCATCTTTATATCTTTCGGAAAGACATCCTGTTACAAATAGTTTATCGATATAACCATTTTCTTTTCTTTTAGCTTGTTCTAAAATCGTATTAATTGATTCTTCCTTAGCATTATCAATAAAACCACACGTATTTATTACAACTATATTTGCATCATCTTTTTTTGACTCATGTTCAACATTAATTTTATTTGCAGTTAACTGACCCATTAGAACTTCAGAATCATAAATATTCTTTGAACATCCTAAAGTAATGACATTAATTTTATTTTTTTTAAAATTTTTAACTCGCATTAACTAAATAATGAATCTATAAAATCCTTCTTTTTAAATTCCTGTAAATCTTCAATTCCTTCACCAATTCCAATATATCTTACTGGAATCTTAAATTGATTTGAAATGCCAATAATTACTCCTCCTTTTGCTGTACCATCCAATTTAGTTAATGAAATCGATGAAACATTGGTTGCATTAGTAAATTGTTTAGCTTGTTCAATAGCATTTTGCCCAGTTGAAGCATCCAAAATAAGCATTACATCATGGGGTGAATCAGGAACTATTTTACTCATAACTTTCTTTATCTTGGTAAGCTCATTCATTAAGTTAATTTTATTATGTAATCTTCCTGCAGTATCAATTATTACTACATCCACATTATTTGCTTTCGCTGATTGTAAAGTATCATAGCATACTGAAGCAGGGTCTGAACCAATCTCTTGTTTAACTATATCTACACCAATTCTTTTTGCCCAAACCACTAACTGATCTATTGCTGCTGCTCTAAAAGTATCCGCTGCACCCAACATAACTTTTTTCCCTTGTTTTTTTAATTGATAAGCTAACTTTCCTATAGTTGTAGTTTTCCCAACACCATTTACACCAACTATCATTATAACATATGGTTTCTTATTAGAAAAATCATTTTTTTGAGACGGATGCATTAATAAAGAAATTTCTTCCTTCAAAAAATCATACACTTCGGATGAATTAATATATTTCTCCTTTTCTACTCTATCTTCTAATTTCTCAATTATCTTTAGTGATGTTTCTACTCCGATATCAGATGTAATGAGTGCTTCTTCAATATCATCAAGTATTGACGTATCTATTCGTGACTTTCCTGCAATAGTTTTAGCTAACTTACCAAAAAAACTATCCTTTGTTTTTTTAAGACCAATATCTAATTTTTCTCTTCTATTTTCAACTACAGGAACCTCTTCTTCAACTGCAGAGACTTCTTCCTCAACTACTGGAACTTCTTCCTCAACTACTGGAACTTCTTCAACTACTGGAACTTCTTCAACTACTGGAACTTCTTCAACTACTGGAACCTCTTCTTCAACTACTGGAACCTCTTCTTCAACTACTGGAACTTCTTCAACTACTGGAACTTCTTCAACTACTGGATAATCTGATAATATAGGTTCCTCTGTAACTAAAGCTTCATCTTTTAAAGTACTATCCT
>PBQB01000039.1 GCA_002724895.1 Flavobacteriales bacterium
ATGAGAATTACTTTGCAAATTGTGGAGGTGGTTCTTCAAGTTCAACATCAAGTCTTGATTCTACTACAATTGCTAATATGATAGCTAATAGCGGGGGAAGTAGATGTGATTTTAGGTTTCCTGAAGGATTGGATGGAGATTTTGTTTCTTTTAATCCTCTAGTTAACCCGTACACCGTACCTTCAAATAAAAGATTGTATATATTACATTCAGGTAGTCCAACAAGTAGAGATTTTGTAATTGATGGAAATGAAACAGGAATGGCAACTGATGATATAATTCTTGTTGATGAAAATCAAGTTGTCTCATCACTAGCAGGATTTTCTGAATATATAAATGGAATATTAGTAGATAAGAATAGTAATATAGAGTCAATTATTCTTGACTGGCCTGATAATATCACAGGATCATATAGTGTTCCAAATAACAAAAAACTAGTTATTCTTTCTGCAGGAGGTTCAAGTAATTATCAATAGATGGTATGAATTCTTCTTTAGGAACAGGCAATTTAGATAATCCGTTATTGCTTTCAGAATTACAAACAATAGAATTTAATAATTCAAGTGATGGTTATCTTTGTGGCTACTTAGTAGATGAGAATTACTTTGCTAATTGTGGAGGTGGAGGTTCTTCAAGCTCTTCATTGAACACTACTATTGATTCTTTATCTCAAGTCGTCTCAAATCTTGATTCAGCTCTTACAGTTCAAACTTCTTTATTTGTTTTTGGATGTATGGATGCAATGGCTGATAACTATAATTCCATTGCTAATCTGGATGATGGGTCCTGTTCCTATCTCTCCCAATATCCAGCTAATCCATTTTTTTGTGCTACTGTACCAACAGCTATTGTTGACGTAACAAATCCAGTGACAGGTAAAACATGGATGGATAGAAACTTGGGGGCTACTCAAGTAGCAACTAGCTCAACAGATACATTAGCCTATGGAGATTTATACCAATGGGGTAGAAGAAGTGATGGCCATCAATGTAGAAATTCATCTACTATGACCATATTAAGTAACACAGACCAACCAGCAGATAGCAATTTTATTATTGCTCCTAATTCACCTTTTGATTGGAGAAGTCCTCAAAATGATAGCTTATGGCAGGGTGTTAATGGAGTTAATAACCCATGTCCTAGTGGTTACCGTTTACCAACTCAGGCAGAACTCTTAGAGGAAAGATTAAGCTGGATTAGTGACGACCCTTCAGGAGCTTTTGCCTCACCTCTTAAGTGGGTCACGGCAGGATACCGCCTTAACGGCAATGGTAATATTACCGGTGTAGGTACGAATGGACTCTATTGGAGTAGTTCTGTTAGCGGTACCTCTGCCTATCGTTTAAATATTAATAGCCCAGGTTCCAATGTTGGGCTTAATAATAGAGCACGCGGATACTCTTGTCGATGTATCAAGGATACAGTATCTCAAGGTGCTGATCCAGCTTCTAATGCTACTATTGATTCTTTGTCTCAAGTTGTATCATATTTAGACTCTTCTTTAACAGCACTATCATCTCTGTTCGTATTTGGTTGTATTGACCCAACAGCTTTTAATTATGATCCTACTGCTAATTACAGTGATGGTTCTTGTAGATATACACCTTTAATTGGAGATACTTATCAGGGAGGTATTGTTTTTTACCTTGATGGAAATGGTGGAGGGCTAATTGCTGCTCCAACTGATCAATCTTATGGTGCCTCCCAATGGGGTTGTATGGGGACTTACATTGGAACTGGAAGCGTTATTGGTTCTGGAGCTCAAAATACAGCAATGATTGAATTAGGCTGTACAACACCTTACACAGCTGCTGATGTATGTGCAAATTTAACACTTGGCGGGTATAGTGATTGGTTTCTACCTTCTAGAATGGAATTAGTTGAAATGCATCAAAACATTGGACAGGGTAATGCCCTTGGATTAGGAAATATTGGTGGTTTTTCTAACAGTTACTATTGGAGTTCTACCGAAGCATTTGGTAGCTCAACAGCTTGGGTTAAGTATTTCGGAAGTACAACTAGTGGTGTGAATTACTTGGATAAGGACGAATTAGAATATGTTCGTGCTATACGTGCATTTTAACTTATAAAAGTTTTTTAAAAACTATTTTATACATTAATCATAGTATCTATTATTTTCTTATCTTGTTCTGGTGAAAAGTAAAAAGTTACAAGAGAAAATAAGATTATATTTTCCATTTCAACCAACAGTTGAGCAAGATCAGACAATCCACGCTATATCTGAATTTGTAGCGACAATAGGAAATAGGAGTATCTTTATGCTAAAGGGCTACGCTGGAACAGGAAAAACTACTCTAGTTTCAGCTCTAGTAAAGTCATTACCAGTTCTAGGTAAAAGATCAGTCTTAATGGCTCCAACTGGAAGAGCCGCAAAGGTACTTTCAAAATATTCTAAAAAATCAGCAAGTACCATTCATAAAAAAATCTATTGGATAAGAACAAATAAAAGTGGCAATACTTTTATTAAACTTAAAGAAAATACACATACTAATACTATATTTATAGTTGATGAAGCATCAATGATTCCTGAAAATTCTGATAAGGGATTTGGTAATCGATCACTTTTAGACGATTTGATTAAATATGTATATGATGGAATTGATTGTAAGTTAATATTAATTGGAGATAGGGCGCAATTGCCACCGGTTCATTTGGAAATAAGTCCTGCTTTAAACGAAGAAACTCTAGAATTTAATTATAATAAGCAGACTATTTGCAAAGAACTTACTCAAGTGGTAAGACAAGAGAAAGGCTCATTAATTTTAGAAAATGCAACTAAACTTAGAAAGAAAATTTCTGATAAAGATTATTCATATCCAAAATTCTTAACTAGTTCAGAAGTTATCCGTATTAATACTGGTGAAGATTTACAAGAAGCTCTAGAAAATGCATATGGTAATGATGGTATTAATAATACAGTTATACTTTGTCGATCAAATAAGAGAGCAAATCAGTATAATCAACAAATTAGAGTAAAAATAAGATGGCAAGAAAATGAAGTATCTGTCGGTGATAAGCTTATGGTAGTTAGAAATAATTATTATTGGCTAGAAGAAAGTAGTAATGTAGGATTTATTGCAAATGGGGATATATTANATGTAGTGAAGATAAAAAAAATCATTGAACGATATGGATTTCGTTTTGCAAAAGCTAGTATTCAAATGACAGATTATCTTAATGAAAAAGAATTNGATGTAATATTATTATTAGACACTTTAACAAGTGAAACCCCAGCTATTACTTATGAGCAGTATCAGCAACTATACAGAGAAGTTGGGTTAGACTATCAAGGAAAGAAGGAAATAAATAAGAAAATAAAGGGGGATCAGTTCTTTAATGCATTACAAATCAAATTTGCCTATGCTATAACTTGTCATAAATCTCAAGGAGGACAATGGGATAATGTTTTTGTAGATTTAGGTTATTTTAAAGAAGATATGCTTGATAAGTCATACCTTAGATGGTTGTATACAGCTTTTACACGTGCAAGTAAAAAGTTATTCCTTATTGGCTTTAATGATGGATTTTTTAAATAATTTTTTTTGTTGAACATGATTTCTCACAAGGATTTTTTTTAGAAAATGTTATGTTTGTTAAGAATAACAATATATTAACAATAAAATTATGAAAAAAGAATATAAAGTTGAAATAATTAAAGAAGGAGCTTTAGGAACTATACTATTAGGTTCAAGTAAATTACCTTTAAAAAAGATGGAAGAAGTTATGAATAAATATGGTAATAATGGTTGGGATATTGCATTTCAGTTAATTGAAAAACACAGAATGCTCTTATTTTGGAGTAGAGAAGCTGTTATTATAACATTTTCAAGAGATAAACAATAGATTAAAAATGAAAAAACTACTAATTGTATTACTTTGTCTGCCAGTGCTTTTTACAACTTGTAAAAAAGAAGAGGAGCAAACTCCTACTTCTCCATTTATGGGGTATTGGTCAGGAAACTACTATCACCAAGATAGTACTAAAATTGGACCTTGGAATGCAAATATTTCTTCATCAGGAGTGATTAATGGTACGGCCGTTTCTGTAGAAACTCCTTATGCAGTTGATTTAATTGGCACAGTAACAAATAGCGGTGTTTTTGATGCAGCAATTGGAACTGGTACTTATGGAGTTGATTTTGATGGACAATTAAGTGGTAATTATGGGAGTGGACAATGGAGCTCATCAATCGATGGATCGTCAGGTTTTTGGGATGGATATAACTATAACCAATAGTTCAGCAATGAAAAAACTACTACTATGACAACATAAAAAAGAAACCCTTTGTAAATTACTTATATACAATGGGTTCTTATTTTATTTTGCGGTGAGGAAGGGATTCGAACCCCCGAAACAGTTTCCCGTTTACACGCTTTCCAAGCGTGCGCCTTAAGCCACTCGGCCACCTCACCATATGTTTAATTACTAATTTCTCCTCTTAGATTTTTTTGCATTTGTTTTTTTATTTTTTTATCGTTGTAATCCTTACTCATAAGAAACATTAACTTTGTGACAGCGGCTTCAGTAGTCATATCTTTACCACAAACTACACCTGAGTTATTAAAAACCTTACTCGATTCATATTTATTAGTAATAGCAGACCCTTGAAGACATTGACTTACATTGATTATAATTTTATCATTTTTACATGCTTTTCTTAAGATACTTTCTATTTTATTAGAGTTAGGAGCATTTCCAGCTCCATAGCTTTCAATTATTATTCCTTTTGCACTATCAATAATTGCTTCTATAGTTGATATTTTTATTCCTGGAAACAATTTTATAATTGCAATATCATTAGAAAGGCTTTCATGAACTGAAAATGATTTTTTGTCAACTTTCTTTTTAATTGGACTATATTTTATGTTCACTCCAACTTTTGCAAGTGTTGGAAAGTTTGGAGATTTAAATGCTTCAAAATGTTCTGTATTTACTTTTACAGTTCTATTTCCTCTATATAATTGATCTTCAAAATATATACAAACATCACAGATTTTACTATTACACGCTATTTCAATTGAGGTGATAAGATTTTCTTTTGCATCAGTTCTCCTAACACCAATAGGAATTTGTGATCCAGTAAATATTATAGGTTTATTTAGTCCCTGAATAAGAAAACTAATTGCAGATGCAGTATATGCCATAGTATCAGTTCCATGAAGAATTACGAAGCCTTCATATTTATTGTAAGATAATTTTATAAGTTTAGCAATTTCAATCCATACCTGTGGAGACATGCTTGATGAGTCTATTGGATTAGTAATACTTTGATTTTCTATATTGATTTCTGGGTTTGAAAGTTCAGGTATTGCAGAAATTAAATTATCAAAATTAATAGGAAGCAATCTGTCACTTTTATGACTTTTAATCATCCCTATTGTTCCTCCAGTATATATTAAAAGTATATTTTTTTTCATAAGCTAAACAATTTTTTAGCATTATTAGTAGTGTGTTTAGCAATTTCTTCAATACTGAGATTCATTGTTTGAGCTAGATGCTCGGCAATTGAAACTAAATATTTACTTTCATTTCTTTTTCCTCTAAATGGTGTTGGAGATAAGTATGGAGCATCTGTTTCTAGAATTAAATGTTTAATATCTACTTTTTCAATTGTATTTTTAAGGGTGCTATTTTTAAATGTAAGAACTCCTCCAATTCCTAAATAAAAGTTATTTAAATTAATTATTCTATTTGCTTCTTCAACATTTCCAGAAAAACAGTGAAAGACACCACATAAATTGTCATCATTTAAATCTTCTATTATCTCAATTACATGATCAAAGGATTCTCTTACATGTATTACAATCGGAATTTTATATTTCTTTGCTAATTTAATATGAAAAATAAAGCATTCTTTTTGAAGTTTAATGGTTGATTTATCCCAATATAGATCTATTCCGGTTTCCCCAACTGCAATATATTTTTTTGTTTCTAATTCATGTTCAACATGCTTTAGTTCAGTATCATATGAATCTGCTTTAACTTCACAAGGGTGTAGCCCCATCATGGGAAAGCAATTATTGGGAAACAGATTACATAAATTCAACATTTTTTGAGTGTAACTACTTGAAATATTTGGTAGTAATATTTTACTAATACCTGATTTGATGGCATCTTTTACTACCTGTTCTCTATCGTTGTCAAATTTAGTGCTATAAAGATGGCTGTGAGTATCAATAAAATTCATAAGTGCAAAATTAGGATAATTTGTATAATTTTACCTTGTGCAAAAGCAACTTAAAATTTTATTTATTCGTTTTAGCTCTATTGGAGATATTATTTTGACAACACCTATAGTTAGATGTGTCAAATTACAAGTCGACGCCCAAGTTCATTTTTTAACAAAGAAAAAATATAATTCACTAATTGAAAATAATAAGTACATTGACAAAATTTATTTATTAGATAATACAAAGACAATATATTCTCAGTTAGAAAAAGAAGGTTACGATTATATAATAGATTTACATAATAATTTGAGATCAAATTATATTAAGTTTAAATTATCGGTAAAATCATTTTCAGTGTCAAAAAATATTTTAGAAAGGTATCTTCTAATAAATTTCGGAATAAATCGACTTAACAATCATGTTGTTAATAGATATTTTAAAACAGTTAATTTTTTAAATATTAAAAACGATAACCTTGGATTAGATTATTTTGTAAAGGAAGAAAAAAAAATAAATTATGACTATAAAAAAGATTATCTTTCTTGGTGTATTGGGGGAACATATGAACAAAAGAAATTATCAATTAATCAAATTAAGGATGTAATTGACAAAGTTGACCTACCGATAGTTTTGTTAGCTGGAGATAATGAAAAAGCTTATGCTAATGAGATAATTAGAATTTCAAAAAATAAAAACATTACAAATTTTTGTGGTAAATTATCTATAAATGAATCTGCCTATTTAATTAAACACAGTAAATTATTTTTGACTAATGATACGGGAATGATGCATATTGCTTCATCTTTAGATATTCCAATAATTTCTTTTTGGGGATGTACTAAGCCTTCACTTGGATTTTACGCATACCAACCTAAGAAATCAATAATAAATATGGAGTCTATAAAATCTAAAAGGCCATGTTCTAGACATGGAAGTAATTGTAGATATAAAAAAGAAGGATGTATAAAGACAATCCCTTCAAATGAAATATTGGAAAATATAAATTTAATTNTGGATTAGAAGTATTATTTAAATAGCGCTTTAAGCTCTGTAGCATCATTAGCTTNCATTTTNCCTGCTAATATTAATGATANCTGTCTTCTTCTAAGTGCACTNTTAAAACGTTTTTTTTCTAACTCAGTTTCTGGTTGNACACTATCAATTTGTACNGGTTTATTTTCTTCATTAACTGCTACAAATGTGTATATTGCTTCATTACATTTAATTTTTTTTGCAGTTTTTTTGTCTTCAATCCACACATCAATAAAAATTTCCATTGAAGATGAAAAAGCTCTAGANATATTTGCTTCTAATGTTACAATGCTTCCTTTAGGGATGGGATTCCCAAAGCTTACATTATTTACAGAAGCAGTTACAACAGTTTGACGGCTATGTCTATGAGCTGTTATAGCAGCAGCAATGTCCATCCAATGTAGNAATCTTCCACCCATCAAATTATTTAAATTATTTGTATCATTAGGCATTACTATTTCAGTTAAAATAGCTCGAGATTCTTTGGGTGTTTTAATGCTCATTATATTACTTATTGAGTTAAAAGCCAGGCATCATTATTTTTACTCTTAATATCTTCTAAAGAAGCAAGAGCATTTTCTCTTGTTGCATATTGACCATAGCTTACTCTTAAGAGTCCGTTATCTGACTTAATGATTGAACTATTATAATTGAGCTTTTTAAGTTTTAATAATAATTTACTTGCATTTTTTTCTACAGAAAAAGAGCCCGCNATTAAATAGTATTTTTTTGAANTAACAANAGTNGGGGTTTTTTTTACTTCGTTAAAATATATTTTTTCACTCTTATCTATTTGGGCATCTGGAGTTGTTTTTACTAATGTTTTGTCTTTTTCTTCTGACGTTAAATTTATTTTTGATGGAAGAGAGATTACATTGGCAAAATTAACATANGCATTATTAATTTTTTCTTCTTGTGTTATACTAAAAAAAGAAAGAGCAATTAGTGGAAGAATAATAGCCGCCACCTTCATTAAATATTGGCTATCAAAATGTATTGGCTTTATATTTTTAGGAATACTATTTAATTCTGTTTTTATATTTTTTTCACGAATGATTTTATTTACTCTTGTCTCTTTTAGTCCAAATGAAGATAAAGAATAATTAATTTTATTGTCCTGAACAAATAGAATAGTTCCTTCACTTGTTAAAGTAAACAACCCAATATTATTTAACCTTAAAATTTGAGTTGTTTTTAATTTGTCGTTGGAGTTAAAAACAAACTCAACCACTGCTTCTTTGGCTTNCTCAAGACTAACACTTTCTTGACTAGCTATATGTGAAATAAGTAGACCATCATTAGTGATAAGNTCTCTGTTAAATAAAATTTGTTTTGTAGGAGGATAAAGAACATTAGTTTGACTATTTAATTTTGCAGACTTATGATTACCAACGAACCCTCCAAAATTGGGAACAATAACACAATCATGTTTAAATAGAAGTTCTGAGATATATTTTTCTACTGGCTTGTTCATTAGTACAAAATTAAAAAAAAAATATAATTTAGTATTTAAATTGTTTAATATCGTCAGGAGTGTCTACAGATAATGATTCTATTTTAGTAATACCAATTTTTATTTTGTACCCATTGTCTAACCATCTTAATTGCTCCAGTTTTTCTTTTTTTTCATTTTCACTTTGAGGAAGTTGGCATATTTCAGATAGAATATTTTTTTTAAAACCGTAGATGCCAATATGTTTATGATATGTAAGTTTAGTTTTCGAAGTAAGTNCTCTAAAAAAATTTGTGGCTACGCATTTATTGTTAAATGTCACTTTTGGGGTGTTAACGTCTTGCAATATTTTGCGATCAGTTATTTCTTTAGCAAGTGTTGCTATTTGAGTTTCTTTTTCATCAAATACAGTTATTAACTCCGTAATTTGATTTGGGTTAATAAAAGGCTCATCTCCTTGAATATTAATTATAATACTATAACTATTTGTTAGTTTTTGAACAACTTCATTACATCGGTCTGTGCCTGATTTATGTGTAGAAGAAGTCATCATGGCTTCTCCACCAAAATCATGAACATGATTGTAAATTTGCTGATTTTCAGTAGCTANAATTATTTTTGACAATAATTTACATTTGCTTGCTTGTTCGTAAACTCTCTGAATCATTGATTTGCCTAATATTTTAGCTAGTGGCTTACCAGGAAATCTTGTTGAATTAAATCTTGCAGGAATGACTGCTAGTATTTGCATTATATTTTAATATTACATTGCAAGGCAAATGTTCTTGGAGGCATCATGTTAGCAGGTCTCGACATATATTCTCTATTTAGTACATTATTAATGACAAATCCTAATTTGAANACAGTATTTATTTGATAAGATAGACGAGTATCGTATATAATATCTCCNTTTTTAAACTTTTCTCTAGCTTCATTTATTCCTGGAACTAATGTTGGGAACAGNACCTCATCTGCAAAAATAGCATCNATATTCTTCATAAAATCATTATACCGTATGCTATTACCAAAAGCTAATTTTTTATAAATAAATTCGACATCCATCTTTGCTAGATGTTGATATCTATATTTTAAAACAGAAGGGTCAGAACTGCTATTATTATAATTTAATGATGTTATAGAATCTTCTCCAAAAAAATTATAAATGGGTTCTTCTAATTCTGCATATTCTGTTTCTGGGTTTAGTGGAATAGGCTTTATATAAGTATATCCAGCTAATAGGTTTATTGAAAAATTAGGCGATATTTTACCTTGCCCAGCTATACTTAGTTCAATACCGCTTATTTGTGTTTTTCCAACATTTATAGATTTAAATCCAATTCCATAAAAGTTTGTGTCTCCTCTGCTTTTTGCCCATTTACCAAAAGAAAACTCCATCATATCTTCATATTGCATTAAGAATGCAGCTACATCTATATATCCTATCCAATTTTTAATTTTAACAGCTTGTTTTACGCCAATTTCACTACTCCAACCATCTTCTGGTTTTAAATTAGCATTAGGATAGACCCAAATACCAGAAACAACCTCACTTTCTATAAAAAGTTCAGCCATCGAAGGGAACCTATAACCTTGNCCCCAGGAACTTCTTAAAAATGTTGCTTTAGCGATTTGGTAATTAANNCCTGTTCTAAAGACAGGTTTGCCTGAGGAAAAATTATTAATCTCTTTTCCGTCTATAAGATATTTTCTATCAGTACTTAAATCAAAATGTTCGTATCTTGCTCCAAAAGAAATATTTAATTTATTTAGTTTTTTATCTAGTTGAGTGTATATTGAGTTATTTATTCTTGAACTATTTCCATTAAATAAATCTGATCTAGCTTTAACCAATTCATTAGTTGTTCCTAAAGTAAATCGCAAGTTTTTCTGATTTAAATTTTTTTGCCATTGGTAGTCTGAATAAAATGTTTCAGATTCATTATCTTGGCCCATATCCTGACCTTTTGTACTATTATCATTAATTACTTTTAGATATCGTGTTCTAAAAGAATNTTTGTTNTTTCCTTTAATGAAAGTAATAAAAGGGTCAATATTATATGTGTCTCCACTTGTTGTGGTAACTGATCTGTCTTTTGGAACATAAGCTTCATCTAAACTTTGCCATATAATTGCTGATCCAGTTGATTGAAATAAAAAGTTTGCATTTAGGCCATATAGCAATCCTTCAATTTTTTTACTTTTATAGGTGCTATTTAAATTAAATCTCTTCCTATCTGTAACTTCACCAAATCTATACCCGTCATCTAGAAAAATATTTCCTCCAATTGATAGGTCTAAGTTTTTAAATTTCATAGATTGTAAAAATTCTATTCCTTTATACGCTCTTCTTTTTTCGCCATTCCAATTTAATTCCGCACGTTGCGCTTTGTCAATTAGACCAAAATGCATATTTACCTTTGTATATCCAGGAATAGCTTTGTTTTTATCAATAAGTTTTTGACTAGGGAAAGCAGTACGAATATTGATAATTCCATTCAGTGCAGAGGAACCATATAAAGCAGACGCCGCTCCTTTGATTACTTCAACTTGATTAATATTTTCAGTTGCAATTAGCTTCCATTGAACTTGCCCTGCATCACCGGAAATTAGAGGCATATCATCAACAAGAACCAAAACCCTTGTTCCTGCACCATAGCTCCATCCACTACCTCCTCTAATATTGGCTTGGCCATCAGTAATATTTACTCCAGGTATTTGGTCCATTGCAGTTTGAATGTCTGTTGTGTTTTTATTTTCAATTAGAGAGGGTTTTATAACCTCCATTGACACTGTGATTTCTTCAATTTTTTGTTTGAATTTTCCAGCAGACACCACAACAGTATTTAATTTTTCAGAGATTGGTTCTAATTCAATGTTTAAAATAAGAGCCTCATTAGTGTTTAAATCTGGTGTTATTATTTTTTCTTTATAGCCAATATATTTAAATGTTATGTCTTGTGTTTTTTTGTCTTTTATAATTAGACTATATTTTCCGTAAATATCTGATGCAGTTCCATTTCCATTTTCAAGGATAATATTTACACCGATAAGAGCTTCTCCTGATGTTTTGTCAGTGATTGTACCACTGATTGATTGGCAATATAATATTGGGCTGAATAAAAATAATATAATAAATGAATAAGCTTTTTCCATTTTCTTTTTAAGAAATGATTACAAATATATAAAAATGAAGTAGAGAGGTTATTTTAGCTCATATTATTCTTTTAGGATTATAAATTTCTTATACATTTGCTTTAATTAATTTAAAATTAACTTGTTTATGAATCAAAATATTAAAGATTTTGTAAAAAAAGTAGCAATTAAAAACCCTGGTGAAGTTGAATTTATTCAGGCTGTTCAAGAAGTAGCGGAAAATATAATTCCTTTTATTGATAAGAATGAAAAGTATCAAAACAAAATGTTATTAGAAAGAATGGTTGAGCCAGAAAGAGTTTTGATTTTTAGAGTTCCTTGGGTTGATGATAGGGGAGAAACAAATGTTAATAGAGGATATAGAGTAGAATTTAATTCTGCAATTGGACCGTATAAAGGAGGATTAAGGTTTCATCCATCAGTTAACTTATCAATTTTAAAGTTTTTAGGATTTGAACAGGTGTTTAAAAATTCTTTAACAACCTTACCGATGGGAGGAGGAAAAGGAGGTTCTGATTTTAACCCTAAAGCAAAGTCGGATAATGAGATTATGAACTTTTGTCAATCATTTATGTTGGAATTATCTAAACATATAGGGCCTAATACAGACGTTCCTGCTGGAGATATTGGCGTTGGAGCAAGAGAGATAGGCTATATGTTTGGACAATACAAAAGAATCAGAAATGAATTTACTGGAGTGTTGACTGGAAAAGGAATTAATTGGGGAGGCTCTTTAATTAGACCTGAAGCAACAGGCTACGGTAATGTTTATTTTGCGCAAAATATGTTGGAAGTTCATCAAGAATCTTTTTCAGGAAAAACCGTTGTTATTTCTGGATCAGGTAATGTTGCTCAGTATGCTTGTGAGAAAGCAACTGAATTAGGAGCAAAAGTAGTTGCTCTTTCAGACTCATCTGGCTATATTTATGATCCAGCTGGTATTGATAGTCAAAAGTTAAAGTATGTAATGCATCTAAAAAATGTTAAGCGTGGACGGATAAGTGAATATGCAAAAGAATATAATTGTGTTTTCAAAAAAGGTACTCCATGGTTTATAGCATGTGATATTGCCTTACCTTGTGCAACACAAAATGAACTAAATTTAGATGACGCTCAAACATTAGTTTCAAATGGATGTATTTGTGTCTCCGAAGGAGCCAATATGCCAACAACACCTGATGCAATTGAATTTTTTATTAATGAAAAAATACTATTTGCACCTGGAAAGGCTTCTAATGCTGGAGGTGTTGCGACATCAGGATTAGAAATGTCTCAGAATTCACTTCGAATAAATTGGACAAGAGAAGAAGTTGATTCTAAGCTAAAAGAAATAATGAAAAATATCCACTCTTCTTGTGTGCGATATGGAAAGGATAAAGACTTTATTAATTATGTGAAAGGAGCTAATATAGCGGGTTTTGTTAAAGTTGCAGATGCAATGCTAGATCAAGGGATAGTTTAGATAATTTAAAATAGAAGAATTTATGCAAAAAAGTTTTCAAGAACAATTATTGAATGAGATAAAAGAAATTAAATCTTCAGGTCTTTATAAAGATGAAAGGATTATTTTAAACCCTCAGTCATCAAATGTTCTAGTAGATGAAAATAAAGAAGTTCTAAATTTTTGTGCTAATAATTATTTAGGATTATCATCTAATTTAGAAGTTGTTAATGCAGCTAAAAATTCTCTTGAAACGCATGGTTATGGAATGTCTTCGGTTAGATTTATTTGTGGCACGCAAAATATTCATAAAGAATTGGAAAGGAAAATTTCTGAATTTTTAGAAATGGAAGATACAATTCTTTATGCGGCAGCTTTTGATGCTAATGGAGGGTTATTTGAACCACTGTTTGATCATCAGGATGCAATTATTTCAGATGAATTGAACCATGCTTCAATTATAGATGGTATAAGATTATGTAAGGCAAAACGATTTCGTTATTTAAATTGTAACATGCATGATTTAGAAGATAAACTTAAACAAACCAAACAGTTCAGAAATAGAATTATTGTAACTGATGGGGTATTTTCTATGGATGGATATATTGCAAAGCTTAAAACGATATGTGATTTAGCACAAAAGTATAATGCACTAGTAATGGTTGATGACTCTCATGCAACAGGATTTATTGGAAAAAGAGGTAAAGGGACTCATGAATTTTGTGATGTCATGGGTAGAGTAGATATTATTACTTCTACTTTAGGTAAAGCCCTTGGAGGTGCAATGGGTGGATTTACATCAGCTAAAAAAGAAGTGATAGATATTTTAAGGCAAAAATCTAGACCATATTTATTTTCAAATTCACTAGCTCCTTCAATAGTAGGAGGAGCAATTAAGGTGCTTGATATTTTATCAAAAGACACAGGATTAAGAGATAAGTTAGAGGAGAATACAATGTATTTCCGTAATAATTTAACTAAATTGGGATTTGATATAAATGAAGGAGTTCATCCAATTGTCCCTGTTATGCTTTATGATGCCAAATTAGCTCAAGAAATGTCAAATTGTCTTATGCAAGAAGGTGTTTATGCCATAGGATTTTACTACCCAGTAGTTGCTAGGGGAAAAGCAAGGATAAGAGTTCAAATATCTGCTAGCCATACAAAGGATCAATTAGATAAGGCAATTTTTGCATTTAATAAAGTAGGAAAAAAGTTAAATATTCTAAAATAATATTTTGCAGAATTATAAAAAAGTGTAGATTTGCATCCCTTTTAACACAAGAGAAAAAAATATTAAGTGGACACATTAAGTTATAAAACAGTTTCGATCAGTAAAGAAAATGCACAAAAAAAATGGTTTGTTGTTGATGCAGAAAATCAAATTTTAGGCAGATTTTCTTCAAAGGTAGCCAAAGTGCTAAGAGGTAAATATAAAACTAATTTTACTCCTCATGCTGATTGTGGAGATTATGTTGTAGTAATAAATGCTTCTAAAATCACAATGTCTGGTAAAAAGATGAGTGATAGAAGAATTTTTTCTCATACAGGATATCCGGGAGGTCAAAAACAAACCTCTCCAGCAAGCATGCTTGCTAAAGATAAAAATTCGTTAGTAAGACATTCAATTAAAGGAATGCTTCCAAAGAATAAGCTTGGTGCTGCGATCATGAAGAACTGCTACATATACGCAGGAGCTGATCATGATAAGCACGCTCAAAAACCTCAACCACTAAATTTAAATGATTTAAAATAAAAATATGGATGTGATTCATACTATAGGAAGAAGAAAGTCTTCAGTCGCAAGAATTTATATGAAAAAAGGAAAAGGAAAAATCCTTGTCAACGGAAAAGATTTTAAAGAATATTTTCCAGTTAGCACAATGCAGTATAAATTAGAGCAACCATTTAAAACTATAGACATGTTAGGAGATTTTGATGTCAATGTTAATGTAAATGGAGGTGGTAACACAGGTCAATCTGAAGCAATTAGGTTGGCAATATCTAGGGCGTTGTGTAAATTTGATGTTGAAAATAGAACTCCCTTAAAATCTGAGGGATTACTTAGAAGAGACTCTAGAGTGGTAGAACGTAAAAAACCTGGACAAAAGAAAGCGAGAAAAAAGTTCCAGTGGGTTAAGAGATAAACACATATTATTAATTAATGTTTAGCATCTAAATCAATAAGACAAGATATATCTTTTACTTATTGATTGCTAATTAAAAGAAAGTAAACATGTCAAAAACAAATTTCAAACAATTATTAGATTCTGGTGTCCATTTCGGTCATCTTAAAAAAAAGTATAATCCGGCAATGGCACCATATATTTTTATGGAGAGAAGCGGTATTCATGTTATAGATTTAAATAAAACAATAGTAATGCTTGAAGATGCTGCTGCAGCTCTAAAACAAATTGCTAAATCTGGTAAAAAAATATTATTTGTTGCAACAAAAAAACAAGCTAAAGGTTTGATTGCAGAAATGGCAAAATCATTAAATATGCCATACATTAACGAAAGATGGCCTGGAGGGTTACTTACAAATTTTGCTACAATAAGAAAATCAATTAAGAAAATGCAAGGCATTGATAAAATGAAAGAAGATGGAACATTAGACACATTATCTAAAAGAGAAAGATTACAAATTAGTAGACAACGAGCTAAACTAGATGTTAATTTTGGAAGTATTGTGAAAATGACTAGAATGCCAGAAGCAATTTTTATTGTTGACACTAATAAAGAGCATATTGCTTTAGCTGAGGCTAATAAGTTAGGAATTAGATCATTTGCAATGAATGATACAAATACCAATCCTAATTTAGTTAATTTTCCAATTCCATCAAATGATGATGCAGCAAAGTCAATCAAATGTATATTATCTATAATAGAAGAAGCAGTTTCTGAAGGCTTAAAAGAAAGGTCACTGGATCAAGAAAAAAAGAATGATGAAAAAAAGGATAAAGCTAATAAAATTGTTAATGAGGAGATTGTTAAAAAAGAGGAAGTTAAGCAATCATTGTCTAAAAAATAAAGTTTAATATTTTAATATATAACACAAATGAGTGAAATTAAAGCAGCGGATGTTGCTAAATTAAGAAAACAAACTGGAGCTGGAATGATGGACTGTAAGAAGGCCCTGGTAGAATCAAATGGTGATTTTGATGGTGCAATAGATATTTTAAGAAAAAAGGGTCAAAAAGTTGCTGCAAAGAGAGCTGAAAGACATGCAAGTGAAGGAGTTGCAATTACAAAAATTAATTCAGAAAAAACATCTGGAGTAGCAATTGTATTAGCTTGTGAAACAGATTTTGTAGCAAAAAATGATTCCTTTAAAGAGTTAGCCTCAAAGTTTGCTGACATTGCATTAGAATGTTCTGATAAAGAAGAACTATTATCTGCAAAGTTTGAAGGAACTAGTGTTTCTGAAAAATTAATAGAACAAACAGGAGTTATTGGAGAAAAGATTGAAATTTCAGAATTTGAAAGATTAGATGCGGATTTTGTGGGTTCATATACTCATGGAATTAAAATTGCTGTATTAGTTGGTTTAGATTCACCAATAGCTAAAGCTGATCAGCTTACAAAAGATATTGCTATGCAGGTTGCATCTATGGGGGCAACAACTTTATCATATAAAGATTTTGACTTAAGTTTTATTGAATCTGAAACTCAAGCTAGAATCGCTGTAATTGAAAAAGAAAATATTGAGCTAGCTAGATTAGGCAAAACATTAAAAAATGTACCTAAATATATTTCAAGAGCTCAGTTAACAAATGAAGTTTTAGAATCAGCGGAAGCCCAAGCAAAAAAAGAGTTGCAATCTGAGGGAAAACCTGAAAAAATTTGGGATAGAATAATTCCAGGTAAAATGCAAAGATTCATATTAGATAATACAACATTGGACCAAGAGCAATGTCTACTAGATCAAATTTTTATTAAAGATGATAAAATCAATGTTGATCAGTATATAAAATCTTACGGAGATATTAAAATTTCTGGATTCAAAAGAGTATCATTAGGTTAAAAATAGAAATAGTCATATTAATTTCTTTTATATAAATATCACTCGATCTGATATTTTCTTTACATGATTTATTTATATTTGAAAAAATAATAAATTATGAAGTATAAACGAGTCTTATTAAAGTTAAGTGGAGAAGCATTAATAGGCGGAGGTGAATATGGAATAGATCCAAAAATGCTAAGTCATTATGCAAACGAAATCAATGATGTCATAAATCAAAAAGTTGAAATTGCTATTGTAATTGGAGGAGGAAATATTTATAGAGGGATTCAGTCAGAAGGAGCCGGTTTTGATAGAGTTCAAGGTGACTATATGGGGATGTTAGCCACTATTATAAATGGCATGGCATTACAATCTGCACTTGAATCTATAGGTGTACAGACTAGATTACTAACTGCAATTAGAATGGAGCAAGTTGCAGAGCCATACATAAGAAGGAAAGCAATGAGACACCTTGAGAAAGGAAGAGTAGTTATTTTTGGTGGAGGTACAGGAAATCCGTATTTTACAACCGATACCGCCGCAACTTTAAGAGCAATAGAAATTGAATCAGATATAATTTTAAAGGGAACAAGAGTAGATGGAATATATACATCTGACCCAGAAAAAGACCAATATGCAAAAAAATTTAATTCAATTAAATTTGATGAGGTTTTAGAAAAAAAGTTAAAGGTTATGGATTTAACAGCATTTACATTATGTCAAGAAAACCATTTACCTGTTCAAGTATTTAATATGAACAAAAAAGGAAACCTTAGTGCAGTATGTAAAGGAGAAAATGTAGGAACATTAGTTAAACTTTAGAACTGAATAATATAAATTAATAAATATGACAGAAGAAATTGACTTTTATTTAGATTTGACGAAAGAGCAAATGAATGATGCTATATCACATTTAGAATTGGTTTTATCAAAAATTAGAGCAGGAAAGGCCTCTCCTCAAATGCTAAGATCTGTAACTTTAGACTATTATGGAGTCCAAACACCCTTATCTCAAGCTTCAAACATTACAACTCCTGACGCTCAAACAATACTGGTTCAACCTTTCGATAAAACAATTATAACTGAAATTGAACAAGCAATTATTGATGCAAATCTTGGTTTTAATCCTTCAAACAATGGGGAATCAGTAATAATAAATGTACCTCCTTTAACTGAAGATAGAAGAAGAGAATTAGTTAAGCAAGTAAAAACAGAAATAGAAAATTCCAAAGTTAGTATTAGAAATGTAAGACAAAAGACTAATGATGAAATTAAAAAGTTAGGTAAAAGTGGTCTTTCTGAAGATTTGGAAAGAGATGCATGTAATAATGTTCAAGAAATTACAAATCAATTTGTAGAAAAAGTCGACAAAATCTTTTCTGTAAAAGAATCAGAAATTATGACCGTTTAATTTATTATGTGTCTTTAATTTTATAGTGAATAATACTTATATGAAAGGAATAATTTTAGCTGGAGGTTCTGGAACTAGACTACACCCAATTACATCTGTAATTAGTAAACAAATGATGCCAATTTATGATAAGCCTATGATTTATTATCCACTGACAACATTGTTATATTCTGGCATAAGGGATATACTTATAATTTCTACTCCGCAAGATTTGCCTTTATTTAAAGAACTTTTAGGTGATGGAAAAAGTCTAGGCTGTAATTTTGAGTATAAAGTTCAAAAGGTGCCTAATGGGTTAGCACAAGCATTTATAATAGCTGAAGAATTCATAGCAAATGATAATGTATGTTTAATTTTAGGAGATAACATCTTTCAAATGAAAATAAAAATATTAGAAGATTGTAAAAAGGTAAAAGGAGGTATAATTTTTGGATATCATGTAAATGACCCGCAAAGATATGGTGTAGTAGAGTTCGATAAAAAATTTAATGTAATTTCATTAGAAGAGAAACCTGAAATTCCAAAATCAAATTATGCTGTTCCAGGGTTATATTATTATGACAATTCAGTTATAAATATAGCAAAGTCTATTAAACCTTCTAAAAGAGGAGAATATGAAATTACAGATATTAATAAAGAATACCTAAGACAGAAAAAATTGGAGGTTAAATTGTTAGAAAGAGGTTCTGTTTGGTTAGATACAGGTACTTTTAAGTCATTAATGCAAGCTAATCAATATGTGCAAGTTATTGAACAACGACAAGGGAGAAAGATTGGTTGTATTGAAGAAGCGGCTTATAGAATGGGTTATATAAATGATAAACAATTAACCAAGCTTGCAAAACCTTTGCTAAAGAGTGGCTACGGAGAGTATTTATTGAATTTAATTAATTAGTATGAGTTCAATAGACGAGTTAAGATGTATTATTAATGAAGAGTTAGCAAAAATTAAATATCCAAAAGATCCATCTTTATTATATAATCCAATTAAATATATATTAGACTCAAAAGGAAAACGAATTAGGTCAGTAATCACTCTAGCTTCATACCAGCTATTTAAAGAAAACATTAAAGAGGCAATGCCTGCGGCTTTGGCAATTGAGATTTTTCATAATTTCACTCTTTTACATGATGATATTATGGATAATGCAATTTTAAGAAGAGGAGCGGCCACAGTACATCACAGGTGGAATAAAAATATCGCAATTTTAGCAGGAGACACAATGTTGATTCAGGCATATCAATTATTAAACAAGATAAATAATAAAGTCTTACAAGATGTTTTACAAGTTTTTAATAAAACAGCAATTAAAGTTTGTGAAGGGCAGCAATGGGATATGGATTTTGAAATGTTAGATAATATTAGTATTTCAAAATACATTAAGATGATTGAATATAAAACAGCTTCTCTTTTATCAGCGTCACTTAAAATAGGTGCAATTATTTCTGAAACAAGTTCTCATAATCAAAAATATCTTTATCAATTTGGAAAAAATATGGGTATTGCTTTTCAATTAAAAGATGATTTATTAGATACATTTGGCAATCCTAAAAAATTTGGAAAAAAGTTAGGAGGGGATATTATATCAAATAAAAAAACATTTTTATTCTTAAAGGCTTTAAAGATTTCGAGTAAAAAACAAAAATCTATTTTAATAGAATGTTATTCTTCAAAGATGGATGCAAAGAAAAAAATTGAAATTGTTAAAGATATTTTTAATGAATTAGACATATACAATCATACTATGGACTTAATTCTTCTTTATCATAAAAAAGCGGTTCAGAACTTAAATAATGTACAATCTTCAAAAAAAGAATTATTGTTTCAATTTTCCAATAATTTACTTGAAAGAGAAAGTTGACTAGTCTTTGATTTTTCGCATAATTAATGAGTAAATTAATTCTATAATTAAAATGACTACATTTATAGTAATAAATGTAGAAAAATTAAATAATTTTGTTGTTTTATTTTATTAGATAAATGGATAAATATTCCTTTTTAGGGTCCTTAGATGTAAACATGATTGAAGAAATGTATAATCAATACATTAATGATCCACAAAGTATTGAGGAAGAGTGGGTTAAATTTTTTCAAGGCTTTGATTTTGCAAGAGAAGTATATGATGAGGATGATTTGCCACATAATTTTTCTAAGGAATTTAAAGTGATAAATTTAATAGATGCTTACAGAAAAAGAGGGCATCTTTTTACTAAAACTAATCCTGTTAGGGAAAGAAGAAAATATTCTCCAACATTAGATATTGAAAATTTTGGATTAGAAAAATCTGACTTAGAGGTTGAGTTTAAAGCTGGAGAGCAAGTAGGATTAGGACCATCCAAATTAGCTGATATAGTTAGCCATTTAGAGCAAGTTTATTGTCAATCAATAGGTGTCGAATATATGTATATTAGAGATCCTAATGAGATTGAATGGATTAAAGAAAGATTACATAAGAATTCAAATACTCCAAGTTTTAAAGCCGAACAAAAACAACATATTTTACATAAATTAAATCAAGCCGTAGTTTTTGAAAATTTTCTGCATAAGAAATATGTTGGACAAAAAAGATTTTCATTGGAAGGTGCGGAATCATTAATTCCAGCACTAGATGCTCTTATTGAACACAGTTCAAATTTAGGAGTAGAGGAATTTGTAATGGGGATGGCTCACAGAGGAAGGCTAAATGTATTAGTTAATATTTTAAACAAAACTTATAAAGAAATTTTTTCAGAATTTGAAGGAAAGACTTATGAAGATGATAATTTTTCAGGCGATGTGAAGTATCATATCGGCTACACATCGATTCAAAAATGTGATAATGGAAAAGAAATTAAATTAAGTTTATCTCCTAACCCTTCTCATTTAGAAGCTGTTGATCCAGTTGTTCAGGGTATAACAAGAGCAAAAATTGAAAAAATATATAATTCTAATTTTAATAAAATAATACCAATTTTAATTCATGGTGATGCGGCTTTGGCAGCTCAAGGAGTAGTATATGAGGTGATCCAGATGGCAAATTTAGAAGGTTATAAAACTGGAGGTACAATTCATATTGCGGTCAATAATCAAGTAGGTTTTACAACGAATTATTTAGATGCAAGATCAAGTACTTACTGTACTGATATTGCAAAAGTAACTTTGTCTCCTGTCTTACATGTAAATGGAGATGATGTTGAAGCAGTAGTACATGCACTACAAATGGCTGTAGAATATAGACAGAAATTTAATAAAGATATTTTTATTGATCTTTTATGCTATAGAAAATATGGTCACAATGAGGGCGATGAGCCTAGGTTTACTCAACCAAAACTATATAAGATTATATCTAATCATATAAATCCCAGAGAAATTTATAAGCAAAAATTAATGAATGAAGGTGTAGTTGAATCTAATATTGCTAAGAAACTAGAAACAGAATTTCAAGTATTACTACAAGAAAGATTTGATCAATCAAAAGAAATTCAAAAAGCTAAAATTACACCATTTTTAAAAGAAGAATGGGAAGGCCTAGAATTGACTCATCAATTTAAATCTTACGATTCTGAGAATACAGGTTTTGAAATAAATAAATTGAAGCGACTTGCTAATTTTTTATATAATATTCCTGAAAAAACAAATCTTTTAAAAAAAACACAGAAGTTGTTGGAGGATAGAAGGAAAATGATTGAGGAAACTGATGAATTAGATTGGGCAATGGCAGAATTACTAGCATATGCTACGTTGTTAGATGAAGGTCATGATGTCAGATTGAGTGGTCAAGATGTTGAGAGAGGAACCTTTTCTCATCGACATGCTGTTTTAAAAACAGAAACATCAGAGGAAGAATTAATTCCTTTAAATACAATTAATTCTAAATCTAATTTTAGAGTTTATAATTCATTATTATCAGAGTATGGAGTTTTAGGATTTGACTATGGTTATTCTATTTCTCGACCAAATACCCTAACAATTTGGGAGGCACAATTTGGAGATTTTGCTAATGGAGCACAGATAATTCTTGATCAATTTGTTTCATGTGCTGAAGATAAGTGGAAAATAATGAGTGGATTAGTTATTTTATTACCTCATGGTTACGAGGGTCAAGGAGCAGAACATTCCTCGGCTAGAATAGAAAGGTTTCTTCAAATGGGTTCTGATTATAATATAGAAATCGTTAATTGTTCAACTCCAGCTAATTTTTTTCATGTACTAAGAAGACAATTAAAAAGAAAATATAGAAAGCCATTAATTGTGTTTACTCCAAAAAGTTTACTAAGACATCCAAATTGTAAATCTAAAATTTTAGAAGTTGCAAATGGTAATTTTATGTCTATTATTGATGATAAAATGTCTTTAGCTAATCCAAAAAAATTAATATTTTGCAGTGGTAAAATATTTTATGATTTAGTAAGTAAACGAGAGGAGAAAAAAAATAATAATATAGTTATAATTAGAATTGAACAGTTATTTCCTCTAAACATTGAAAAAATAATTGAGATTGTAGATAAATATAATTCAAAAGAAATATATTGGGTCCAAGAAGAGCCAGAAAACATGGGTGCTTGGAGCTATATTTTGTCAAAATTATATCATTTGAATATAAAATTAATTTCTAGAAATTCTTCTGCAGCAACAGCAACTGGATCAAGTAAGATTTCTATGAAAGAACAAAAAGAAATTATAGAACAAGTTTTTAAATAAAATAAAAAATGTTATTAGAAATGAAAGTCCCTAGTCCTGGGGAATCCATATCCGAGGTAGAAATTTTAGATTGGCTAGTCCAAGATGGAGATTATGTAGAAAAAGACCAATCTATAGCAGAAATAGATTCTGATAAAGCTACGTTAGAACTACCAGCAGAAGAAAGTGGTACAATCAAAATTTTAGTTGAGAGTGGAGAAGTTGTTTCTGTAGGAGATGTTGTATGTACTATAAATACTAATGATAAAAATAACAAGAAGAAGCCTGTTGTTGATGTTGCAGAAACAGAAATAAATAAGCAAGTGAAAGTTAAATCAGAAAGGTTAAGTAAGAGTGATCTTAAAATTACTCCTCTAGCATCTGCTATGGCACATGAAAACAAAATAGATAAAGAAGAATTACAGGCTTTAAATGCAAAAGGAAAGATAACTAAAGATGATATTAATGAGATTTTAGATAGGGAGAAGTTCAAAGGAGAACGAAGTACATATAGATCAAAAATGTCTTCTTTAAGGAAAAAAGTTTCAAAGCGATTAGTTGCTGTTAAAAATGAAACAGCAATGTTGACTACTTTTAATGAAGTAGATATGACTGCAATTATAGAAATTAGAAAAGAATATAAAGAACAGTTTAAAGCTTGTCATGGTGTCAATTTAGGTTTTATGTCTTTTTTTACAAAAGCAGTTACGCTTTCTATTTTAGATTTTAAAGATGTTAATAGTATGATTGATGGAGATGAAATTATTCATCACACTTATTCAGATGTAGGTATTGCTGTCAGTGCTCCTAAGGGTCTTATGGTACCTGTTTTGCGAAATGCTGAAATGATGACTTTTAGCCAGATTGAAAAAGAAATATTACGTTTAGCAACTAAAGCAAGAGATGGTAAGATTGCAATTGAAGACATGTTAGGAGGTACTTTTACAATAACTAATGGAGGTATTTTTGGTTCAATGTTATCTACACCAATTATAAACCCTCCTCAATCTGCTATCTTAGGAATGCATAATATTGTAGAAAGAGCTGTTGTAGTTAATGGCGAAATAGTAATAAAACCAATAATGTATGTTGCTCTCTCATATGATCACAGGATAATTGATGGTAGAGAATCAGTTGGGTTCTTGTGTCGAGTGAAAGAATGTTTGGAAAATCCTAAAGAGCATTTGATGCACAATAATATTATGGGATCTTTAGAAATATAGATTATTCGTATGGAGCTATTTCTATTTCTAAATTATTTAATTCTTCTGTTATTGTAATTTGGCAACTTAGTCTACTATTTTCTTTAACAAAAAATGCTTCTGATAGCATTGCTTCCTCATCATCAGACTTAACTGGCAATTCTATATTTTTTGAGACTGCATAGCACTGACATGAGGCACACATTGCCATACCACCACATGTACCTAGTGTTCCTTCTGGAGCTAAATTATGCATTTTTATTACTTCCATTAAATTTAGAGCCATATCCGTTGGAGCTTGCACTTTATGTATAATGCCTTCACGATCTTGAATTATTAGATCAATATCTTGCATTTATTCATTAATGGCTTGAATTACTGATTTAGGAGCAGTTTTTTTGGTTCCATCAAACCCTTCAACTCCAGAAACAGTAGTATATTTTAAAATATTTTTTTTCCCAGGATTTAATATTTTAAATGCAGATTGACACATTAATGTTGTTTCATGAAAACCACATAGTATTAATTTCAGTTTTCCTGGATATGTATTTATATCTCCAACTGCAAAAATACCTGGAATGTTTGTTTGATAGTCAAATGTATTTACTTTGATTGCATTATTTTCTATTTCCAATCCCCAATTAGAAATTGGCCCCAACTTTGGTGATAGACCAAATAATGGAATAAAATAATCAGTATCAATTTCATGAATTTGTTCTTCCTGTTTAATTTTTAAAGATGATAATTTTTTTTCTCCTGACAATTCTATTATCTCAGCTGGGGTTATAAGATTAATTTTATTTTGATTTTTTAAATCTCTCACTTTTTCTACAGAGTCTAACGCTCCTCTAAACTCATTTCTTCTGTGTACTAACGTTACTTTACTATTAATGTTAGCAAGAAAAATAGTCCAATCAAGCGCTGAGTCTCCTCCACCAGCAATAACTACTTTTTTATTTCTATATATTTCAGGATCTTTGATCATATATTCTACACCATTTTCCTCATATAAACTGATGTTTTCTAAATTGGGTTTTCTTGGTTCAAAACTCCCTAATCCACCCGCAATTGCAATTACTGGGGCATTATGTTTTGTCCCTTTGTTTGTAGTAATCGTAAAGGTTTTATCATTGTTTTGAATAATTTTATCTGCTCTCTCACCTAATGTAAATCCTGGTGTAAATTGTTTACATTGTTCTAATAAATTATCTGTTAACTCACCAGCTAATATTTCAGGGAAGCCAGGGATATCATAAATTGGTTTTTTAGGATATATTTCTGAGCATTGTCCTCCAGGCTGAGCAAGAGCATCTATTAAATGACATTTCATTTTTAACAACCCCGCCTCAAATACTGTAAAAAGGCCCACAGGGCCTGCTCCAATAATTAGTATGTCAGTTTTAATCATATCATCAATTTCTGTTTGCAAATTTAATCATTTTTAGACCAAACATATATTTTTTACACTATGATGTTACTAAGAAAGTAAAATATCACTATTTTTGTAAAAATTATTTGTTTTGGCTATAAAAATAACAGAAGATTGTATTAATTGCGGTGCTTGTGAACCAGAATGCCCCAATAATGCGATTTATGAGCCTGAAACTTTTTGGAAGCTCTCCGAAGGAACTAGCTTAAAGGATGAAACTGAAATGGATCCTATCTCTGATGATGTTTATTTTATTGCAACAGATAAGTGTACTGAATGTATAGGATTTCACGATGAGCCTCAATGTGCAGCGGTTTGCCCTGTTGATTGTTGTTTAGATGATGAGGATAATGTTGAAACTAAAGAACAATTACTTGAAAAGAAAAAAAGGCTACACGATAGCTAACTAACATTATACGGCTATAACTTCAATATCAGGATTAATTTTTTGCCTTAAAAGATTTTCAATTCCGTTTTTCAGAGTTACTGTTGATGAAGGACAGCCATTACAAGCACCTTTTAATTCAACTTTGACAATATTATCTTTGTATGAGGCTAGTGAAATTTCTCCTCCATCCAACTCAACAGCGGGTTTAATATATTGATTCAATATACTTTTAATTTGATTTTCAATATCACTAGATTCTTTTTTTTCATACTTACTTTTTACTTTTTTTATACTTTTATTATTATTTTNAGTTGAAGTTTTAATGNTAAAATCATTATTGTTTAAAAAATCNCTTATAAAAGACCTTAGTTGAATAGCAATAGATTCCCATTCAATATTATTNGTNTTTGTTATTGAAATAAAATTTGAGTTNANATANATTTCTTTTACAAAAGGNAAGTCAAACAATTTATTTATTAATTCTATTTCATGTTTATNATTTTTTGATTTGATTTGTATGCTTTTGGTTGTTAAAATTTTATTACATACAAATTTCATTACTTTAGGATTAGGGGTGCTTTCAGCATAGATACTATATAACATTTTTATATTTTTGGTCAATACACAAAAATAAATATAATATGCCATTAATAACAAGTGTTCGAGGAAAAAAGCCTATAATTCATCAAAATGTTTTTATTGCTGCTAATGCATCTATTATTGGTGATGTTTGTATAGGATCAGAAAGTTCAATTTGGTACAATGCAGTTTTAAGAGGAGATGTTAATAAAATTAAAATTGGTAAAAGAGTAAATATACAAGATGGTGCAATTATTCATTGTACATATAAAAAAAGTTCTACAGTTATTGCTAATAATGTTACTGTTGGTCATAATGCAATTTTACATGGTTGTATAATTCAAAATAATGTTTTAGTTGGAATGGGAGCAATAATTATGGATAATGCAATAATTGAATCCAATACAATTATTGCTGCAGGCTCAATTGTTCCTGAAGGAAAATTGATAAAATCTAATAGTATTTATAAAGGAATTCCTGCAAAACGCTTTAAATCATTGGATAAGATTGAAGCTGAAAAAATTATTGTGAATTCTGCAAAAAATTATGTAATGTATTCTTCATGGTACAAAGAAAATTAAGTGTCAAGATCAATTTCTTTTAATTGTATTTTTTCTTTAAAAAATAATTTTGCACTTTTTTCAAATGATTTGGTAAAGTTTGAAACATAAAATGAATCTTTTATTGTTCTTTTGTTATTATTCAATAGATCATTTTCTTTAAGTTTATTAGTTATGTAATCTGTAATTATTTTTGATGATTCAAAGACAGATACACATCCATTATAATAATTATTTATTTCTTGTTGAATAAGGGGATAGTGGGTACAAGCCAAAATTAAATGAGTGATGTTTTTTAATTTAGCATTAGATAGATAATTATTAATTACAGTATTACTAATTGCTTCATTAAAATATCCCTCTTCAATCATTGGAGCAAGAAGTGGAGTAGCTAGTGAACTTACATTATTATTTGATATTCTAGTTATTTTTTTTTTATAAATTTTAGATCTAACAGTTGCTTTTGTTCCAATAACACCAATTTTACAATTTTTTATATTATTTTTTATATAGTTTATTATAGGGTCAACTACATTAAAAATCATTACTTTTTTATTTTTCTTTTCAAGCTCATTAAACGCAACAGATGATGCTGAGTTACATGCTATAATTATTGCTTTACATTTTTTCGTTTTTAAAAAAGCGATAATTTTTTCAGAAAACTGTTTTATAGCTTCATTAGATTTTTCTCCATAGGGTAGATGTTTGGTGTCTCCAAAATAAATTATTTTCTCATATGGCAACCGTTTTTTTATATTATGTGCAATAGTTAAGCCACCTATTCCAGAATCAAATATACCTATTGGATTTGATTTCATTTGTTTCTTAAGCTATTTAAATCAATTTAAAAAAATTGATTTATAGACCTAATTTCTTTTTTACTTGAGGTAATATATTTTCACTTTCGTTAGCATATAAAATTGAACCAATACTTTTGTCAAATATATAAGTATAATTACCGCTTTTAGCTACTTCTTCAATTGCATTTCTTGCTTTAGTTAAAATAGGTTCAAGTAACTCTTGCTCTTTTTCTTGCAAATTTTGTTGTGCATTTTGTTGAAACGCTTGAATTCGTTGCTCAAGACTTGAAATTTCAGCTATTTTATCTTGTTTTACTAAATCAGTATAGGAAGATTCATTGTTTTGGTATTCTTGAACTCTTTGTTGATATTCTGCAGTCATTGAACTTAATTGAGATTCTAGACTTTTTGCAAATTCTTGAATAGTATTTTCTGCAGTTTTTCTTTCAGGCATAAGTAAAAGAAGTTCTTGTGAGTCAATGTAGCCAAACTTATTTTGTCCAATTATCTCTGAGGATAATAAGGATAATAAGAAGATAAATATGTACTTTTTCATGTTAAAAATTTTAATTATTAATTAGTATCCAAGTATTTGAAGTACTTTGTCTGATTTGTCTAAGTTGTTATTTTTATATAACATAATTAATTCGCTTGAACTATCAAATATAATTTGATACTTGCTTTTTGATGCTAGTTGTTGGATCGCATCATATATTTTGTCTTGTATAGGTGTTATTAGTTCTTGACGTTTTAAATTAAGAGAGCCCTCTGGCCCAAAGTATTTTTGTTGTAGTGAATTAACTTCAGTTTCTTTTTTTATGATTGCTTCTTCACGTTTAATTTGCATTTCATTGGTCAATAAAATTTTTTCCTCTTGATATTTTTTATACATTTGATCAACTTCAGCGTATCTTGCTTCTATCTCTTTTTGCCATTCTTTTGATATTTCATCAATTTTGCTTTGAGCTTGTGAAAATTCAGGCATTTTACTTAATATATAGTCAGAGTCTACATAAGCAAATTTTTGACAAAAAACGTTATTTAACACAAGAAGGTTGCAAACTATTATTAATATATTTTTTTTCATAATTATAATTTAACTGCAAATTTAATTAAAATTGTTGACCCATAGAAAAGTGGAACTGACCACCATTAGCATTTGGATGTAGAGGAAGGTCATCTAAACCCCAACCATAATCAAGTCCCATCATTCCAATCATTGGCAACATAATTCTTACTCCAAAACCAGCTGATCTTTTCATGGTAAACGGGTTAAAATTATCGAATTTATCCCAAGCATTACCCG
>PBQB01000040.1 GCA_002724895.1 Flavobacteriales bacterium
TGGTGGATCTGGAATATGGGGCGTAGAATTTTTCATATCAAATAATAAAGTCTATTTTTCAGAGCTTTCTCCAAGGCCACACGATACAGGAATGGTTACTTTAGCAAATACTCAAAACTATAACGAGTTTGAACTTCACGCTAGAGCGATACTTAAAATACCTGTCCCAGAAATTAAACTCATTCAAAACGGTGCTTCTGCTGTGGTATTGTCAGATATAGAATGTCATGATTTCCCACAGATTACCGGATTAGAAAAAGCAGCATTAATAAAAAACACAGATTTTAAAATTTTTGGAAAGCCTTCAGCAAGAAAATACAGAAGAATGGCTGTGACTTTATCATACGGAAGTGATTCTGTTGAAGATTTAGTAATTAGAGCAAAAAAAGTGGCATCTTGTATTACATTAAATTGATTGTCGATAAGATATCTTTTAGCTTTAAGTCTAAAGTCTAATTATGTGAATATATAAGCAGGTTTATCTTAATGAGAAGTTTTGAAATCCAAAATAAAACTCTAGAACTTTAATTTTAAATATATAATCATATTTAGCTTTAATTAGTTCTGATTGAGCGGTTTCATATAATTGTTTTGATTGAAAATAGCTAATAGTATTAAGCGCTCCGTTTTCAAACTTATCTTTTGCATATTGATATGCAGTGCTTCTAGAAATTGCTGACTTTTTAGCTGCTTCATATGATTTTCTAGCACCCTTAGCATCATTTAATGCTTGATAAATCGCATTTTCTAAATCCAATTTTGTTTGTTGAAGTAAATACTCACTTCTTAAAACATTAATTTTAGATTTACTAATATTTGATCTTGAAGACCATCCATTCAGAAGTGGAATATTTAATTGTAACCCCACACTATTTCCAGCATTTAAATCAAATTGACTTTTTAGTGAACTTGTTCCGTTCATAATAACTCTCGAATTATATGAATAATATGCAGTAACTGATGGTAAAAGATATGATTCTGAAATCTTTTGTTCTTTATGAGCAATTGCTAAATTTGTTTCTGCTAGTTTAATATCATTTCTTTTTTGTAATGAAACATTAAATATTTCTTCTGCAGTTTTATTTAAAATTTCTAAAGAGGGAACATCAAAATCAGTTTCATCTATTTGAAAATTATCTAGATCACTGTACATTAATAATTGTGCTAATGCAATTTTTGATAATTCATAGCTNTTTTTTGCAATAATTAAATTTTGTTCATCTTTAGCTAAATTTGCTTCAATTTCAAACAAATCTCCTTCAGGTATGACTCCATTTTTAAATTTCTCATTAGCAATATTTAGTTCTTCATATGATATTTTTACTTGAGAATTTTGAACATCTAACTGTTCTTTATTAAAGAGAATTTGCAAATATGAATTTGCTATAATTAAGGAGATATCCTCTTTCATGTGTTCAAGTTGANAATTTTTTGCTAATAAGTCTAAATTAGCTCTTTGAATTGTTCTTAAATTAGCTAATCCGTTGAACAAGTTAATATTCACACTCATGTTAACTGAAGAATTTTCAGTAGTTTGGTTTTCTAAGATACCAGTTGTTATATTTTGGTTTAATCCTGTATTCCAGCTGTGATTACCAGTAATATTTAAATTAGGAAGAAAATTTCCAATTGCAATTTTTTTATTTTCCACAGATGTTAACAAATCTAATGAGCTGTTTTTTATTGAAATATTTTTTTCAATCGCTATGTCAATACAATCATTTAATGAAAGCTTTTCTTGTCCATTTAATGATAAAGAGACAAGAAAAAGTGCTAGGACGATGAGAATGTCATTTATTTTTCTCCCCATCTTTTGATTTTGTTTGGTTTTGTTAAGTCCCATATTTTTATTTTGTCATCTTTAGTAATNCCTGAGATAATTTCAACATATATGCCNTCTGCTAAACCAAGTTTAANATCTCGTTTNTCAAATTTCTGAACATCTACCTCTATTTCAACAAATGGTTTCTTAGTTTTAAGGTCATACTGTATTACTGATTCAGATAAAGCATTAACATTTTCTCTTTTAGNAGTAATAATTGATGCATTGGCGCTATATCCAGCTCTAACAATATATTCATTGTCAATAAAAACTTCACCTTCAATTTTAAATTGAACAGCCCCTGATGTTTCAATTCCTTTAGGTGCTATAAATTTTAACTTAGCAGGATATGTTTTATTCTCAATAGCTGCAAGATTAACCTTAAGATCCATGCCTTCTTTTAACTTCCCTACTTCACCTTCATCAACCTTTCCTTCAAAAATCATAACATTTAAATCTGCAATAGTAGCAATGGTTGTTCCTGGGTTAAAGGTGTTTGCTTGAATTACTTGGTCGCCTTTTTTGACAGGAATTTCAAGAATTGTTCCAGTAACAGTTGCTCTAACATTTGTGTTGGTAACACTAGAACCATCAGAAGATCCTAATTTTATAATTTGCAAATCACTTTCTAAGTTTTTTAAATTTTGTTGCGCTTGNCTGTATTCTAACTCAATACGATTGAATTCTTGTTCCGAAATAATACCTTTTGCAAATAATTTTTTATTTCTTAAAAACTCTATTTCAGTATTTTCTAAAACAATNTTAGCATTTTCTACTCTACCTTCAGCATTATTTAATGCCTGCTCATCAGGAACAACTTTAATTTTTAGCAGTAAATCGCCAGCTTTAACCTTATCTCCTTCCTGAACTAAAATTTTATCAACAATACCTGCAATTTGTGGCTTAATTTCAACTTCATCTTCAGGNATTACTTTTCCTGTAGCAACAATTTTCGTTTCAATTGAAGTTTTAATTAACTGAGTNGTTTCATAAATTATAAGATCTTTTTTATTTGATTTTATAAAAAACACTGTCGAAAAGATCACTCCAAATATTATAAATACTAGTCCAAATTTTTTAACGTTTTTCATAGGTTTAATTTTTATTCATCTTTTAATGCATCTATAGGTTTTACACTTATTGCCTTTTCAGCTGGAATAAATCCAATTAAAGTGCCTAGCCCGATCATCATTAGTAGTGCTGCAAAGATATAACTTAATGGAACTGTAGCGTTTGTAAAAGGAATATCTTCAAGATTTTTAGTGGCAATATTTATTAAATTTAAAATTAAGGCCCCTAAAATTATTCCAATAANACCTGCAATCAATGTTAGAAATATAGATTCTAAAATTATTTGTTTTCTTATATGGTTTGGACTAGCTCCTATTGCTCTTCTAATTCCAATTTCTTTTGTTCTTTCTTTAACAGATATCAACAATATATTTCCAATNCCGATTACACCGGCTAAAATTGTCGCTACTCCAATTATAATAGATATAAAAGAAAGTCCATTTGCAAAATTTTTTGCTTTATTAAAAAATGAACCTAAATTAAATGATCCAATAGCTCTGTTGTCTTTCGGGTGAACACGATGAATATCTTTTAAAAAAATCTTTACTTTTTCTTCAACATCAACAATATCCACATTGTCATATCCTGCAATTAGAAGAAATCCAACCATATCACCTGTGTTATACAATCTTTTGAATGTTGAAAATGGAACATGAATATCCCCATCAGTGTTAAAACTGCCACCTCCCTCATTTACAAATTTATGCACTCCAATTACTTTAAAATAAATCCCATTTATATTTATATATTTTCCAATAGGGTTTTCTCCTTCTTTAAAGAGTTCTTTTTGNGTTCTTTCGCCAATTACACAGACTTTTCTCTCTTGATTTATATCTAATTGATTGATAAATCTTCCTCCATCAAAAATATCTTTTTGGGACACAACTTTTAAAATAGGATAATCACCATATATATTATAGACTCCAGAAAGTGTTCCGTTCGATATATACGCTCCCTCTGATCCAAAGTTCCCTTTTTGGATTCTAGGTGCAATGTATTGAATTTCAGGAATTACGTTTTTTAAATTTTCTACATCATTTAATTTAATATTCCAACTTCTTCCAATTTCAAAGCCAGCGTATGGAATACTAGTTTCTTGAGTCCAAACAAAGAGACTATTTGATGATATTCTTTCAAATCTTAGTTCAAAACCGTTATCAACACCNTTAGCTACNCCAGATAAAACAATATAAAGAAAAATACCCCATAAGACCCCAATAATNGTAATTACTGTNCGTAGTTTATTCTGACTTATTGCGCCAAAAATTTCTTGCCAGGTATCTTTGTCAAAAAGTGTTTTCATTTATCTCGAAGAGCAACAATTGGTTTGATTTTGGCGGCTTTTCTAGCAGGCAAATATCCAGCTAGAGCTCCAAAGAAAATTAAAATAATTGTAGCCCACAAAGCATTAGTTGTTTCTATATATGGGCTTGAAATAAAATACTTTTCCATCAATCTATCNCCAATACTGTTAATAATAATAAAAGCTAAAATTAGACCTATATATCCTGAAATCATAGTTATAAAGATAGATTCTTGAAGAATCATACCAATAATATTTTTTGGAGATGCGCCGATTGCTTTTCTAATTCCAATTTCTTTTGTTCTTTCTTTAACTACAAATACCATAATGTTACTTATTCCAATTACTCCAGCGATAAGTGTTCCAATTCCAATAAACGATATTATAATTTTTAAAACGGAAGCAAATTTTCTAGAGTTTTCCTGTTCTTCACCTGTATTGCTTATATAAATGCCTCTATTATCCTTTGGAGAAATTATTTTTATGTTTTTAATAAAAGTGTCTAATTCTTTTTCTAATGTCAATGATTGTTTATAACTCATGTTTTTATCAAAGACAACAATTAACTGATCAATTTTGTCAGTGTTTTTCATTTTTTGTACTGTAGTATAGGGAACATATAATTTTCTTTCTTCTCTATCTCCTCCTTCATCTTGAAAAACTCCAACAACTCTCCAGCTATTTCCATTTTCGTGAATGTATTTACCTAGAGCATTTTCATCTTTAAAAAGATCTTTTTCAACTAATCTTCCAATAACAGCATATTTAGTCTTGTTAGCNATATCACCTTCGTGTAAAAATCTACCTTTCATCATTATTGTCTTCTCTGCTTCTTTGTGACCTGGAGAGACTGCTCTAATTTGATAATTATTAGACTGTTGTTTATAAGAAAGCTGGGAGTAAAAAGAATTTCTAATTACAATATCTTCTATTTTCTCTTTAAGATATTTTTTTATTTTTTCTACGTCATCATTTGTAAATGTTATTTGTCTATTTGATTCAAAGCCTCTATATGGGATAGTGGTTGTACTTGGATAAATGCGAATAGTGTTTACTTGATCATCTGTAAAAAACATGGAAAAACTTGTTTGTAATCCATTACCAAGTCCAAACAGTATTACAAAAATTAATATTCCTAAAGCAACAGTAAAGCCTGATAAAAAGGTTCTTAGTTTATTTTTTTTAATGGTATCAAAAATTTCTTGCCAACTGTCATTATTTAACATATTTTATTTTGTTTTTACATCTTTCATTATAATACCATCTTTTAGAGTAATAATTCTTTTACACATGTTAGCAATATCAACTTCATGTGTAACTACCAGAATAGTTTTACCATCAGCATTTATGCTTTTAATTAAACCCATNACCTCTTCAGAAGTTTTTGAATCTAAAGCTCCGGTAGGTTCATCNGCGAGTAAAACTTTTGGGTTTGAAGCAAGAGCACGAGCAATTGCAACTCTTTGTTTTTGTCCTCCTGATAGTTCGCTGGGTAGATGTTCCGACCAATCTTTTAAACCAACTTTATCCAAATATTCAATTGCAATATTTTGACGTTTTTTTCTACTAATTCCTTGGTAGTATAAAGGAAGAGCTATGTTTTCTTGTGCTGTTTTGTAATTAATAAGATTAAATGATTGAAATACAAATCCAAGAAATTGATTTCTGTATTTTGCAGCTGTTGTTTCATCTAAGTTATTAATCTTTACGCCGTCTAAATTATATGATCCAGAATCATAATTATCAAGCATCCCTATAATATTTAGTAAGGTTGATTTCCCTGATCCAGAAGAGCCCATTATGGCAACTAATTCACCTTCATTTATTTTTAAATTAATACCTTTTAATACATGTAAACTAGTATTGCCTATAGGATATGATTTGTTAAGGTCACGTATATCAATCATAAAGTTTACTTTTTTTCTGTCCAATCTCCATGCTCTTTGATTAAATCAATTAAAGCACCGACNGCATCCTCTTCAGGAACATTTCTTTTAACCACAGCTTTTTCTTTATATAAAGTTATTTTTCCTGGACCTGTACCAACATAACCATAATCTGCATCTGCCATTTCTCCTGGACCATTTACTATACAACCCATTATTCCAATTTTTACACCCTTAAGATGGTCGGTAACATTTCTTATTTTAGCTGTTGTNGACTGAAGATCAAATAATGTTCTCCCACATGAGGGACATGAAATATATTCAGTTTTAGAAATTCGTGTTCGTGTAGCTTGAAGAATACCAAAAGCAAGAGAATTAACTTTTTGATTTGATGTGCAGTTTGGAGCATGAATGCTAATCCCGTCTCCTAGACCATCTAGAAGTAATGCGCCTAAATTTGTAGAGGCAGAAAGTTGTAGTTGCTCATGAGATAGGTTTTTATATTTTCCATTAATAATAACAGGTGTATTTAAATCGTTATTAATAAGCTTAACAAAAACCCTTCTAAGTTCTGCCACTGTGTTTTTATTAAGGGAATCTAAAAATATTACCGCATTCTTGTCCGATTTTAATTTATTTATAAGCAGAGTGTTTAAATTAGAAAAACAAATATTAATTATATTCATTTTACTAGATTTTTCAATTTCGCTCAAATATTCGTTTACAGAAAGCATAGGGAATCCTTTTTTATGCTTTTTCCAGCTGTTATAGTTATAGATTATTCCTAAAGTCCCCGGAGTTTCAAAATTTAAATTATTGTCTCCTACAAATAAATAATCTGTCGCCATTTCTGAAATATGCCATTTATCTAACGGAACAGAGTATTTATAACCTAATGCAAACAATGTTGCAGGAGTTATTTTTTCTTTTTCAGAAAAATTTGCTAAAATTACAGGAGGGTTTTTTCCTCCAATATTTTGCACTTTGTTACTAATTCTTTTGCTATACTCAAAAGGATTTAGAGGATTTTTTTTGATTTTTTGAATAGGATCATGATGCTCAATATTGTTAAAGTGTGCAAGTAAATTATTCGCAACAGGCATTTCAAACTCAGGAGCCTCTGTTAAAGATACTCGAATTGTATCTCCAATCCCATCTGCTAAAAGAGCACCAATTCCAACTGCTGACTTAATTCTCCCATCTGCCCCTTCCCCAGCTTCAGTAACACCAAGATGTAATGGGTATGTCATTTTGTTCTTTATCATTTCATGAACTAAAAGTCTATATGCATGCACCATTACTCTTGTATTTGATGCTTTCATAGAAAGTACAATATCATGATAATTTTCCTCTTGACATATCCTAAGGAATTCCATTGCCGATTCCACCATCCCTTTTGGAGTATCACCGTATCTGCTTAAAATTCTGTCAGATAATGAACCGTGATTAGTGCCAATTCTCATAGCAGTTTTATATTTTTTACAAATTGTAATTAAAGGAATAAACTTTTCTCTAATTCTTTTAATTTCTTCTTGATATGATTCATCAGTATAATCTATTTCTTCGAATTTCTTTTTATCTGCGTAGTTTCCAGGATTAATCCTAACCTTTTCTACAATTTTTGCAGCTATTTCTGCAGCATTTGGGGTAAAATGAATATCAGCAACAATAGGAGTCGAATACCCCCTTTTACGTAACTCTTGTTTAATGTTTTTTAAATTTTCTGCTTCTTTTCTACTTGGAGCAGTGATTCTTACTAATTCGCAACCTGTTTTTATCATCCTAATTGACTCTTCAACCGTAGCTAAAGTATCCATTGTATCAGTAATTGTCATTGATTGTATCCTTATAGGATTTTCCCCTCCAATTACTAATTTTCCAACTTTTACCTCATGTGTTTTAAATCTAGAATAACTAGTTAAAGAGTTACAATATTTTGTCATTGTTTAATTATTTTCTCAATTTTTTGAGAAGTTTTAGATTTAAGCTTTATAAAATACAGTCCTTTAGAAAAAGAGCTCATATCGATAGTTATATTTTGAACACCATGGTTGTATTTTTTTGAGTAAATAGATCTGCCTAAATTATCATATATAATTATTTGACCTTTCTCTAGAAATGTTCCTTTAATTGTTAGATTATTATAACTTGGATTCGGAAAAATATCGAAAGACATATTTTTGTTTGAACCAATATTCAAGCCATAGTCTCCAACTACAAATTCATGGTGAATAAAGGATCCAAAATCTAATTCAAAATCTTTAAACCAAGTATGATATGTCCATGGGGTCACATTGGTGTCAACATAAGCATTTATTCTTCTTAATTTAAGCGCTCCTGCACCATCATCATTTGCCCAATAATCCATTCCGTCCTGGTCTGAATCAATAATGTCAAGAGAATAACATCCAGGACTTAAACTGACTGTATCAGAAAAAGATTGACCAATAGCAAGGTTAATCCAAGAATAAATTGCGTTTCCTTGTGTGTCGTTAATCTTCCATGATGTTTCACATGTTCCTTGTATTGGATTTCCATTAGAATGATATCCTAGTGAATTTGTTGATGCCCACAGTGTAAATTTAGCTGGATATTTAGGAGCAGGAGAAAATGTTGAACTAATTAAATTGTTAAATAGGTATTCATCATTTGATGC
>PBQB01000041.1 GCA_002724895.1 Flavobacteriales bacterium
GCTCAACTAGGCAATGGAAACTCAGGAAATTGGAATCCAAACAATATATTTATTGTTGCTTATGTATATAATACAGCTACACATGAAATTATTCAAGTTGAAGAAAATCAATTAATTAATTAAACACACATTGATCATGAAAAAAGTAATATCTATAATTATCCTAATTTTTATTTTTTGCACTAAATCATATAGTCAAACAATAACAGGACAAGAAGTAAATGATTTTAAAGCCATCGTTGAAGCATATATTTCGCCTCTTGGAAATAGTTTAGGATCAGGATTAAATAATGGATGGTATAATACAGCAAAACCTCACAAATTAGGTGGTTTTGACATTACATTAACAACTAATTTTGTATTAATAAATCAAGATGTAAAAACATTTGTAATTGATGAAGTAGTCTCTGATGCAAACTCATCAATATTTAGTGGTGGAGAAACACCAACAATCTTGGGAAATAATGATGGAGCTACGCTTAATTTTAGTACAGGTGATCAAAATGGAGATCCTGCTATAACAATGCCAAGCGGTCTTAAAATAAGAGCTATCCCTTTACCGGTTTTACAAGCAGGGATAGGACTTATTAAAAATACTGAATTAACTTTTAGATATATTCCTGAACTTAAAATAGGAAATGCAGGAAAAGTTGGTTTAATGGGATTTGGAATAAAACATGACGTCTTACAATGGCTCCCTATCGTTAATAAGGTGCCTATTGATATTTCTATTCAAGGAGGTTATACCAAAGTAGGTTCTATAATCACTCTTGAAGATCCAAATGACGGTGGTCTTGACCCATTTGATGCAAATCTTGATATAAGTGCCACAACATTTAATTTATTATTATCAAAAAAGTTATTAATGTTTACTCCATATATTGGTATAGGTTATAGTTCAACAAAAACCTCGTTTAAAGTACCTGGTTCAACATCAAAATATATAATTGGAGATCAATATGTGCCTACTGGTCTTATAAATGAAGGCTTTGAATTCGAAAGTAATAATAAAATTAGAGCAAATATTGGTTTTAGATTTAATATAACAATAATAGCCCTACAAGCTAACTATACATTCTCAGAATATCCAGTAGCTACAATTGGTGTTGGACTAAGTGTTAGATAAAATAGTGAAGAAGGCAATATTTTATTTATTAATTCTCAGCCATACACAATTGTATACTCAAGACTTTGCAGGTGGAGTTACCATTGGACTTAGTGCCTCTCAAGTATCAGGTGATAATTTAGCTGGATATAACAAAGCAGGATTACTAATAGGAGCTTTTGCGAATAGAAAAATAACAAAACTATTAACTGTTCAAATGGAAATCAATTACATTCAAAAAGGAAGTAATAACCCAAACATTAATGATTTACAGAATTCAAATTATAATACGCCAGATATTTCACTTAGTTATGTGGAAGTTCCTATAATATTTAATTTTCAACAAAATGAAAATTTACAATTAGAATCAGGAATTTATATCGCTAATCTGATTGATGGTTTCTATAACGATTATATAGGGAAACTTAATAATTATGGAAATAATCCTTTTACAAAAAACGATTCTGGCGTTTTAATTGGATTAAATTATTTACTTTTTAATAAGTTAAGTCTCAATACAAGAATCAGTCAGTCAATATTACCTATTGGATCTGAAGATGATTCCAGAAGCGTTTATAATAGTTCAAAAAAAGGAAAATATAATTCAGTATTAAGTTTCGCAATACAATATAAAATATGAAAAAAGAAAAAAAAAATATAATAATAGCTGTTACTGGAGCTAGTGGCTCTATTTATGCAAAAGTTTTGTTTGATAAACTAATTATTCTAAAAGAACAAATTAATAATGTTGGCATTCTAATATCAGATAATGCTAAAACTGTTTGGAAAACAGAGTTAGGAGATTCTAGTTATAAAGATTATCCATTTAAATTTTACAACAAATTAGACTTTATGGCTCCCTTTGCTTCAGGATCATCTAATTATACTTCAATGATTATATGTCCTTGTTCAATGGGGACATTAGGAAGAATCGCAAGCGGTATTTCTAATGATTTAACTACACGAGCAGCAGATGTTGTTTTGAAAGAAAGAAGAAAACTAGTAATAGTTGCTAGAGAAACTCCATATAACCTGATACATATTGAAAATATGAAAAAAATAACAGAAGCTGGAGGTATTATTTGTCCTGCTACTCCTTCATTTTATAGTAACCCAAAAACATTTAATGAACTTGCATTAACAGTAGTAGATAGGGTAATCAACCTAATTGAGTTAGAAAATAATGCTTATAAATGGGGAGACAAACACAATAAATAAACAACATATAAGTTATATATTTTATAATAATAAATTTTATGTTGGAGTTTAGTAAAAAGATTCTAATAAAGGTTAGTTTTGATAAATCACTTTTTAAAAAAGAACTAAAAAAAAGTACTACTTGGTTAGATAAAAAGGATATAGCTAAACTTAAAATTTGGACACTAATTAGCTTTGTTCAACATAAAGATATAATAACTGATGTCTTTGATCAAATTTCTTAAAACAAATTATTTTGTTGAGTAGGCTTTGTTTTATTCAAATGCTTAAATGCTAAATCAGTCGCAAGCCTTCCTCGAGGAGTTCTCATCAAATATCCTTCCATAATTAAAAAAGGCTCATATACCTCTTCAATGGTTCCAGCCTGTTCACCTACAGCTGTTGCAATTGTTGTTAAACCCACAGGACCACCCTTAAATTTGTCAATTATTGCTAACAGTATTCTATTATCCATTTCATCAAGTCCATGTTCATCTACATTTAATGCTTGTAGTGCATATTGAGTTATTTTTCTATCAATATCTCCATCACCCTTGATTTGAGCAAAATCTCTAACTCTTCTAAGTAATGAATTTGCTATTCTAGGAGTTCCTCTACTTCTTCCTGCAATTTCATTTGCAGCATCTTGATAAATTTTTACATCTAAAATAGAGGACGATCTTTTGACAATTTTAGATAATAATTCAACATTATAATATTCTAATCTAGAGTTTATTCCAAAACGAGCTCTTAAAGGAGAAGTTAATAATCCTGATCTAGTTGTTGCTCCTATTAACGTAAATGGGTTTATTTGAATTTGAACTGTTCTTGCATTTGGGCCTGAATCTATCATTATATCTATTTGATAGTCCTCCATTGCAGAATACAAATACTCTTCTACTATAGGATTGAGTCTATGAATTTCATCTATAAACAAAACATCTCTATCTTCCAAATTAGTTAATAAACCTGCTAAATCTCCGGGTTTGTCTAAAACAGGCCCCGATGTTGTTTTAATATTTACAGAAAGTTCATTAGCAATAATATTTGCTAGTGTAGTTTTTCCTAAACCTGGTGGTCCATGCAACAAAACATGATCTAAAGCATCATTTCTTTCTCTTGCNGCTTGTATAAATATNTTTAAATTTTCTACTATTTTTCCTTGACCTTCAAAATCTGAAAATTGAGTTGGTCTAAGAACTACTTCNAGTTCTTTATCAGAAGAATCTGTAATATCTTTGTTTAAACTATCATCCATTTACATTACAAATTTAATACAAAAAAAAATATTAATTTATATAGATGGAAAAAATAAATATGATTTATGTGTGAAGGTGCTTACTTTCGTCAAGAAATGGATGACTTTTAAGCTCAATGTTTCTCTTAGATAAAGAAGAGAAAAATACTTTTAAAAATAAACCTACAAATCCTAATCCAAGACCAATTTCTAAAAGTCCTAAATTTCCTTGATCGTTTAAAGTTCCTGGGGCAAATAAAAGATACGAGTTGATCCAATGACCAATTAGAATAATTGTACAAACCAATATAAGTCTATCTCTATTTCTTTTTGCATCTCTACTCATTAACAAAATCGTTGGAACTAAGAAATTAATTATCAAACTAAACCAAAATAAAAATCTATAATTAGATTGTTCTATTCTTTGCATAAAATATGTTACTTCTTCTGGAATATTTGCATACCATATTAACATAAATTGTGAAAACCACATATAAGTCCAAACAATAGAAAACGCAAAAACAAATTTTCCTAAATCATGAATATGACTATCATTTAATGCTGGTAAATAACCTTGTTTATTAATTAAAAGAGTAAGAAGTAAAATTGTAGCAAATCCAATTGTTGCCCATTCACTAAAAATATACCAACCAAATAAAGTACTAAACCAGTGAGTATCGATTGACATAATCCAGTCCCATGAAGCTGTTGATGAAGAAACTGCGAAAAATACAATAAACCATCCAGAAACTCTTAACCCTTTAAAATATGATTTTTCTCCAATTCCTCCTTCTAAATCTCCTTGTAAAGAAATATCACGCAACTTTTTTGCACAGTAAATCCAAATAGTAACATAGATAAATGATCTTATAAGAAAAAATGGAATGTTAAGATAAGCTTCCTTACCTGCAATAATTTTATCATAGTTTGGAGCATTAGGATCCATAATTCCGGGTTCCATCCAATGATAAATATGATTTAAATGTAATGCTGCAGCAACAACAATAACTAGCATAATTAAACCAGTAATAGGTAAAAAGGACATAATAGCTTCAGGGATTCTTTTAAATATTGTTGCCCATCCTGCTTCTGCAACATGCTGTAATGCAACAAAAAACACTGCAAATAATGCAATCCCCATGAAGAAATAATTATTAAATAATAAACTTACCCAAGCAGAGTGAGCATCAGTTAAAAAAGCTACAAGTAACGATACTAGACCGATAATGATCATTATTAATGATATTGTCTTTAAATTATTATTTTGTTTGTACATAATTAAATATTATTACTTTGGTCTTTTCTGTAGTTCTTGTACATATAAGACAATCTGCCACCTTTCCTTCTCTGTTAATTGAGAAGCATGAGGTCCCATAGCATTTAGTCCATAAGTAATTGCATGATAAAGATGACCTGCAGTTAATTGAGACATTGGAAGATCACATCTTCTTAATAACTCATCATCATTGTAATGAGGTATTGCAGAATAAACAGGATGTGTAATAGAACCTCCCCCTGCACCATATTCACCGTGACAATGCTTACAGAACATAGCATATAATTTTTTACCTTCTTCTAAATTATCTGAGTTATTTTCGTAGGGATTGATTGCTTCTTTTCCTGCTAACAAATAACCTTCTAAAGAACCATCAAAATTGAATGAAGATAAATTACCTCTTGCTATAGTTCCCAAAACGGGTTTTCTAGCATTTAAACTATCACTAAAAAAATTATTTTTTCCATAAGTTTCCAGAGATGGTGATCTATACATATTAGGCATATATTCATAACCTGCACCATTATTAGAACAAGAACTAATAAAAACACTCACAAATATTATAAATAAAATTTTATTTCTCATTTTTTTCTTCGTTGATTTCAATAGCACCACTTTTTTTGAGTATTTTTTTCAAATCATCTTCATCTTTATCTGCATTAATTTCTACTAAAAATTTATCATCTGTCGTTCTTGGATCAGGACTTTTGGAAGTAGATCCTGGATATAACTTATTTCTAAAAAAATATGTAATTGACATTAAATGAGCTGCAAATAAAACAGTACACTCAAACATTATTGGGACAAATGAAGGTAGATTATGATAAAAAGTAAAATTTGGCTTTCCACCTATATTCATAGGCCAGCTTTTACCAATACCAGAAATCATTATATAATATATCATTAGCCCTCCAAATGTAATACCAATACATCCATAAATAAAAGCTGTAATAGCCATTCTTGTTTCTTTTAGTTCTAAAGCATGATCTAGACCGTGAATAGGAAAAGGACTATATACTTCATTAATTTCAAAATTATTCTCTTTTAAAATCTTTACTGATTTTAAAACTATCTCTTCATCATCATAAATTGCATGTATTACTTTATTACTCATTTATCTTTTTTTTATATTCAGAACCTGATGATTTTAAAATTGTTTTTACCTCTGCCTGTGCAATAACAGGAAACGCTCTAGAGTACAATAAAAAGAGAACAAAGAAAAAACCTATTGTTCCTAAAAATATACCTATGTCGATGAATGTAGGAGAAAACATTGTCCAAGATGATGGTAAGAAATCTCTATGTAATGATGTAACAATGATAACAAATCTCTCAAACCACATCCCAATATTTACAAAAATTGATAAAATAAAAGTAGCTATAAAAGAGGTTCTAATCTTATATATCCAATATAACTGAGGTATTACAACATTACAAGTCATCATACTTGCATAAGCCCACCAATAAGGACCAGTAGCTCTATTTAAAAAAGCGTATTGTTCAAATTCTACTCCTGAATACCAAGCCATAAATAATTCAGTAATATATGCAACTCCAACTAATGAACCAGTTAGTAATATTATTACATTCATGTACTCTATGTGTTTTATGGTAATATATGCTTCCATATTTACTACTTTTCTAACAATAATTAGTAAGGTCTCAACCATTGCAAAACCTGAAAAAAGAGCTCCTAAAACGAAATATGGAGGAAAAATTGTAGTATGCCATCCAGGAATAATTGAAGTAGCAAAATCCATACTTACAATAGAATGAACTGAAAATACTAGTGGAGTAGCAAGACCTGCAAGTACTAAAGAAACCTCCTCAAATCTTTGCCAATGTTTTGCTCTTCCGCTCCATCCAAAAGCCATTAATGTATATAGCTTTTTACGCATAGGACTAATCTTTTCACTTAACCTGTCTCTAATCATTGCAAAATCAGGAATTAATCCTATATACCAAAAGACAACAGAAACTGAAAAATATGTTGAAATTGCAAATACATCCCACAATAACGGTGAATTAAAATTAACCCACAGAGTTCCAAATTGATTTGGAATTGGAAATACCCAATATGCCAACCATGGTCTTCCCATATGAATTAATGGGAATAATGCTGCTTGGGCAACTCCAAAAATTGTCATAGCTTCAGCTGATCTATTTATTGCCATTCTCCATTTTTGTCTAAACAATAATAAAACTGCAGATATTAATGTCCCCGCGTGACCTATTCCAATCCACCATACAAAATTAGTTATATCCCAAGCCCAATCAATTGTTTTGTTTAATCCCCATGCACCAATTCCTGTACCAATAGTGTAGGCCATACATCCAAAACCCCATAACATTAAAACTGCTGATAAGCCAAATAATATCCACCAGTATTTATTTGCCTTCCCCTCAACAGGCCTAGCAATATCTCTGGTAATATCATGATAAGTTTTATTACCAAGTATTAAAGGGTCTCTTATTTTTGATTCTTTTTGCATTATGATTTATTTCTAATCTTTGTTTGATAAAAAACAGATGGTCTAACATTTAAATGATCTAGTAAATCATATGCACGTTCATCTTCTCTTAATTTTGCCACCTCACTATTTTTATTATTGGAATCTCCAAAAACTAATGCATTAGTAGAACAAATAGATGTACATGCAGTTTGAGCTTCCTCATCAGAAATGGTTGTACCAGTTTTTTTTGCATTTAATTTTAATTCTTGTATCTTTTGAATACACATACTACATTTTTCAATAACACCTCTTGATCTAACAACAACATCTGGATTCAAAACCATTTTACCTAAATCATCATTCATATTAAAGTCAAACTGATCATTTTCTGAGTATTGGAACCAATTAAATCGACGTACCTTGTAAGGACAGTTATTAGCACAATATCTTGTCCCAACACATCTGTTATAAGTCATTTGGTTTAAACCTTCATTACTATGTGTCGTTGCTGCTACTGGACAAACATTTTCACAAGGAGCATGATTACAATGTTGACACATAACAGGTTGAAAAACAACTTCTGGGTTATCTGAAGGGACTTCCATATCAGCATACATTTCTATAGCTGAAATATCTTTTTCTTTTCCAATTTCTTTTGTCATCTCAGAAGAATAATATCTATCAATCCTCATCCAGTGCATATCTCTACTTTTTCTCACTTCCTCTTTACCAACTACAGGTATATTGTTTTCAGCTTGACAAGCAATTACACATTCTCCACAACCAATACATGAGGTTAAGTCTATAGATAAATTCCAAAAATGTCCTGTTTCTAGATCATGTGAATCATATAATGTGACCTTATCTGAAGGAAGTTTTCCTTTGTATGTATAGTATTTTTCTCTGTAATTACCAGAAGATGGATTTTTAATGTAATCTGATAATGTTGTCTCTTTTACCATATCTCTACCCATCATTGTATGATGAAGTTGTATTGACGCAAATTCGTGTTCTCCTTCTACTTTATTAATAGAAACTAGTTTTGTATCAAGTAATGGGAAAGCGTTAAACCCTAAATTATTTGCAGCCTTTCCTGAGCTAGTCCTTCCATAACCAACAGCTACACCAATTGTATCTTCCATTTGCCCAGGTTGAATTAAAATTGGCAATGATTTTAAGTTGATGTTTTTTGCAGTAAGATCAACTAGATCTCCATTCAAAGCACCATTTGAGACATTCCAGTTTTTTAAATTTAATTTTTTGGCTGTTCTTGGAGAAATGGTGATATAATTATCCCAGCATGTCCTTGTAATAGGGTCAGGAAACTCTTGTAACCAAGGGTTATTGGCCTGAGTACCATCTCCCACACCTATTTTTTCATAAACTACTAATTCTAACCCTTCATTTGCTTTCTTAGAAATTAATTTCCCTTTAAAAGAATTTGTTTTAAGAGTTATATTTTCTTCTAGATTAAAGTATCCATCATGTAATGCTTTATCCCAATTTACATTTTTATTTTTCCAAAAATTCTTTAAATAATTATAATAATCAGATCTGTTTGTCCAAACTAAAAGAGATTCTTCAAACTGTCTAGAATCAAATAGTGGAGCAATTGTTGGTTGTTTTAAAGAGTATTCACCTAATGAAGGATTCGCATCTCCCCAACTCTCTAAATCATGATTAATTGGACATACGTAATCCATCAAAACAGCTGTTTCATCATGATACAAAGAATTGGCAATCTTTATTTCTATTTTAGACAATCCTTCAATAAACTTATCAGATTGTACTAACGAATATGCAGGATTAACATTATATGTAATTAATGCTCCTATATTTCCTGAACTCATGTCAAATAATAACTCCTTCATTTTACTACTATCTCCCTGCCTCAAATAATTTGGGTTATTGATATCAATACTTTGATTATAATTACTAAGTTGTGTATTAATCTCGTTGACAATTAATTGAATGTTTTCATCATTACTATCAGACAAAACAATTGAATTGCCCTTATTTGACATAAGGTCAGATAATATTTTCTTAAGTCTATCATCTACATTTCCTCCATTTATTCCTTCAAGTAAATTAGATATTAAATAACCTTGTTCAGATGGCTTGATTTTAATCCTTTTATCTGCATTGGATCCAGTTAAAGAAAGATTAGATTCTAATTGATAATGTTTAGACATCTTTCCGCTTTTAGGATTTCTTGCCTTAACATAGTCCTCAGAGTATTCATTAGATCCCCAATTAGCTAAAAAATCCGCTCCAAATGAAACAATTACATTTGTTTTATCAAATTTATATTTTGGCAAAGCTCTGATTCCAAAAGTAGATTGATTAGCATTTAAAATCCCATCATAAGGGATGGAATCTATCATAATATGCTCAACATTATTATATTCTCCCCCAAATTCTTTGATCAATTTTTTTTGTGTTGGGCTAATTAGTGTTGAAGATAAAATCACAATTTTTTTATCATTATCTAGATTCTTAAGAGCTAGCTTAATTTCTTTGTCTAAGTTTCTCCAGGATATCTTTTTGTTTTTCTTTAATGGATGACGTAATCTTGCAGAATCGTATAACGATAAAACACTAGCTTGAATCCTTGCATTAGTGCAACCCTTATTATTTTCAATTTTAATAGGTCTTCCTTCTCTTGTTTTTACAAGAACACTACCGTAATCTCTTCCATCATAAATTGTTGTAGCATAATAATTAGCAACTCCAGGAATTATCTCATCAGGTTTTATTACATATGGAATAGATTTAATTATTGGAGCTTCACACGAAGCTAAAGTTGCTGCAGCTGTACTAAAACCTAAGAATTTAAGAAAATCTCTTCTAGATGAAGACATATTTGATATTTCTTTATCCCCTAGAAACTTATCAAGTGGTAAATGCTCAGAAAATTCATTTTCTGCTAGCTTTTTTATTTTAGGATCATCATTTAGCTGAGCTAAACCTTTCCAATATTTCTTTTTATTATCCATTATTTCTAAATTTTAATAATGACATTTACCACATTCAATCCCACCTATCATATCAACAGTAATTGGCTTACCTTTATATTTTTCCTTTAATTGATCGTGCAAATGAGTATAATAATTGTTACCTTCCATCTTAACTTCAGTTTCCCTATGACACTCAATACACCATCCCATAGTTAATTCTGAGTATTGATATAACACTTCCATTTCTTCAACTGGTCCATGACATTCTTGACATTCAAGACCTCCAGCTACGACATGCTGAGAATGATTAAAATAAGCATGATCAGGTAGATTGTGAATTCTAACCCATTCTATGGGTTTTTGTTCATATCCTTCTATGTATTGTCTACTATCTGGATCAAAACCAACTGCCTCATAAATTTTTGCAATCTCTTTTGTTCCATATTTACTTCCCTCACTTATATAAGTATGACAGTTCATACATACATTGGCAGAAGGAATACCTGAATGTTTACTATGTCTAGCACTAGTGTGACAATAATTACAATCAACACCATTAATTCCTGCATGTATCTCATGTGAAAAAGCAATTGGTTGTGCTGGCTGATAATTAGTTGTTACACCTACACCCATTAATAAATCATAAACAAATTTTAAACCAACTATTAATCCTACTGCTGAAATAAACAAAACATTTATGTTATTTGATACAAATAATTTATATTTATTTATTAATGTTTGAGATACTGTTTCTGTCTCTTTTCCTAATGCTGTTTTTAAACTATTTTTAACTGAAACTAATAGAAAAACTACTGTCACTAAAACCAAAGCTATGATCATTAATATAGTAGAATTGCTCATTCCTTGATTTTCAACAGTTTGAACTCCTGAAGAAACAACAACTTCTTCAACTGGTGGATTTGCTAAATATGCCAGCAAATCTGAAAATTCCTCATCAGAGAAATCAAAAGAAGTCATCACGGACTTATCATACTCTTCAAAAATAGCAATTGCTCTCTCATCTCCACTTGCAATGAGAGCCTGTGAATTTCTAATCCACTTAATCAACCATTCTTTTTCATATTTTTCAGTAACTCCTTCAAGCCCAGGTCCAACTAAACGAGCTTTTGTCATTAAATGGCATGCAGTACAGTTTTGTTTGTAAATTTTCTCTCCATTTTCAACATTATCAGCATATAGAAAAATCGATGCAAAATAAAAAACGGATAAAACAATAAAACGAAAATATACTCTAAAATTTATAGTCATACTCTAATACTACTTCAGCTTTTGAAGGGCAAATTTAATTTTTTATAATGAATCCTTTTTAACTTAAGATATGTTTTTTTGTTATTTATAATTATTCTAAATAGGAGTTCATTTTATGAGCATATTTAATCAACCGCTATTACTTTGGTAATTAATGGAATAGCATTTTTAACTGATTTTTCTATACCATTTTTTAAAGTTTGTATACTTATGCTACAATCACTACAAGAACCGGTTAATCTTACTTTGACTACATTATCAACTATATCAACCAATTCTACACCTCCACCATCTGCTTTTAAAAAGGGCCTAACTTCATCTAAAGCTTTTTCAACTTCTTTATAAATATTTTTTTCTGATTTTGACATATTTCTTTATTTTGAACATCCTTTATTGTGAGTAATTTCAACTTTTTTTGTTGGCTTTAAATTTTCATTTCTATAATTTACGGCACTTACTAAATTCTTAGACAAATTTAAAAATGTATTTGAAATTTCTAGCTTACTTTCTAGTATTACTGGTCTACCAATATCCCCTCCTTCTCTAATTTGTTTTAAGATAGGGATTTCCATTAATAAATTAATCTTAAGTTCACTAGCGATATTCTTAGCACCATCCTTTCCAAAAATATACTCCTTATTTCCGTCATTATTAGATGACACAAAATAAGACATATTTTCAACAATCCCCAAAACCGGAACATTAATTGAATCCATTCTGAACATATTAATTCCCTTGCGAGCATCTGCAATCGCAATAGGTTGAGGCGTACTTATAACTACTGCTCCAGTCAAGGGAATACTTTGTATTAATGATAAATGAATATCTCCTGTTCCTGGAGGTAAGTCAATAATCATATAATCTAATGCTCCCCAATCGGCTTCCCATAAGAGTTGATTTAATGCTTTTGAGGCCATCGGCCCTCTCCATACTACTGGTTGTTGTGAATTTGCAAAAAAACCAACTGATAACAGTTTAACACCATGACTTTCTAAAGGTTTTATTTTAACCCTACCATTAACTTTAACTCCTTGAGGAGAAGCCTCTTGCAATCCAAACATCATTGGCATTGAAGGACCGTAAATATCTGCATCTACTAAGCCTACATTATAGCCTATTTTTTTTAATCCTACAGCTAAATTTGCAGCAATAGTAGACTTACCTACACCTCCTTTACCAGAAGATACTGCAATTATATTTTTAACATTTGGAATAGGGTTTCCCTTGATAACTGATGTGTTTTTTTTCTTTAACGTAAAATTAAACTTTATTTCAGAATCAGAATAATACTTTTTAATTGCATTAATACATTTTAACTCAACACTTCTCTTATATTGCAATGTCGGATTTTCAATCTCAAAGTCAAGCTCTATTTCTTTACCAAAAATCTGTATATTCTTAACTAATCCTGAGCTAATTAAATTTTTCTTTTGATCTTGCAGAAAAACTTCACTTAAAATCTCTTCAATCTTTTTTCTTGAATAATTCATGTTCAAAATTAATAATTTAGTCTAAAGCACAAGTACGTAATCAAACTTGAGTTACTTAAAAATTTCCTTTCATAAAAAGTTTTTATATTTAAATCTTCATTTTCACTTAAAGGCCTATCATATATATTGCTATTTGCATTTAATAATTCATGACTACTTCCATCAATTACACCTAGTGTATATGCAAATAGATAAGAACTATCAGTCTTCAAATGAATTAAAGCATTTTGTTTAAGTATATTATGATACCTTCTCAAAAAAATTGGGTGCGTTAATCTTTTCTTGGCTCTTTTTATTTTCATTTGTGGATCTGGGAACGTAATCCATATCTCATTTATCTCATTTAGAGCAAAACATTTTTCTATCCATTCAATTCTAATTCTCAAAAATGCTACATTATGCATTTTTTCGTTCACTGATTTTAAAGCCCCATCGTAAATCCTAGCTCCTTTAATATCGATTCCTATATAATTTTGATTAGTATTTTTTTTTGCTAATCCAATAGTATACTCTCCTTTACCACAACCCAATTCTAAGATAATAGGATTACTATTTAAAAAAAACATTTCTCTCCACATGCCTTTGTACTTAAATCCTTTTTCTAAGTCTTTAAGATCGGGCTGTAAGACATTGGGCATCTTTTTTATTTCATCAAATTTTTTTAACTTATTTTTTGCCAAAAGTTTGTTTTTGTTACAAAAATAATAGTGTTTTAGTTATTTTCGAAGCTTGAAATTAAAAAAAAGAATATTAGTTGCTCCTCTTGATTGGGGAATTGGGCACGCATCAAGATGCATCCCTGTTATAAATGCCTTAATAAAAGAAGGATATGAGGTAGTAATTGCTGCTGATAACAGACCTCTACATCTTTTAAAAAATGAATTCCCTAAATTGTTAGCCATACGCTTTGCTGGAGTTCAAATTTCATACTCAAAATTTTTTCCGATGAGTATTAGTATGATTCTTCAACTCCCTAAATTATTCTATGGTATAAAAAAAGAAAATAATTTATTAAAACATATTATAAATGAATATAGTATTGACGCAGTTATTTCAGACAATAGATATGGTTTATACACTAACAATATCCCTTCAATTTTTATAACTCATCAAATTAATATTCAAAGTCATATTTTACAAAAATATATTAGAAAAATAAATTATAATCTAATTAATAAATTCTCACAATGTTGGATTCTTGATGATAAAACAAATAGCCTCTCTGGAATACTTTCAAAACAAAAGTATCAACTGACTAATTCAAAATATATTGGCCCCTTATCTAGATTGGAAAAGTTCCAGTCTACAATTAAATATGAGTTTATGGGATTAATTTCTGGACCTGAACCTCAAAGAACAATTTTAGAAAAAGGCCTGATAAATGCATTTTTAAAAAGAAAGGAGAAATCGTTAATTGTTCTTGGTAAACCTGAGTTAAATTTTAAAAAAACAAAAAACAACATAACTATTGTATCTCATATGAAAGCAACGGATCTTAATAAGGCCATGTTGCAATCTAGATTAATAATATGTAGGCCTGGATATTCTTCAATAATGGATTTAGCTAAGTTAAATAAAAAAGCTTTTTTCATTCCAACTCCAGGACAAACTGAACAAGAATACTTAGGAAAGTATTTTTTAAATCAAAGGATTTGTTATATGCAACAACAAAAAAACTTTGACTTTGAACTAGCATTAAAAAAAAACAAGAACTTTAGTGGATTTAAAGATATAGTCTTTAATACTGTTAAATGGAAACAATTATTTAAAATTTTTAATAATGAAAATTAATTCAATTTTTAACATTAATTCAGAAATTGAGTTTGAAAAAATTTGTTTCGAAATTTATGATTTTCAAATCAATAGCAACAATGTATATAAAAATTATGCAACATCAATTCTGCAAAATAAATACCCATCTAGTATTTTTGAAATCCCTTTCTTACCCATAAGATTCTTCAAAGAAAAAAAAATTCTTTGCGACAACATAAATTCAGAAATAATATTTAAAAGTAGTGGGACTGAAGGATCAAAAAGCATCCATTACGTAGCTGACGTTGAAATTTATAAAAATTCATTTATAAAAAATTTTGAAAGCTTTTATGGTGATATTTCTAACTATTGTATTCTAGCTCTACTTCCCTCTTATATGGAGCAAAGAAGTTCTTCTTTAATATTTATGATTGATGAATTAATTAATAAATCAAAACACCCTAAAAGTGGTTATTTTTTAAATGATCACAACAAATTATCACAAACTATCAATCAATTAGAATCTACACAACAAAAAGTCATTTTATTTGGAGTCACATATGCTTTGCTAGACTTTGCTAAAAAACACTCTCAACAACTCAAAAAAACTATAATTATTGAAACTGGGGGTATGAAAGGAAGAAGAAAAGAAATTACAAAACAAGAAGTTCATGATAGATTAAAAAAAGCATTTAAAAAAAATCATATTCATTCAGAATATGGCATGACCGAAATACTATCACAAGCCTATTCTAAAAAAAATAATGTTTTTTATACCCCTCCATGAATGAAGGTTTTAACAAGAGATCCAAATGACCCATTAACAATTTTAAAAAATGAAGAAGTCGGCGGATTAAATATAATTGATCTTGCAAACATATACTCTTGTCCATTTATTGAAACAGAAGATTTAGGAATCTCCTTTGGAAATTCATTTTCAATTTTGGGTAGAATGAATAATTCTGATTTAAGGGGATGCAATCTAATGATTTCATGAAAATTTCTCTAGCACATATAAATGATTTAAATGAGATAATGGAAATGTATAAATCCTGTGTAAGCGGAATGGAGAAGCATAAAATTACACAATGGGACAAAACATACCCAAACAAAGATGTAATAAAAAATGATATTATTTTAAAAACATATTACATTGCTAAAAATAATAATTTGATAGTTGGAGGGGTTAATATAGATCAAAAAGAAGATGTTGCATACCAAAATATTAAATGGGAAGGAAGTCAACAAGAAAGCTTAATTATTCACAGATTGGCAGTAAGATATAATTTTTGGAAGCAAAATATAGGATACAAACTAATGTTACATGCAGAAAATTTAACCAAAGAAAAAAAAATGAGCTATATAAGGCTAGACACTTATTATGATAATAAAATAGCTATAAAATTTTACGAAAAATTAAAGTATAAAAAATTAGGATATATATATTTGAAACCAAATAAATATAGATACTATTGTTTTGAAAAAAAAATTCTCTAACTGATGTCAAATCCTTATGTTTTAATACTTGGCATTACTCAAGATGGGGGCTATCCACAAGCAAATTGCTATAAAAAATGTTGCAAACAAGCATGGGATAATACAAGTTTAGTTAAGTATACCTGCTCAATTGCAATTGTAGACCCTAAGAGTAAAACACAATGGATTATCGATGCTACTCCTGACATAAAGTTTCAATTAAAATTGTTACAATCACAAACTCTAAATAATCAAATAAATGGAGTGTTTCTTACTCATGCCCACATAGGTCATTACTCTGGGTTAATGTTTTTTGGAAAGGAAGCAATCAATACAAAAAATTTACCTGTTTACACAATGAAAAAAATGCACTCATTTATTTCTAAAAATGCACCCTGGAAACAGTTAGTTGACATTAGAAATATAAATCTAAAATTACTGAATGAAAATCAACCTGTCAAATTAGATAAAAGGATTCAAATAACACCATTAATTGTCCCTCATAGAAACGAATACAGCGAAACTGTATGCTATAAAATTCAAACTAAAAACAAATGCTTACTTTTTATGCCTGATATTGACAAATTAGAAAAAAACATCATTGACATAATTGAAGAAGTTGACTATGCTTTTATTGACGGCACATTCTATAATAGCAAAGAAATCAAAAGAGANACAAATGAAATTCCTCACCCTTTTGTATCAGAAAGCATTGCTCTTTTTAATAGTATGTCCAAAAAAAATAAACANAAAATTCACTTTATTCATTTAAACCATACAAATCCATTATTAAATAAAGACAGTAAGGAATACAAACAATTAATTAAACTAGATTTTAAAATTGCGGAGCAGGGAAAAAAAATTTTTCTTTAACTGTTTTCTTGACAGAATTTTATTACTTCTTTTAAAAAATCTGATTGATTATCTACATGTAGCCAGTGTCCTGCATTTGATATTGAAACGATTNTATAGTTATAAAACAAATTATTTATTAGTAGCTTGTCTTTATCCAAAATATAATCAGAACGCTCTCCTTTTAAAAAACATGCAGGAACAGTAATTCTTTTCTCATCAAAAAATCCGTTTCGAATATTATCGAGCTTACTCATTAAAGTAGGTAAATTAAATTTCCAACCAAAACGCCCATCTTTTTTTCTACATAAATTTTTTAACAAAAATAGTCTAATAGACTTATTAGAGCATGTGCGAGACAAAACTTTATCTATTTCAACTCTTTTTTCATAATTTCTTAAATCAAGATTGTTTAATTGCTCCAAATAATATTTTTGTTCACTATTGTTGTATTTCTTTGGAGCAATATCTGCAACTATTATTTTTTTAACTTTTTCACTATACATTAAAGCAAATTTGATTGCTAATTTTCCCCCAAGAGAGTGCCCCAGAATAATTGGCTTTACTAAATCATGGTCAATAATATANTCATTTAAGTCTTGGCACATGACTTCATAATTAAAATTGTTTGAATGTGGAGATTTTCCATGATTTCTCAAATCTAAAATATGAACTCTAAAATATTTTGAAAGTTCTTTCCCTATAGTGTTCCAATTATCACTCATTCCAAATAGTCCGTGAACTATAACTAGATTTTCACCGTCGTCACCATATACTTTAGAGAAAAGCTTCATCTATATNAGTCTTTTATACATTTGTATCGTGTTTTCCAATCCAAAATATATTGCATCAGAAATAATTGCATGGCCAATAGAAACTTCAGCTAAACCTTTTATTTCTTTAGAAAAAAAACCTAAGTTAGACAAGTTTAAGTCATGTCCAGCATTTATACCAAGATTTAATTCATAAGCTTTAGCTGCCGCTTTATAATACGGTTCAATTGCATTTTTTTTATTTTTATTATAACCCAAAGCATAATTTTCAGTGTATAATTCAATCCTGTCAGTACTACATAGTTNCGCTCCTTCTATCATTTTAATTTCTGGATCTACAAAAATTGAAGTTCTTATATTATTTTCTTTAAACTGTTGAATTACTTCTTTTAAAAATGATGTATTTTTAATTGTATCCCAACCAGCACAAGATGTGATAACATTAGGGCCATCTGGNACCAATGTAACTTGATCAGGTTGAATTTCTAATACCATATTTATAAAGTCTCTTGATGGATAACCTTCAATATTATATTCGGTTTTAATTACTGATTTTAAATCAAATGCATCTTTTTTAGTAATATGACGCTCATCAGGACGTGGATGTACCGTTATTCCATCTGCACCAAACTGTTGACATTTTATAGCAGCTTCCAANANATTGGGATGATTTCCCCCTCTAGCATTTCTAATTGTTGCTATTTTATTTATNTTTACGCTTAGCTTTGGTTTCATAATGGCAAATGTAAAAAATAGTATCTTTGCCACATGCAAGCTTACGAACTTATTTCCAAAACTATAGAAAGTATTCATCCAGAAGAAAATGGTAGAACTGCACTTGATATGATGGATCAATTTCGTGTTCACCATTTAGCAATCGTAAAAAATAATTTTTATTTAGGAATAATATCTGATAAAGAAATTGCTAATTGGGATTCTTTAGACGAGTTTATTGAAGAGCATCTAACTAACATAGCCTCTCCTCATGTTATCTACAATCAACATTTATTTGATATTATTGAAGTTTTAGAAAAAAACAATTTATCTGTAGTGCCAGTTCTTGATCAAGAAAATCAATATCAAGGAGTGATCACAAATAGGAAGCTGTTATATACAATTGCAAAATCAGCTACAATTCAGTCCTCTGGAGGCGTGATAGTTCTTGAAATGTTTTCAAACGACTATTCCCTTACTGAAATATCAAGTATTATCGAAAGTAATAATGCTAAAATATTAAGTTCTCATGTTATCTCTAAGCCAAATTCAAAAAAAATAGAGGTTACTCTTAAATTAAATATTACTGATATAGTTAGAGTTATTAAAGATTTAGAAAGACACGAATATTCTATTAAAGCTTCATTTAAAGAAAAAGATACAGATAGTGATTTCAAAGATCGNTACGAATCATTAATGCGATTCTTGAANCCATAAAAATGAAGGTATATTTTTTTTTAATTTTTATAATATTTTTTAGTAATTCTGTATTACCACAAAATAAAANAACAATTTATGACATTAAAATCACTGGTAATAGTATTACAAAAGATAATATAATCTTAAGAGAAATTCCGTTTAAAATTGGAGAAAAAATTGAAATTCAAGATTTAAAATTAAAATTAAACCAAGCAAAAATAAATCTAACAAATCTAAATCTTTTTAATTTTATTGAAATATCTGACAGCATGAACAATGTACAAACTGTTGTGCATATAAATGTTGTAGAACGATGGTATTTTTGGCCATACCCAATATTTGAAATTTCGGATCGTAATTTTAATACTTGGTGGAAAGAATTTAAGAGAAATAATTACACAGATTTGTCAAGATTAAATTATGGTGTTTTTTTTAACTGGGAAAACTTTAGAGGCCAAAATGAGCTAATACAATTTAAAGTTAGAAAAGGATTTAAAGAACATTATTTAATTGGCTACAACAAACCACAATTAAACATAAATGAACATATTGGAATAAATTTATTTTCACAGATATTTAGACGAAAAAAAACTTTTTATACAACATCACATGATACATTACTATACTACACAGATAACAACAAATATACTTCAATAGATTATGAAACACATGCTGAAATTTTATTTAGAAAAAAAATCAATTACATACATAAACTAAAAATAGCTTATTTTTTATCAAAGATTAGCAAACAAATTGCGATTCTCAATCCAAATTATTTAGCAAATGAATCAGAAATTGGTTCATTCATAAAGTTTAGTTATGAATTTGAAAAAAATTTTTTGGATTACAATATATATCCTCTTGAAGGACACTTTCTTCAGTTTGAATGTGCTAAATACTTACAATTGAAAAGTCCTGTCAACTATTTTGAGATTGTAGGTAAAATTGAAAAACATCATAAAATACAACGTCGAATGTTTTTTGGATCTTCTATTAAAGGAAAATGGAATAATGTTAATAGTATTGCTTATTTTGCCCAAAAAGCCTTGGGCTTTGATGACTATATAAGAGGTTATGAATATTATGTAATTGATGGACAAAAGTTCTGGTTATCAAAATCTATTTTTAAATTTGCGCTTATTGAAAAAAATACATTTTTAATTCCTAAAATTAAAATGACACAATTTAAAAAAACACATTATTCAATTTTTCTAACTTTATTTTCAGATATGGGCTATGTAGTTAACAACCAAAATATAAATACAAATTTATTACCTAACTCATTTTTGTGGAGTCAAGGAATTAGTATTGACTATTTAACATATTATGATAAATTATTAAGAATTGAGTTTTCGAGAAACCATTTAGGTGAAAAAGGTTTATTTTTACATTTTTCTAACCCTTTTTAATAAATTATGACTGTTGCTATCTTTGGGAACATATACCCACAACATTTTAGTAAATACATTCAACATCTAATTAAAAGATTAGAAAATGAAAATATCAATTTAATTATTGAACAAAAGTTTAATGAGTTTTTACAAAAAGATATTAGATTCAACAAATCTGTTCAAACATTTAGTAATCATCAAGAATTAAAAGATAACGCAGACTTTCTTTTTAGTATTGGCGGAGATGGAACATTACTAAAAGCTGTTACATATATACAAGATTCAGAAATACCTGTATTAGGTGTTAATACGGGAAGACTAGGATTTATTGCAAGTGTTTCAGCTAACCAAATTGATGAATCTATTAATGACATTATTAAAGATAATTATGAGATTAATGAACGGATTCTTCTTGAACTAAATACTTCAAACGAATTGTTTAAACATAAAAATTTTGCGCTTAACGAAGTTGCTGTTTCAAAAAAAGACACCTCATCTATGATAAAAATAGACGCTTTTATTGATGACCAATTTTTGAANACCTATTGGGCAGATGGACTAGTTGTATCAACTCCTACAGGTTCAACTGGTTATTCTTTAAGTTGTGGTGGGCCTATAATCATGCCTGGATCAAATAATATTATTATTACTCCTAATGCTCCTCACAATCTTAATGTTAGACCTATAGTAATTAGTGATAATAAAACAATTAAGCTAAAAGTAGAAGATCGTGACCAACTTGCATTAGTTTCTTTAGATTCGAGACATAGAGCCTTTAATAGTGACACTACCCTTACNATTAAGAAAGCCGATTTTAAAGTTAAACTAATTACCCCAAAAGAAAATACATTTACATCTACAATTAGAAATAAGCTAATGTGGGGAGTAGATAAAAGAAGTAAATAAAATTATAATTAAATTATATAAGTTATATTTGCGGCTAAAGAATGAAAATATAACAAAAATGTTAATAAAAATAGCTAACAAATATTTCATAGTTTTTTTTGTGTTTGTTTTATTTAGCCTAAATCTTAATGCTCAATATTATAAAAAAAACACTGAAATTGGATTGACAGCTGGGGTTTCTTATTATTTAGGAGACTTGAATAAACAGCATTTCTTTCAATCTAAACCTGGTGCTGGAATAATTATAAGAAGAAATATTGATAATAGGTTTTCTTATAAGGCATCCGCTTTATTTTTATCATTATTTTCTGATGAAAGAGAATCCTCAGACACTATTGCTCAGTCTAGAATGCTTCATTTCAAGTCAAAAATTTACGAATTATCTGGACAATTAGAGTTTAATTTTTTACCATACGAATCAGGCAATCCATTATATACATGGACACCATTTGTATATACTGGTATTTCTCTTTTTCATTTTAATCCAAAAGCCGAAAATAAAAATGGGGAATGGGTTGAACTTCAACCACTAGGTACTGAAGGACAGGAAACAACAACCTTCCCAGATAGGAAAAGATATTCATTAATGCAGTTTTCTATTCCAATGGGAGGTGGGGTTAAAATTGCAGTTAATGAATCTTTTAATATTATTTTAGAATATGGAATTAGAAAAACATTTACTGATTATTTAGATGATGTTAGCACAACCTACCCTGGACCAAATATTAATAACTCTCAGTGGCCGGTTGAAATGACAAATCAAGCACAGGAACTATCTGACCCAACAAACAATCCACAAATTAATTATGCTGGTAGAGAAAGAGGCAATCCCGATAAAAAAGACTGGTACTCTTTTACTGGAATTACTTTATCATTTAAACTAAAAAATAACACTGCAGGTTGTGACTATTAATAGTTATCGTCAATGAACAAAATAGATACAAATAATTTACCTAAACACATTGGCATCATAATGGACGGGAATGGAAGATGGGCAAAAACAAAAGGTAAACTAAGACTTTTTGGACATAAAAGTGGTGTTAAAGCAGTAAGAGAAACTGTTGAAATGTCAGCGCAAATAGGTATAAAATTTTTAACTCTTTATGCTTTCTCAACTGAAAATTGGTCACGTCCTAAAAGTGAAGTAAAATCATTAATGCGACTTTTAATTTCATCAATAAACAGTGAAACAAAAACACTGTTAAAAAATAATATTAAACTTAAGTCTATTGGAGATACAAACTTATTACCTCAAGATGCTAAAGAACAATTAAATTCGTCTATCGAAAAAACAAAAAACAATAATAGAATGACACTTATTCTTGCTTTAAGTTATAGTGGTAGATGGGATATTATAAGTGCTGTAAAAAAAATAATTAAACACAAGATCACTAGCGACAAAATAGATGAACAACTTTTTGAGCAATATCTTAGTACAAAAAACGTTCCAAATCCTGAACTTTTAATTCGGACAAGTGGAGAATATAGAATAAGTAACTTTTTACTTTGGCAAAGCGCATATTCAGAATTTTACTTTACTGACACATTATGGCCAGACTTTAGAAAATCTGACTTAGAAAAAGCAATTATAGATTTTCAGTCTAGAGAAAGAAGATTTGGAAATACAGTAGAACAAAAAAATCAAGCATGTTAAGATATTTGATCCCATTTTTAATATTAAATTTAAATTTGTTAGCTCAAAATAATCAAATAATTGACTACTCATCTCCAAAAAAATATGAAATTGGAGGTGTTACAGTTACTGGAGTTCAAAATTTAAACAAAAATACTCTTCTAGAAATTTCAGGCCTAAAAGTTGGAGAAGAAATTACTATTCCTAGTGATAAAATTTCTTCAGCAATTAAAAATTTATGGAAACAAGGGTTGTTTTCTGACGTTGATATTTTAATTGAAAAAATTATTGATGACATTATATTCCTTAACATCAACATAAAGGAACAAAATAGATTATCTAAATTTAAATTTAAAGGTAAAATAAGTAAATCTGACATTAACTCTCTAAAAGAAGAACTTAACATAACTAGAGGTGATATTTTAACTAAAAATCTCATTAATAATAGTGTTAACAAGATAAAAGAATATTTTATTAATAAAGGCTTTTACAAAATCAGCGTGAACTATCTTGTATCTCCTGATACATTAAAAAATAATTATAAAAACTTAACTTTCACAATTAATAAAGGAAAAAAAGTAAAAATTAAAAATATTATTATAAATGGAAGAAAAAAGATCTTTAATACTAAACAAAATTTAATATTTAAAAAAGACAGTATATATGCTATAAGTGACTTTCAGATTAGAAAAAGTATGAAAGAAACAAAAAAGAAAAATGCTTGGAGATTTTACAAAGCCTCTAAGTTTATTGAACAAAACTTTATAAATGATAAAAAAAATATAATTAAAAAATATAATGAAATAGGATATAGAGATGCTAGAATAACTTACGATACTGTTTATTTAAACCAAGACAATACTTTAACTATTGAAATGAATATAAGTGAAGGAGAAAAATATAGTTTTGGAAAAATATCATTTACTGGAAATACAGTATACACAAATGAACAACTAAATCAAACATTAGCAATAAAGTCAGGTGATGTTTTTGATCAATCTATTTTAGAAATGCGTCTTTTTGGATCAGGAGAAGGTAATGATCTAAGTTCTCTTTACTTGGATGATGGATACTTATTTTTTAATGCTACACCAGTAGAAACAAGCGTCAAGAATAAAAAAATTGATTTAGAAATTAGAATTTATGAAGGTAAACAAGCAAGAATAAATAAAGTAAATGTTAAAGGTAATACAAAAACTAATGATCATGTCATCATGCGTGAATTGAGAACCAGACCTGGAGATCTTTTTAAAAGATCTGATATTATGAGATCTCAAAGAGAATTAGCTCAAATGCAATATTTTGACCCTGAGGCATTTGATGTAAAAATTGATCCTGACCCTGTCAAAAATGAAGTTAACATAACATATATACTTGAAGAAAAATCTTCTGATCAAATTCAATTACAAGGTGGTTGGGGAGCAGGACGAATTGTTGGACAATTAGGATTCACTTTTAACAATTTTTCAACAAGAAATGTGTTTAAAAAAGACAAATGGGATCCATTACCTTCTGGAGATGGGCAAAAATTTAATATTAGTGCTTCTTCAAATGGTATTTATTATCAACAATATAGAATGTCATTTTTAGAACCTTGGCTAGG
>PBQB01000042.1 GCA_002724895.1 Flavobacteriales bacterium
CAATAGTAATGAATTGGATAACTCAGATGATCTTCCGTTTTAAATATATTTAAAGTTGGACGAAGACCCCTTTTCTTTTTTTTTATTAGTTGCTAATTTTATTACAGTTAACTCCAAATTTTCTTCAGTAGAGATTTTTTTTATTTTGACACTCTTAATATTATTGATTGTTCTCTCAACAGTTATTGTTGGTTCTGAAAATCTTCGTTTTCTTTCAAAAGAATCGTTAATTGAAGATTTTGAAAATGATAAAGAAAGTCTAAAATCAAATTATAAATTTCATAAATCAAACAGGATTTTATTAACTGATATAGTAGCAAGTGTTTTTTTTCGAATTTCTATTATTTTTATAGTTTTTCATGTTTTATTTTTTTCTAGCATAAAATTTAATTTAAAACTTCTTTTTGCAGTAATTGTAATTTCTGTTTTTATTTTAATTAGTGTTCTTATAAATAAGCTGTATTTTAGTTATAGGTCTAAAAGAACTTTATTGTTATCAAAATCAATTTTTTTTGTTAGAAAATTATTTTATCCATTAGGTTTTTTGTTTTCGATGCTTTCTAATTTTGTTAATAACAAAATTAAAAGATGGATATTTAATGATTCAATTGAAGAGATTTCTAACGTATTATCTATAAACAAAGATAAGGTAAAGGATGACGAAAAAAGAATGTTGCGTTCTATTTTAGAATTTGGTAATACTGATGTTAAAGAAGTAATGAAATCCAGACTAGATGTTATAGCAATTGATAAAAACATATCTTACAAAGATGTATTAAAATTGATTATTAAATCAGGTTTTTCTAGAATCCCTGTGTATGATAAAAATTTTGATAACATAACAGGTGTATTATATATTAAAGATTTAATACCTTTTTTAAACGAAGATGATAAATTTAATTGGGTTAAATTATGTAGAGAGGTATATTATGTCCCAGAAACAAAAATGATAAATGATTTATTAAAAGAATTTCAAATTAAAAAGAATCACATTGCTATAGTTGTTGATGAATATGGAGGGACATCAGGAATAGTTACATTAGAAGATGTTCTTGAAGAGATAGTTGGTGAAATTAACGATGAATTTGATAAAGAAGATAATATTTATTCTAAGTTAGACGCAAATAATTATATTTTTGAGGGAAAAATTTCTTTGCTCGATTTTTTGAAAATTGTTAAAGGAAGACATGATACGTTTGATAATGTTAAAGGTGACTCAGATTCATTGGCGGGTCTTATTTTAGAAGTTGAAGGAAGGATATTGTCAATTGGAGAGGAATGTGAAATTCCTCCATATAAAATGTTTGTGGAGTCGTCTGATAATCGAAGAATAAAGAGAATAAAGGTTCAAATTAATGAAGACTAAGTTTTTATTTCTGTTTATTTTTTGCGTTTCTTGTTCAAATGACTATACTCCTAAGCCTAGAGCTTATGTTAAATTTAGTTTCCCAAATAAAGAATATCAATTTATAAATGTTGACTGTCCATTTAGTTTTAAAATACCTCAATATGCATCCATACCAAAATATGACAGAGATTGTTTGTTTAATTTAGACTTTCTTGATCAAAATGCTAAGTTACATATCACCTATCATAAACTTAATAATAATTTATATGAACATACTGAACAATCTAGAGATTTAGCTTATAAGCATAATGTTAAGGCAAATGCAATTAGTGAACAGATTTATAGTAATGATTCTACTAATGTTTATGGAATTGTGTATGATTTTAATGGATATACTGCAACATCCATTCAATTTTTTTTAACTGACAGTATTAATCACTTTTTTAGAGGTGCTCTTTATTTTAATACTGAAATAAATGATTCTATAGAACCATTAAATTTATTCTTAAAAAAGGACATCAAAATTCTTGTTGAATCTTTTTCTTGGAAAGAATGAAAGTAAATATATAAATGAATGAAAAAATATATCATTCTTTTAATTTTGGGATTAATTTGGGGATCTTCCTTTATTCTCATGAAAAAGGGGTTAGAAATATTTAGTCCTATTCAGATAGCAGCTTTAAGACTATTTTTTGCTTTTTTAGTACTGTCTCCTTTTCTTTATAAAGCATTTAAGAACTTAAAAAAAGAAATTATTTTTCCTCTTTTTTTAGTTAGTCTTTTTGGAAATACATTTCCAGCTTTTTTATTTGCACGAGCACAGCAAGATCTAGACAGTTCTTTTGTTGGGATATTAAACTCATTAACTCCAATTTTTACACTTCTTCTAGGAACTATATTTTTTTCTGTTAGCTTAAATAAGAAAAAAATTATTTCAATATTAATTAGTACTTTGGGTGTTTTGATACTTTGTTTTCCTCAAATTAATCATAACATAATGTTTGACTCTGCAATTTATCTTGTCATTTTTGCTACTTTTTTTTATGGCTTAAGTATTAACATAATATCTAAGTATCTTAAGGATTTAGATTCATTATCAATATCATCTATTTCTTTATTTTTAATTAGTCCGATATGTGTTTTTTTAATATTTTATCTAGATATTTTTAGCTTAATTAAAGAAAATAATGCGCAAAGATCTTTATTTTACATTTTTATTCTTGGAACATTATGTACTTCAATTGCGTTAATATTTTTCAATTATCTAATTAAGATTACAACTCCAGTTTTTGCATCTTATGTTACTTATATAATTCCAATTGTGGCGGTATTATGGGGTATAGTTATTTATGAGGAAATAACTTCAATAAGTCTTTTAGGTGGATTAATTATTCTTATAGGAATTTTTTTGTTGAACAACAAAGATTAATTTATCTTAATTTTTTTTTCAACTGTTCCATCGTCAAATATGTAGAGGTTTATTGTATTTTTTTTCTCATAACTTTGTTTTCTACCTAAAATATCAATTATTCTTATTAGCTTTTTGTTTTGTTTATTTGTACTGTTTATGATAGATGTACTTGAGTTACATATTGTTTGTGTTAAAAAATTGTTACGATAAAGATTTATTGATGCAACCATTCTTGTTTTTTGATCTTGTGTGAACATATTCATACAAAAGTCATTTACATAGTCCATGTAGTTCATAAACATATCACCATTTAAATTTTGAGTACCACATGAATTTTGGTTGTGAGGAAACCCAGGACAATCATTGTTTTCACCTTGTTGAGTAGGAGTATCATTAATTTGATCATCTCCACAATTTGAATCACCCCACAAGTGTTTAAGGCCTAAGTAATGACCAACTTCATGCGTAGTTGTTCTTCCTTTATGATATGGAGGTTCTACAGTTCCATTATCTCCAAAATGTTTGTAGCTGACAACCACGCCGTCTCCACTAGATAAAAAATTTGAAGGTGAAGTTGCATAGCCAAGAATTCCTCCTGATAAATCACAGACCCAGATATTGAGATAGTCATTTATTGGCCATGGATCTGTACCACCTTCATTTGTAGATTTCATTTTATCACCTATTAAATTAAATGTTGATACGCTTGTTTTAACTCTATTAATTCCACTAGTTGCATTTCCATATGGGTCAACACTAGCGAGGCAAAATTCAATCTCACAATCAGCTGCTATACTATTCCAAACACTGGGTGTATTTATTACGTCAATATTAGTTCTTCTAAAATCTTTATTTAAAATTTCAATCTGAGACAAGATTTGCATATCAGATATGTTTTCATCGGTATTATCTTCCCAAATTACGTGTACTACAACTGGAATCGTAATAATATTTATAGATTCCTTTTGATTGTTGTTTGACGTCCACTGTACAATTTCTTTGTTAACATTTCTTTGAGAATTTTTATAAAGATTATTAATTTGGAATAGAGAACTCATGTAATGATCTGAAGCGCACCTTATTTGAGAATGCAAAAAAAATGATTGAAAAATGAAATAAAAAACAATAGTTTTCCTCATATTTTTTTTGCTAAGATAAACCATTTGGCTGACTAATTATTAAATTTTGATATTTAAAGTATTTAAATAATATATTTTATCTGTTTAAAAAAAGTTGTTATTTCTTGTTTCTTTTCTCAGATTATGTAATTTTGCAAACCATTTTAAATAAAATTGAAAATGTACGCAATAGTAGACATAGCAGGACAACAGTTTAAAGTAGAGAAAGACCAAAAGATTTTTGTTAACAGATTGAATATTGAAGCTGGTAAAACTATAAATTTTGACAAAGTACTTTTGTTAGATAATAATGGTAAAGTAGATGTTGGACAACCAATTGTAAAAGGGGTGTCAATTGTTGCGAAAGTTTTAGATCATATTAAAGGAGATAAGGTAATTGTTTTTAAAAAGAAAAGAAGAAAAGGTTATAAAGTTAAAAATGGTTTTCGTGCCAGTTTAACAAGTATTGAAATAAAAAAAATAGAATTAAATTCAACAAAAAAAACGGTTAAGGTTAGTAGCGAAACTAAGTCAGCAGTAAAGAAACCAGCAGTAAAGAAACCAGTAGCAAAGAAACCAGCAGTAAAGAAACCAGTAGCAAAGAAACCAGCAGTAAAGAAACCAGTAGCAAAGAAACCAGTAGCAAAGAAACCAGTAGCAAAGAAACCAGCGGTAAAGAAACCAGTAGCAAAAAAATCGTAAATATTAGTACATTATATTTTATAAAATAATTTTTAAAAATAAATAATTATGGCACATAAAAAGGGAGCGGGTAGTAGTAAAAATGGAAGAGAATCACATAGTAAACGGTTAGGCGTTAAGATTTATGGCGGACAAGAAATAACTGCAGGAAAAATTATTGTACGTCAAAGAGGAACAGTACATAACCCAGGAAATAATGTTGGCCTCGGAAAAGATCATACCTTATTTGCACTTACTAATGGAATAGTTAAATTTACTAAAAAGAAAAACAATAAGTCTTACGTTTCTGTAGTTGAAGTTAACTAAAAAATAATATTGAGATATATATCGAAACTCTTGATACATTCAAGAGTTTTTTTATTTAAATTTGTTTTAAATTCAATTGAATATGTTACATTTAAATGACATAAGAAACAATAAGGAAAAGTATATTGAATTATTGAAAATTAGAGGTGTTGATTTTTCTGATATAATTCTATCAGTAATTGAGAAGGATGATGAGCGTAAGGAGATCCAAAAAGAATTAGATCAAATTTTAGCATTAGCAAATCAAAATTCTAAAAAAATCGGAGATTTTTTTAAAAAGGGAATGATAACTGAAGCTAATGAGCTGAAGAAAAAATCAATAGATTTAAAAAATAAATCAAAACAACTCCAAAATAATAAAAATCAAGTTGAGGAGAATATTAAAGATATGTTAACACAAGTTCCAAATGTTCCTCATGAATCAGTTCCAATAGGAAGTTCAGAAAATGATAATGTCATTATAAGTAAAGGAGGAGAAATTCCAAACTTAAATAAAAATTGTATTCCTCATTGGGATCTTGTAGAAAAGTATAATTTAATAGATTTTGAATTAGGAAATAAAATTACTGGTTCAGGATTTCCTGTATACAAAGGAAAAGGAGCTGTTTTACAAAGAGCGCTGGTTTCTTATTTTCTTAACAAAAATGTTGCTGCAGGCTATACAGAGTATTTACCCCCATTCATGGTAAATGAGACATCAGCTTTTGGAACGGGTCAGCTGCCTGATAAAGAAGGCCAAATGTATTCAGTACCTGATGATAATCTTTATCTAATTCCAACAGCAGAAGTTCCAGTTACTAATTTTTTTAGAGATCAAATTATAAGTGATTTTCCTGTTAAATGTACTGCATATAGTCCATGTTTTAGAAGAGAAGCAGGTTCATATGGTAAAAATGTAAGAGGGCTTAATAGACTACATCAGTTTGAAAAAGTAGAAATAGTTCAGATTGAACATCCAGATAAATCATTTGATACATTAAATAATATGGTTCAGCATGTTGAGAGTATTTTAATAGAACTTTCACTTCCTTATAGAATATTAAAGTTGTGTGGTAAGGATTTAGGATTTACTTCTTCTTTAACTTATGATTTTGAGGTATATTCAGCCGCACAAAAAAAATGGTTAGAAGTTAGTTCTGTTTCTAATTTTTGCAGTTACCAAGCAAATCGTTTAAAACTTAGATTTAGAGATGAAAATGGCAATACATCTTTATGTCATACCCTAAATGGTAGTGCTTTAGCACTACCAAGAGTGTATGCAACAATAATTGAAAATAATCAAAGTGAAAACGAAATAAGGATTCCTAAAGTACTACATCCGTATACTGGTTTTGATGTTATAAGATAATGCGATTAATATTCATTTTCATGCTTTGTGGTCTTTTTGCTTTTTCACAAAAAAACCGTCAGCAAATTGCTTTCCAATATTATTTAAATGGAGAATATCAAAAGGCAGTGTTAATATATGAGGATTTAGAAAAAGAAAAATTTTCAGTTGCATATTATAATCCTCATTTTATGTCATTATTGCAATTAGAAGAATATAAAAAAGCTGAAAAATTAGCTAGAAAATTAGTAAAAAAATTCCCAACTAGTATTAATTATCAATTAGAAATAGGTATTTGTCAGCAAAAATCAGGAGATCAAATTAGTGCCGAAAAAACATACGAAAAAATATATTTGGATTTTCAAGGCAAAAGAGGAGAAACATTTAACTTGGCAAATACATTTTTACGACATTCAATGTATCAAGAAGCATTGGATGTTTATCTATTATCAGAAGAGTTGAACCCTTCTAATTATTTTCATTTACAAAAAGCAAACATTTATTCTAATTTGGGAAATTCTGAAATGATGATTTTTGAATATTTAGAGGAATTAATAAGAAATCCTAATCAAAAATCTTTTATTATTTCGAAGATTCAGAAATTTTTAGATAATGATGGAATAAAAACTGATAAAAATTTTCAGCTTGTTAAAAAAAAATTATTACTTAGAATGAAAAAGTATAATAATAATGAGCTAGTTGAATTATTAGTTTGGTTATTTATGCAGAATAACCAATTTGATTTAGCCTTAACTCAGGCTATAGCTTTAGATAAAAGGAATAATTTTGATGGTAGTAAAGTTTTTGAATTGGGAGAAACTTTATTAGATTATGAATATTTTGATATAGCTGTTAAAGCATTTGAATTTGTTATTAATAAAGGACAAAATAATTATTTATTTATTCCAGCTAACATTAATAAATTATATGCTCAAACCAAAATCATAAAAATTAATAATGACTTTACATTAGAAGATATTGATAAATCTTATAAATTTTTAATAAACCAGCTAGGTAATTCTTATAAAACTGTAACACTATTGTCAAATTATGCGCATTTTAAAGCCTTTAATTTAAAAGATTTAACCTCAGCAAAAATTATACTTGAAGAAACTATGTCAATTCCACAAATAGATGTATACGATTTAGCAGAATGTAAAATTGAATATGCAGATATTCAATTATTGCTTGGCAATACATGGGAAGCATTGCTTTATTATTCTCAAGTTGAAAAAGATTTTAAGGAGCACCCTATAGGTCATCAGGCAAAGTTAAAAAGAGCAAAAGTTTCATATTATCAAGGAAATTTTAATTGGGTGCAAGCACAGTTAAAAATATTGAAAGCATCAACCTCAAAACTAATTTCTAATGATGCTATGGATTTATCTCTATTGATCTCTGATAACTATAATCTTGATACTTCTGAAGTTGCTATGCGTTTATTTGCAAAATCTGATTTATTATTATATCAGCAGAATTATGAACAAGCAATTCGAAATTTTGATTCAATTCTATTTGCTTTTCCTGGCCATTCACTTTCTGATGAAATATATTTAAGGAAAGCACAAATTTATTTTGATAAAGATAATTTTAATAAAGCGATAGATATGTGTCAAAAAATTTTAGATGAATGGAGTAATGATATTTTAGCTGATGAGGCATTATATAAACAAGCTAAGATTTACGACTTAAATTTAAAAAATAAAGAAAAAGCAATGCAATTATATGAAAAATTGTTTTTGGAATATAATAGTAGTATTTATGCTTCATATTCTCGAAAAAGATTTAGATTTTTAAGAGGAGATAATATAAAAGTTGAGTGATGATTGTATATAACGTATCTTGTTCCGTGGACAAAAGTATTATTAAAGATTGGTTAAAATGGATTATTGAAAATCACATTCCAGAAATTTTAAGTTGTAGTAGATTTATTGAGGCGAAGATATATAGAGTTGTTTCTTCAAAAGAAAATGACATAACTTATGCTATAGCGTATAAATGTCATAATATAAAAGACCTACATCATTATCAAGCTAATTTTGCTTTAGATTTACAAAAAAAACATTTAGATAAATTTGGTGAAAAAGTATTTTGTTTTCGAACGGTTTTAGAAGAAATTAATATAAAAAAATAGCTATTTTAAGAAAGGATTTGTTTCTTTTTCGTCTTTTAATATTGTACTGGGGCCATGGCCAGCATAAATTTTTAAACTTTCATTAATGGGTAATATTTTTTCTGTAATACTGTTAATTAAAGTATTATAGTCTCCACCAGGAAGATCTGTTCTTCCAATACTATTTTTAAAAATTACATCCCCGGAAATGATAAAATTATCAACTTCATTATACAAACATATATGTCCTGGAGAATGGCCAGGGGTAAATAAAATTTTAAAATTATAAGATCCCAATTGTATTTTCTGATTTTCTCTAATGAAATGAGTTGGTTTTGGAGAAGGTTTATATTCATCTAATCCATAAATCTTTGCAATATTTTCTGAGTTATTAAGTTGTTCTATTTCATTTATGTGTATATATAAATCTATTTTCCAAGTTTTGGAAACAAATTGATTTCCTAAAATATGATCTATATGACAATGAGTATTAATTATTTTAATAGGATTTAATTTGTTTTTTTTAACAAAATCATATAATTTTTTTTCTTCTTCATTGGTGTAACATCCTGGATCTATTATAAGACATTCTTTTTTACTATTGTAAATAATATATGTATTTTCTTGAAACGGGTTAAATGTAAAAGATTTTATTTTCATGATTTTTTTTAACAAATATATAAGTTCTTTATCTTTGTTAATTATTATGGGTATAACAACTTTTATAATTCTCATTTTTATAGGTGTTATGGCAGGCTTTCTTTCAGGTGTAGTTGGAGTAGGGGGGGGATTGATAATTATACCTTTGCTAATTATTATGATAGGTTTAGACCAACATCAGGCGCAAGGAACATCAATTGCAGTATTGCTTCCTCCTGTTGGAATTTTAGCTGCTTTAAATTACCATAAGTTAGGATTTGTAAAATGGGAATACGCTCTTGTTATTGCTATCACATTTATTGTTGGAGGATATTATGGNTCAAAATATGCTGTTTCCTTAAAACCAGAAGTTATTAGAAAAGTTTTTGCAATTGTTATGATAATAGGNGGTCTTAAAATGATTTTTAATGATAAATGAAATAAAACAACTCTCTGAGAATTGTTTTCAAGAAATTATAAATATTCGTAGATATTTACATTCTCATCCTGAACTTTCTTTTAATGAATTAAATACATCAAAGTATATTAAGAAAGTTTTAAAAAAGTGGAATATTCCTTTTATTGATAATGTCGCTAATAACGGCGTAGTTGTAGTGTTAAATGGAGTTAATCCTAATTCAAAAACTATAGCTTTAAGAGCAGATATTGATGCATTGCCTATACAAGAAAAAAATGAAGTTTGTTATAGGTCAAAAAATGATGGGATTATGCATGCCTGTGGTCATGATGTACATACCGCTTCATTATTAGGTACTCTTAAAATATTAAATGATTTAAAAAACAAATGGCATGGAGCTATAAAATTTATTTTTCAACCTGCAGAAGAAATGTTGCCAGGTGGGGCTTTGCAAATGATTAATGAAGGGGTNTTAAAAAATCCAAAAGTAGATTTGATAATGGCTCAGCATGTGTATCCAGAATTAGATGTAGGTCAAGTAGGATTTTGTGCTGGCAAGTATATGGCCTCCACAGATGAATTGCATATTAATGTTACAGGCGTTTCAGGGCATGCAGCTTTGCCTGAAAAATATAATAACCCTATATTGATTGCATGTAATTTAGTTTCAGAATTAGAAAATTATTTTTCAAAATATAGAGATGCTCCATCAATTTTTGCAATCGGCTTTTTTGAAGGTTTGGGTTCTACAAATATAATTCCAGAAACTGTAGTTTTAAAAGGAACCTTTCGAGCAATGAATGAAAAATTTAGAAAAATATCTCATGAAAAAATGAAAANTATTGCAGCAAAAATTGCTAGTAAGCATTCAGCTAAAATTAATTTTGATATAATTAATGGTTATCCTTTTTTAGTTAATGATATTGCCTTTACAAATAAAAATATCTGTTTGGCTAAAAAATATTTGGGAGAAAAAAATGTTGTTGAGTTGCCAATTAGAATGACAGCAGAAGATTTTGCTTATTATTCACACATTCTCCCTTCTTGTTTTTATAGACTAGGCATAAGAAATAAAGATAAGGGAATAATTCATGGATTACATACATCAAGGTTTGATATTGATGAGCAAGCATTAAAAATAGGTATGGGTATGATGGCTTTTTTGGCAATTAATTCTTGAGTTTTTTACCAATTAATATAAATTCATTACAAAATAAATTTATCCAATCCTTTAAACTTTGAGAAACAATTTTATTTTTTTGAAAATCTTTAGATGACGCATATACTGTTCTCGGTAATTGAATCATTTTCCATTCATTCATACAAATTTGTGTCAAATGCATAGTAGAAAGATAGCTTTTTTCACCTCCAGCAGCACACAATATACCAAAAAATTTACCCTCAACATTTTTAAAACAATTGTCTAAGATTATTTTTAAAGAGTCATTTATAGAATAATTATGTACCCCCATTCCAATTATAAAGTTGTCGGCTGATGANATTTTGTTTGTTAAATTTACCATTTCTTCAGATTTTGAGGTGTGAAAAGGAGTTANAGATAACGTCCTTGCATCTATAATTTCAACATTAATTTTATTTTTATTAAGTTGTTTATATACTTTTTCACATAGCAAAAATGATTTGGATTCATGAGATAACGAACTTGATATTATTAGTGTTTTCATTAATTTGCAATTTGTGAAATGAAGTCAATACGTAATAATCTAATTTCATCATCACTAAATTCATCTTCATCAAATTCTATTCTTGCTTCGTCAAAAGAAAAATTGTCAGTTTCTTTAAAAAAATCATGTATTTCATTTAATTCATCTTCATCCATCATTTGATTTAAAATATGTTTTAAATTAAGTTTTGTTCCTTGTTCTACTATTTCTTCCATTTCNNTTAACAAATCATCTATTGAAAGCCCTTTTCCACTNGCTATGTCTTCAATNCTTAGTTTTTTATCTAAAGATTGTATGATATATATTTTNTTATTTGATTTATTAGCTACTGAGCGAACAATAATATCTTGTGGTCGAACAATATCATTTTCATTAACATAGTTTTGGATTACATCAATAAATTCTTGACCATATTTTTTAGCTTTGCCTATGCCGACTCCTTGTACTTGAGCTAGTTCATCCATAGAAACTGGGTATTGATTAGCCATGTCAATTAGTGAAGGTTCCATAAAAATTATTGCTGGTGGTAAGCCGATTTCTTTTGCTTTCTTTTTTCTAAGNTTTTTTAAGATATTAAATAGCAATCTATCTGCAGCATCTCCTTTTTGAGTNTTNTTATTATAGTTAGNATTTTCGTCATATTCATGGTCTTCAGTAATTAAAAAACTATAAGGCTCATTTAGAAATTTTTTNCCTTTATCTGTTAATTTTAAAATACCATAACTTTCTATTTCTTTTGTAATTAATTGTTTCACATAAACTTGTCTAATAATAGAGTGCCAAAAACTAGTCTTTTTTTCTTTCCCTTTCCCAAACACATCTTCTATTTGAGATATATATTGTTTTATTAGAGAATTAGATTCTCCANTTAGAATTTTTGCCATTTCCTTAGGCTTAAATCTCTCTTTACATGAAACAATTGCATTTAATAAAAGCGTAACATATTCTTTTCCTTCTATTTTTTCCTTAGGATTTTTACAGTTGTCACACATTTCATTACAATCTGAAGCATTAAATTCTTCACCGAAATAGTGTAATAAATATTTTCTTCTACACATGGATGTTTCTGAAAAAGCGATTGTTTCCATAATCAACAATCTTCCAACTTCTTGCTCTGCAACAGGTTTTCCTTGTAAAAATTTTTCTATTTTTTCAATATCTTTATAGTCATAAAAAGTAATTAAATCACCTTTCCCACCATCTCTACCAGCTCTTCCGGTTTCTTGATAATAACCCTCTAAACTTTTAGGAATATCGTGATGTATTACATAGCGTATATCTGGCTTATCAATCCCCATTCCAAATGCAATAGTGGCAACAATGACATTGCAATCATCCATAAGAAATTTTTCTTGATTTTCGACCCTAGTTTTAGAATCTAGTCCAGCGTGGTACGGAAGTGCCTTAATATTATTAACTTGTAAAGTAGCGGCGATCTCTTCAACTTTTTTTCTACTTAAACAGTATACAATTCCTGATTCTCCTTTCCTAGAGTTAATATATTGAATAATTTGTTTTGCGACATCCTTTTTTTGTTTAATTTCATAAAAAAGGTTTTTTCGATTAAAAGAATCTATAAATAACTCTCCATCATTAATTTGTAAATTCTTCATTATATCTTGCCTTACTTTTGGTGTTGCTGTAGCTGTAAGAGCAATTACAGGAGCTTTTCCAATATTATTTATGATGTCTCGTAATTTTCTATATTCTGGTCTAAAATCATGACCCCATTCCGAAATACAATGTGCTTCATCAATCGCATAAAAAGAGATTTTTGATTTTCTAAAAAATATAATATTATCTTCTTTAATTAATGATTCAGGAGCAACATATACTAGTTTTGTTTTATTAGACAAAATATCATTTTTCACTTGATTTGCTTGTGTTTTGGTTAATGATGAATTGAGTACGTGGGCTATACTTTCGTTTTTATAAAAACCTCTTAGTACATCTACTTGATTTTTCATTAACGCAATTAGAGGTGAAACAATAATTGCGCACCCATCTAAAAGAAGAGCTGGTAACTGATAACACATTGACTTTCCTCCTCCTGTAGGCATAATAACCATTGTATCATTTTGTAGAAGTAAGTTGTTTATAATCTTTTCTTGATCGCCTCTAAAACTATTGTATCCAAATATTTCTTTTAGTTTTTTATGTAGAGTTTCAGATGTAATACTCATTCTTGTAAAAATTGATATTTTTGTAGTTGAAATTATTTAGACGAATATACAATATTATTTAATGAAATCTTCTGAAGAAATAAAAAAAATTGCAAAAAAATGCATCGAAAATGAAGTAGAAGAAATTAATAGTTTAATTAAAAGAATAGATAATAGCTTCGTTGAAATTATCAATATATTATATAAAACCAAAGGACGAGTAATTTTTTCTGGAATTGGTAAAAGCGCTGATATTGCAAGAAAAATTGTTGCTACTCTTAATTCAACAGGTCAGCCTTCAATTTTTCTTCATGCAGCTGATGCAATTCATGGTGATCTTGGAAACATCAAAAAAGAAGATATCATCGTAATTATTTCAAATAGTGGCAATACAGATGAAATAAAAAATTTACTACCACTGATTAAAAATATGGGTAATCAAATTATTTCCATGACTGGAAACATAAATTCGTATCTTGCTCTAGAGTCAAATTACGTAATAGATGTGGGTGTTTCTAAAGAAGCATGTCCAAACAACTTAGCTCCTACAACTTCCACTACAGTTCAACTAGTAATGGGAGATGCAATAGCAATTAGTTTATTAGCATGTAGAGATTTCACAGATAAAGATTTTGCTCGATTTCATCCAGGAGGTTCATTAGGAAAAAAACTTAATATTAGACTTTCAGATCTCAAAATGCAGATGACTAATCCAAAAGTGAGTAAAGACACTTTAATTAAAAACATTATTATAGAAATTTCAAAAAATAGAGTTGGAGCTACGGTTGTTATTGATAATAATTTTATAGAGGGGATTATCACTGATGGAGATTTAAGAAGAGCAATTGAAGATGAAAATGATTTTTTTTCACTTAAGGCAAGTGATATTATGACAGAAAAGCCTATGATTATTGAAATAGACTGTTTGGCTTTTGATGCCTTAAGATATATGCAGAAGAATAATATTAGTCAATTAATTGTTACTGAAAATAAAAAATATATTGGGATAATTCATATTCATGAAATTATAAAAAAAGGAATTGTATAATGAATAAAAAATCAGAGATGTCTTTTTTAAGTCATCTAGAAGTATTTAGATGGCATTTGATAAGGTCATTTATTGCATTGTTGTTTTTTTCAATTTTAGCTTTTATATATAAAGATTTTGTATTTGATCAAATTTTGTTAGGTCCAATAGACCCATATTTCCCTACTTATGTCACCTTGTGTAAGTTATCAAGATTTCTAGGAATTGGAGATTTCTTTTGTTTAAATGAACCTATATTTGAATTAATTAATATTAATATGAGTGGTCAGTTTTCAGCTCATATTACAACTTCATTATTTGCAGGATTTGTTTTTTCTTTTCCATATATATTTTGGGAGTTTTGGCGTTTTGTAAAACCAGCATTATATTCAAATGAAACTAAATTAGTTAGGGGAGTAGTATTTTTTACATCTTTGTTATTTTTATTTGGAATATTTTTCGGATACTATGTTATCGCTCCACTTTCTGTAAATTTTCTAGGAACATATCAAGTAAGTTCTAGTGTTCCAAATCAAATTAGTTTAATGTCATTTATTTCTACTGTTGTTACAGTATGTCTTGTAAATGGCATTATTTTTGAATTGCCAATTATAGTATATTTTTTAACAAAACTAGGAATATTAACCCCAACTTTTATGAGAATATATAGAAGACATGCTATTGTGTTAACTTTAATTCTTTCAGCAATAATTACTCCTCCTGATATTACTTCTCAAATCTTAGTTTCGTTTCCATTACTAATTTTGTATGAGATTAGTATTTTATTATCTGCAAGGGTTTTATATAATCAATCTAAACAAGGTGTATGAAATTAACAGCAAACAATATTACAAAGTATTATGGTAAAAGAGCAGTTGTAGATAATATTTCTATAAAATTGCATCAGGGGGAGATAGTAGGTTTATTAGGTCCAAACGGTGCGGGAAAAACTACTTCGTTTTATATGATCGTAGGGTTAGTCAAATTATTTAGTGGTAAAATTTTTTTGGATAATACGGATTTAACAAATTTACCGATGTATAAAAGAGCACAATTAGGTGTTGGATATTTAGCTCAAGAAAATTCCATTTTTAGAAAAATGAGTATTGAAGAAAATTTATTAGCTGTTTTAGAAATGACTAATTTGAGTAAAATTGAGCAAGAAAGAAAATGTGTTGATTTATTAAATGAATTTGGTCTTTTTTCAATAAGAAAAAATAAGGGAGAAGTATTGTCGGGAGGAGAGAGAAGGAGAACAGAAATTGCTCGTGCTTTGGCTACTAGTCCTAAATTTATATTGCTTGATGAACCTTTTGCAGGAGTAGATCCAATTGCGGTTGAAGATATACAAGAAATTGTCTCTAGATTGAAAAGGAAAAATATAGGAATATTAATTACAGATCATAATGTTCATGAAACATTATCTATTACAGACCGTTCATATTTGCTTTTTGAAGGTAAAATACTAAAAAGTGGTTCTTCAGAAGAATTAGCTTCAGATAAGCAAGTTAGGAAACTATATTTAGGAAAGAATTTTGAGTTAAGAAAATAGTTAAATTTTTGTTATGTCAAAGCTGTATGATTCCATTATTTCGTTGCATAGAATTTTTTTACATGCTTGATTAACCTTGTCATTTGCTTGTTCTATGTTTTTTGCTTCAATTTCTAAAGTAATATGCTTGCCAATTCTAACATTATTGATTTCAGATAAACCAATATTTCCCATACTTGCACTAACAGCTTTTCCTTGAGGATCTAATAGTGCTTCTAAAGGCATTATGTCTACATTTGCTTTAAATTTCATTTAATATTGTTATTTAAGATTGATAAAAATAAATACAAAACTACAATAAAAGGTATAGCTACAAATTTAAAAATAAATAATAATAGAATTGATGTAAAAATTAATAATATTATAAAAATGTTTTTTGTATTAAGTTTTAATTCTTTCATTGATATTTTTAATGATAAAAGTTGAATATTGGTAATTAACAAAAAAGATATTATCAAATTACAAATGATCAATGCCAAAATATTTTCTTGAAAATTAACATTTAAAAAGGGGAATGATGCAATTACAATAGCACCCGCAGGAGTAGGTAAGCCAATAAAATGTTTGATTTGATTATTGTCAATATTGAATTTGGCTAATCTTATTGCGCTACATATTGTATAAATAAAAGAAGATATAGCAATAAAAAAACATGAATTATTAGATAATGGTTCTAGTAAGGTTTCTGCATTAAAATAAAAAGATGATTGACTAAAATAAAGTAGTTGAAACATAATCATACTTGGGGCAACTCCAAAAGTTACCATATCAGCTAATGAATCTAATTCTTTCCCGATTGGACTAAATGAAGATAAAAAACGAGCGCTTAATCCATCACAAAAATCAAATATCATACCAATAAAAATACAAAATGAAGCTAATTCAATATCAGAAATCATTGAAAATATAATACTTAATAATCCACAAAATAAATTAAGTATTGTTAAAATATTTGGGATATTCTTTTTAATTCTAATCATATCAGCAAAAATATGATAATATTTGTAATCTAAAATTCAGATTAAATAATGAAGAAAATTTATTTAAGTTTAATTTCAGGCTTCTTATTTGTGATTTCATGGGTAAGTATTGGTTTTTTTCCGTTTATATTTTTTGCCTTTATACCATTATTAGCTTTAGAAGCTCAACTATCAAAAACACTTCCTTTATCATCTGGAAAATATGTTTTTTTATATTCTTTTATTAGTTTTTTAATTTTTAATTTTTTCACAACTTATTGGATATGCCACGCAACAATCTTTGGTGCTATCATGGCTTTTTTAATTAATAGTTTGTTAATGGCTTTTGCATTTTATTTGTTTCATAAGATAAAGAGTCAAACTAATAATCGATTAGGCTACATTGCCTTTGTTGCTGTTTGGATTACAATGGAATATTTACATTTAAATTGGGATTTGTCTTGGCCATGGCTCACATTAGGAAATGTATTTGCAAATTTCCCTATCATAGTTCAATGGTATGAGTTCACTGGATTTTTAGGTGGTTCTTTATGGGTTTTAATTTTAAACGTATATTTATTTGAAATAATTTATATCAAAAACCGGAAAAACAAGTTAATTAAAGTTGCATTCTTTGGCCTATTTTTTCCTATTGTTTTTTCTGTATTTCTTCATTCTAATTATGAATATATTAAAAAAGAAATTTTAAATATCGTTGTTGTACAACCAAATGTTGATCCATATAAGGATAAGTTTGTGATTTCATATGAAAAGCAGTTAAATGACTTTATATCACTATCTAAGAAAAAAATTACTAATAATACAAGCTTATTGGTAGGCCCTGAAACTGCTATTTTAGAACAAATATGGGAAGATAAAGATAATAGATATAACAACTCTTTAAGTATTTTAAAATTTAGAGAACTGCAAAAACAATTTCCAAACTTAAATATTTTAGTTGGGGCTACTACCTATCGTTTATTTCATGAAAATGAGAAAAAGTCTTCTACAGCAAGAGAAATAAGAGATAAAAATATCTTTTATGATGTNTACAATTCAGCTATNTTTATATCAAAAGAAGGAGGANTNCAAATTTATCATAAAACAAAATTAGTTCCTGGTGCTGAGAAAATACCTTTTCCNTATTTTTTTAATAATTTATCTTTCTTATCTGTTAATTTAGGAGGAGTTAGTGGATCATTAGGAAGTGATAACTCTATTGAAAAGTTTAGTTTTTCTAATGTAAATTTACTTCCACTGATTTGTTATGAGAGTATTTACGGAGAAAGTGGATTGCAAAAAAAAATCAATCTAATTTCTGTTATTACTAATGATGGTTGGTGGAAAGAAACTGCTGGATATAAACAGCATTTTGCTTATTCTAGACTAAGAAGTGTAGAACAAAGAAAAACCATTATTAGGTCTGCAAATACTGGAATTTCAGGAGTGATTGATGAAAGAGGAAACATCTTAAAACAAACCAAATGGGATGAAGAGACAGTTTTTTCAGTAAATGTAAATACAAATGAAAANTCAACCTTTTATAACAAATATGGAGATTATATAGGTAGAATAAGTTCTTTTATTTCAGTTTTATTTATCTTAATGCTATTAGTTAGAAAAATTAAAAACCCTAACTGAAAAGCTAGTGTTAGTATCAATTTTTAACTATTCGTTATCATTGTTTTCACTGTCAGGATGTTCATGGTAATAGTCCTCATTATGAGAGTGTTCTTCAAGAGTTTCATACCATTCTCGATAAACTATGTTGCCGTCATTGTCTAATGAGTCTTCTCCAAATGAATTTTCTAATGGAGCTTTAATTAATATCATTTCATCATCTTTCTTGTCACTACAAGGAATTGGATGATTGATACCACTGATTGCTTGTAAATTTTCATTAGAATTTTCTATGTTCACTGAAGATTGATTAACTTCATTTTCAGAGCTAGAAATAGGAGATTGGTTACTTTTTTCACAATTNTAGTTATTTATTCCAATATAAATAATAAATGCAATTCCTAAAACTATTGTTAATGGAGCTTCTAATTGTTTCATTTTTTTTGAAATTTGGTTAGTATGATGCTAATTTAGTAAAAATATACTATTTTAATTTACTTGGGATTTTACATACGGGTATTGATGTCATTTTATGCTTGTTTGCATTGTTAAGTTGATAATATAGTGTTAAAACTTCTTCTTTTCTTTTAGTAAGTTTTTCTTTACCATTATAACTCATNGCCCATTCAAGTTCAGAGTATGATGCTCCAATTTGTTCTTCGTCAGTTCTTCCATTTTCCCATAATCCATCAGTTGGCGCAGCCTGAATAATTTTATTATTAATATTTAGTTCTTTAGCTAAGTGATAAACTTCTGATTTAAGTAAATCAGCGATTGGACTAATGTCAACCCCGCCATCTCCGTATTTTGTAAAAAATCCTACGCCAAAATCTTCAATTTTATTTCCAGTTCCTAGAACTAAAGAATTAGATGATTGAGCTAAATAATATAGATTGGTCATTCTAAGTCTTGCTCTAGTGTTAGCNAGAGCAAGTTCATGATTATTATTGTTAATAGGNAGTTGTTTAATGTAGCTTTCAAGAATAGGAGTTAGATTAACTTCAATAGAATTAACATTTGAATATTTCTTTTTNAGCCAATTTATGTGCTCTTTACCTCTGTTTATCTCATTTTTTTTTTGATATATTGGCATTTCAACACATAAAAGAGGGATATTTGTCTTTGCAGCTAATGTAGAGGTTACAGCTGAGTCTATGCCACCAGAAATTCCTATGACAAATCCTTTACACTTAGCAGTGGAAGCATATTCTTCTATCCACTGACATATATATTTTATTACTGACTTGGTTTGCATATTTTTTGCAAATTTAAGCTAAAACTTTATATTTTTGTATAAATTATGAATAGGATAATTATAGTTTTTATTTTGTTATTTTTTTCTTGTTTAAATAATAAAATTGAACAGAAAGAATTAGATTTTTTCAGATTTGAACAACAATTGTTTTCAATTAATACAGAAAATGTTAATGAAAAAATTATGAGTTTTAGAACTGAAAATAAATCTTTTAATGAGTTTTTTGAAAAAGAAATAATGTTGAATTCTAAAAACGATAGTCTTTATGCTGAAGAGTTATTAAATTTTATACAGTTTCCNCAGATGAGAGAAGCATATGATAGCTTGTCGTTATTGTATTCAGATTTTTCAGATATCGAAAATGAGTTGAATAATGCGTTTAGTATTTTTTATTCTTATTTTCCGCAACATTCACTNCCAAAAATCATTACTTTTTTTAGTGGTTTTAATTATGGGGTAATTGCTTATGATAATATTATTGCAATAGGGCTCGAAAATTTTTTAGGTAAAAACAGTAAGTTTTATAAATTGCTTCGTAATCCAAATTATTTATCTTTTCATAAACAAAAAAAGTTTTTAACTTCAAATGTTATGGAGGTGTGGTATAATGAATGTTTTGATAAGTATTTTTATGGTGAAGATTTCTTGTCAAGACTAATTCATAAAGGGAAAATTATGTTATTTATTGATTTAATGTTGCCTAATTCTAATTTAGAAAATAAATTTAGATTTTCAAAGGTTGAAATGGATTGGGTAATAAATAATGAAGATAAAATTTGGACATATTTTATTGAAAATGAGTTATTATATTCTATAAAGGAACAAGAGTTTATCTCTTATTTAAATTACGCTCCATTTGCTCGTGGAATGCCNAACAAAGCTCCATCAAGAGTTGGGTATTACATTGGATATAGAATTTTANAAGATTATATGCAAAACAATAATNTTTCACTTAATGATGTTGTTAAGGAGAATNANTATAGAAAAATATTAAAAAATTCAAGATATAAACCTAAAAAATGAAAAAAAATATAAAGTTTGAAATAGAGTTAGATGAGAAAAGTTTACCGATTAATATTAAAATGTCAACTACTGATTCAAAGGATTCAATTGATAAAATAAAATCTTTAATGTTTTCATCTTGGGACTCTACAAAAAAAGAAACACTAAGATTGGATTTGTGGACAAAAGATATGCCTGTAAATGAAATGTTTATTATGTATTACCAAACATTAAGAGGAATGGCTATAACTTTAGAAAAATCTACTAATGAGTTTAAACTAGCCAATGCTTTAAGAGATTATTGCGAGTTTTTCGCTGAAAAAACAAAAATCAAAAAAACTAAGAATTCTGAATAAATAATTTATTTGTTTGGTTTATAAAATTTTCAATCTCAATTAGACCTGTTTTTTTTAATGAAGAGGTGATAAAAATTTCTGGAATTTCTTCCCATTCTTTGCGCATATATTCCTTGTATTTTTTTATGTTTTTTTTTATGCTATTTTTGTTTACTTTATCACTCTTTGTAAACACTATTTTAAATGGTATTTTTGCAATAGCAAGCCATTGCATGAAATTTTGATCAATTATTTGGGGTTTTAATCTAAGATCAATTAATACAAACAAACACATTAAATTATCTCTGTAACTTAAATAATTACTGGTCATTTTTTGAAATTCTTGCCTTTTAGTCTTGGAAATTTTAGCGTATCCAAATCCTGGAAGATCTACTAAGTACCATTTGTCATTTATTAGAAAGTGATTTATAAGCTGTGTTTTACCAGGTTTACTTGAGACTTTGGCTAAGTTCTTTTGATTTACAATAGAGTTTATTAGAGATGACTTGCCAACATTTGATCTGCCAATAAAAGCATACTCCGGTAAAGTTGGCTGAGGGCATTTTTTATAATCAGTACTACTAATTATAAATTTTGCATTTTTAATCATGATTTTAATTATCTATATTTCTTTCAAGCCAATCTAAAACTATCTCACTAAATTTTTTTGGATGTTCCCACATTGCAGCATGTCCGCAAAAGGGAATCCAGTGAAGCTCAGACTTAACAAAAAGTTTATGAAATTCTTTTGCAACATGTGGAGGTGTCACTATATCTTCTTTTCCCCAAATTAAACAAACAGGTTTTTTAATGTTTGGGATGTCATTTGCCATATTATGTCGAATAGCTGATTTTGCATACCCTAAAAGTTTTAGTAAGGAAATACGATTATTTGCAATTTCAAAAACTCTATCTACCAAATCATCAGTAGCTACTTTAGGGTCATAAAAAACTTCTTCTGTTTTTTTTCTTACCCATTTTTTGTCTCCTCTTCTAGGGAATGTGTCTCCCATAGAGTTTTCAAATAAACCAGAACTACCAGTAAGAATTAATCCAGTAACCATTTCTGGATGGTCCTTGGCAAAAATTAAACCAATGTGTCCTCCCATTGAATTTCCTAGTAAGACAGCGCTTTTAATATTTACTGTTTTCATAAAATCAAATAAATAATCGCTTAATCGTTTTACAGAAACTTTCAGTATTGACCCTTCAAATAGTTTCAAGTCTAAACCGTATATTTTATATTTTTTAGAAATATAGGTGACCATATCTCCAAAATTTTCTACACCCCCCATTAAACCATGAAGTAGTATTATTGGTTTTCCTTCTCCCTTTTCTAGCCACTTAAATTTGCCTTCTCTTTTTATCATATGACTTAATATTGTGCAAATTAACGAAAATAATAATTAATATATTTTGTTTTTAATAATCTGTCAATTCTAATTTGGTGGTGAAAGTTATCAACAAAGTGGTATAAAGTGGTATAAAGTGGGGTTTATTTGTATATTAGCAGTTTATTTAAGTATATGTTAAATATAATAGGGACATATGAATGTAAAGCTGACATCAAAGGGAGAATTATGCTTCCAAGTGCATTAAAAAAACAATTATCACAAGTATTGTCAGATGGCTTTGTTATAAAAAGATCAGTGTTTAATAAATGTCTTGAAATCCATCCAATTTCAGAATGGAATTTAGTAATTGAAAAAGTGAATAAATTAAATCGTTTTGTAAAAAAGAATAATGATTTTATTCGTTCTTATATGTCTGGATTAAAAATAGTTGAGCTTGACAGTTCAGGCCGTTTATTAATACCTAAAGATTTATTTGTATTTGCTCAATTAACTAAAAAAATTGTATTGTCATCTTCGGTTAATATTATTGAAGTTTGGGATAAGGATAATTACGAAAGTTCTGTTGCAAGAACATTAGAAAGTTTTGGGGATTTAGCAGAAGAGGTAATGGGAGAAAAAAAATCTGAAAGTAATAATGATGTATCATAATTCAGTTTTTCACAAAGAAGCTGTTGAAGCGTTAAATATTAATCCTGAGGGCGTTTATGTTGATGTAACATTTGGAGGGGGAGGACATTCAAGATTAATTTGTGAAAAATTAAATTCGGGGAAATTAATTGCACTAGATCAAGATAAAGCTTCAAGTAGAAACATAATAAAGCATAAAGGCTTTAAATTAATTCATGCAAATTTTCGACATATTAAAAGAGTTTTAAGATTTGAAAATATTTTAAAAATTGATGGTTTATTAGCAGATTTAGGAGTATCATCATACCAATTTGATAATTCATATAGAGGTTTTTCTATAAGAAGTGAAGGCCTTTTAGATATGAGAATGAATGATAATGCAAAATTGACAGCTCATGAAATTGTGAATGAATATTCTTTAGAAAAATTGTCAGATATTTTTTTCAATTATGGTGATCTAAGAAACTCAAAAATAATAGCAAGAGCTATAATTAATAAAAGAAGAGAGAAGAAAATAAATACTACTAAAGATTTAGTTAGGATTGTTTCTGACTTGATTCCGTTTAATAAACAAAATAAATTTTTAGCTAAGTTATTTCAGTCAATTAGAATAGAAGTGAACGATGAGATTTGTTGCCTAAAGGAGTTGCTTTCAAATTCACTAGAATTATTAAATAGTAAAGGAAGGCTGGTTTTTATTTCTTACCATTCACTTGAGGACAGATTAGTAAAAAATTTATTTAAGACAGGAAATATAGAGGGAGTTTTAAAAAGAGATATTTACGGAAATACTTTAAAAAAAATTAGAAGAATTAACAAAAAAGTAATTACACCTTCAGATGATGAAATATGTAAAAATAGTCGATCTCGAAGTGCTAAACTAAGAATTGCTGAAAAAATATAATTTTTAAATATGAATAGTCTATTTACTGTTTTAAAAGGCGAATTTTTATCCAATAAAAAAAATCAAAAATATGTTCCTTATTTACTGTCATTAGTACTTCTAATATTGGTAAATATTAATATTTCTTTCAGAGCAGAAAAATTATTAAAAAATGAAATAAAACTTGAACAGCAAGTTGCTGATCTTAGGCTGATTTACATAACAACTAAATCAGATTTAATGAGAATGTATAGAAGGTCTACAGTAGAAGAACTAGTTAAGGCAAGAGGATTAAAAACATCTACTAACCCACCATATATTTTAGAAAAAAATGAATCAGGTCAAGAAAAAGATAAATAGTAGAGTCATAGTTTTATATATAGCTGTTTTATTGTTATCAATAGCTGTATTTATTAAAATTATTCGTGTTCAGCATTTCAACAAAACAATTAGTACAACTAGTCAACCAAAATATTTTAATGTTAAAGCTCCAAGAGGAAATATTATGGCAGATGATGGTTCATTGCTTGCTATTTCCATGCCTCTTTATGATGTTAGAGTAGATTTTAGCGTAATTGAAAACACTTATTTTAATAAAAAATATATTGAACTTGCTCATAGTTTATCAAATTTATTTGAGGATAGGAGCAGTGCTGAATATCAAGATTTTTTAAAAAAGTCTAAAAATAGACCATCTAACAAATACATTCTCTTAAAGAAAAAAGTTACTCATACTCAACTAAAGGCATTAAAAAAAATGCCAATATTTAAATTAGGTAAAAATAGAGGAGGTTTAGTTCCAGTTGAGAGACCTAATAGAGAAAATCCATTTGGTCTTCTAGCAAAAAGAACAATAGGAGAGTTGAGAAATGTAAATCCAGTAGGAATTGAAAGAGCCTACAATCAAACACTATCAGGAAAAGACGGAAGAAGTTTAAAAAGAAAAATTGCAAAAGGAATATGGGTGCCTCAAGAATCTGAGGGCAATATTTTTCCTAAACCAGGTAATAATGTTATAACAACTATAAACACCGATATGCAGGATGTTGCAGAAAAAGCATTAAAAAATAGTTTGTTTAAGCATGATGCAGATTGGGGTTGTGTTGTTTTAATGGAGGTTAAAACAGGAGAAATAAAGGTAATTACTAACTTAAGGAAGGATACAAGTAATTTAATTAGTGAATGGTTTAACTATGCACTGGCAGAACATTCTGCTCCTGGTTCAACTTTTAAATTAGCTTCTATAATAGCAGGTTTAGAAGATGGTTTTTTTAAGCTTACAGATACGGTAAATTTATTTGGAGGAAGGATAAAATATTATGATAGATTAATGCGAGATTCAGAACATAATTATAATAAAATACCAATTCACAAGGCTTTTGTTATATCATCAAATGTTGGGATTTCTTCAATTATTAATGAAAACTATAAGAAGAATCCGCAAGCGTATATAGACAGAATTTATCAGATGGGTTTAAGTACTCCTTTAAATCTTGAATTACCATACCCTAATAATTTAAAAATGCCAACTCCTTTTCAAGGGGGGTGGTCTGGAGTAACGTTGCCATGGATGTCCACAGGATATGAAATGCAATTAAGTCCTATTCATATGCTCACATTTTATAATGCAGTAGCTAATAATGGTAAAATGATAAAGCCAATCTTTGTCAATTCTATTACTAAGGATGGTCTAATTATTAAAAATAACTATACAGAAATTATAAATCCTGCTATATGTTCACAAACTACAATTAAAAAAGTGATTCCTTTATTAACAGCAGTTGTAAATGAGGGGACAGCACAAAATATTAAATCAAAACACTATGAGATTGCTGGAAAAACAGGTACAACTGTTTTAAATTACAATTCTAGAAAATCTGGTGAAGATAAAAAATATCAAGCTTCTTTTGTTGGATTTTTTCCAGTAGAAAAACCCAAGTATTCATGTATTGTTGTAGTAAATAATCCAAAAAAGAATGGATTTTACGGAGGTTCTGTTGCGGCGCCAGTTTTTAAAGAATTATCAGACAAAATATTTGCACTTGATATGGATTTAAGCAACTCTCTATCAAAAATAAAAAAGATTAAATCAACTCCACAAGTTAAGTATGGCAACACATTGGATGCAAATTATGTATTAGAAAAATTAAAAATACCTACTAAAAAAACTACTTATGAATGGATGATTAGTCAAAGTAGAAATAACGAAGTACACTTGCTAGCAAGAAAAATTGAAAAAGATCTTTCATCCAACATAATGCCAAGTTTACAAGGAATGAATTTAATGGATGCTATTTTTTTATTAGAAAATTATGGTTTAGTTGTTAAAACACAAGGTTGTGGTTTCGTTCAAAGTCAATCAATTAATAAAGGGGATAGGTTTAAGAATGGAGATGTTATATATTTAAAGTTAATATAGTGAAAATTCAAGATCTTTTATATAAAGTTGATGTGCTATTTATTGAAGGAAATGTTAATATTAGTGTAACATCTTTAGCTTTTGATTCAAGAGAAATTAAAAGAGGATCAATGTTTTTTGCAATAAGTGGTACGCTGGAAGATGGCCATAAATATATTGATAATGCAATAAAAAATGGAGCATCATGCATTGTGTATGAGAAGAAGCCTGAAAAATTAGTTAAAAATATTGTTTATATAAATGTAAAAGAAACAAAAATTGCTTTAGCATTAGTGTCATCAAACTTTTATGACAACCCGTCAAATAAAATTAATTTAATTGGAGTTACAGGAACAAATGGTAAAACCACAATTGTAAATTTACTACATCAATTATTTAGTTTTTTAGGATTTAAATCTGGCTTAATATCTACAATTAACAATAAAATTGGAACTAGGGAAATAGTATCAACTCATACTACACCAGATCCAATTCAAATTAATTATTTATTAAATGAAATGGTTAAGAGTAAATGTAATTATTGTTTTATGGAAGTTAGTTCTCATGCTATACATCAATCAAGAATAACTGGATTGAATTTTAAGGCCGGTATATTTAGTAATATAACAAGAGATCATTTAGATTATCACAAAACATTCCATGAATATATTAAAGTCAAAAAAACATTTTTTGATTCCCTTTCTAAAAAATCTTATGCGTTATCAAACATTGATGACAAGAATGGCATTAAAATGGTTGAATCAACTAAGGCGAAAAAATATACATATTCTTTAAAATCAATATCAAATTATAGATTACGTTTAATAGAAAATGATTTTAATGGAATGCTATTTCAATTAAATGGTGTAGATATTTGGACTAGACTAGTAGGAGAATTTAATGCGTATAATTTGCTCGCAGTTTATGCGATATCAAATTTATTTAATATTTCAGATGAGAAAGTTTTACCAGCTTTAAGTATGTTAAATATAGTTAAGGGTAGATTTCAATGTATAAATTCTAAAGAAAAAATTATAGGTATTGTAGATTATGCACATACAGATGATGCTTTAAAAAATGTCTTAACTACAATTAACAAAATAAATCCTTCTAATAATATAATTACTGTTGTTGGTTGTGGAGGAGATAGAGATAAACAAAAAAGAGGTTTAATTGCATCTGTCGCATGTCAATATAGTTCACAAGTAATATTTACAGCTGATAACCCAAGAAGTGAATCTGCAGATTCAATTGTGAATGATATGTTTGATGGTATTTCAAACGAACAGAAAAACAGTGTTTTAGTTATTCTAGATAGAAAACAAGCAATAAAAACAGCATGTAGATTAGCCAACAAAGGAGATGTAGTTTTAATTGCAGGTAAAGGACATGAGAAATATCAAGAAATTAATGGTAAAAAAATCTCTTTTGATGATTTAAAAGAACTAAAGAAAGAACTTAAAATTATATAAAATGCTATATTATTTGTTTTCATATTTACAAGATCTATATAATTTTCCAGGGGCTGGATTATTTGAATACATTTCTTTCCGTGCCTCTCTGGCTATTATTACCTCATTGCTTGTATCTTTAGTTTTTGGAGGCAAAATAATTACTTTAATTAAAAGAAAACAAATTGGAGAAGAAATAAGAGAATTAGGGTTGGATGGAGAAAAGAATAAAAGAGGTACGCCAACAATGGGAGGGTTAATAATTATTTCTGCAATTTTAATACCTACATTACTTTTTACCAAGATTAATAATATTTATATTATAGTGATGGTTTTTTCTACACTTTGGCTAGGTATAATAGGTTTTTTAGATGATTATATCAAAGTGTTTCGAAAGGATAAAAAGGGCTTAGCCGGTAAATTTAAAGTTTTAGGTCAAGTAAGTTTAGGAATAATAGTTGGATTAGTAATGGTATTTCATCCAGATATTGTCATAAAGGATTATCACAAGCAAGATACTAAAAATGAAAAGATTTACAAATTAGAAAAAACTTCAAAAACTACAATTCCTTTTGTAAGTAATAATGAATTTGATTACCAATCTTTAACATCTTGGATTGGTGATAAGGGGCATTCTTTCGCTTGGATATTATTTGTAATGATAGTTATTTTTATTATAACTGCAGTTTCTAATGGTGCAAATATGACTGATGGTTTAGATGGTCTTGCAACTGGGTCTGCAGCAATAATTGGAACCACATTAGCATTATTTGCATACGTATCTGGTAATATTATAACTGCAGAGTATTTAAATATAATGTACATACCAAATATAGGAGAATTAGTTATTTTTATGTCTGCTTTTGTTGGTGCATGTGTTGGATTTATGTGGTATAATTCTTTTCCAGCACAAGTTTTTATGGGAGATACCGGCTCTCTATCAATAGGAGGTATAATTGCTGTTGTAGCAATCTTAATTCGTAAAGAATTGTTAATCCCAATATTATGTGGTGTCTTTTTAATTGAAAATTTATCAGTTATATTACAAGTTGGTTATTTTAAATATACAAAAAAGAAATATGGTATAGGTAAAAGAATATTTAAAATGGCTCCACTTCATCATCATTTTCAAAAACTTGGTATGCATGAAAGTAAGATTGTTACAAGATTTTGGATAATTGGGATAATGCTTGCAGTTATAACAGTTGTTACATTAAAACTTAGATGATGAGAAAAAAGATTGTAGTTTTAGGAGGAGGTATTAGTGGTTTAGGAGCTGCATTGCTTGCTAAAAAGAAAGGGTTTACAGTTTTTTTATCAGATAATTCTAAGTTAACAGCTACAACTGTTCAAATTCTCAAACAACATAATATAAAATATGAGGAATGTAAACATACATTCTCTTCTATTATTTCTGCAGATGAAATAATTATTAGTCCTGGTATTGCTAATGATTCTTCTTTAGTTAAAAAAATAGATGATTTTGGTATACCAATTATTTCTGAAATAGAATTTGCATTTAGATATACCAAAGCAAAAATAGCTGCAATTACTGGAACTAATGGTAAAACTACCACAACAAATCTTTTAGGTTTTATTTTAAAGCAAGCAGGATATAATGTGTTGGTTGCTGGAAACATAGGTGTTAGTTTATCAAATTCAATTATTGAAAAGGAATATGATTATATCGTATTAGAGCTGAGTAGTTTTCAATTAGATAGAATAAAAAAATTCAGATCATGTGTAGCAATATTGTTAAACATCTCTCCTGATCATTTAGAAAGATATAATAATAGCTTTAAAAGTTATACTGCTTCTAAATATAAAATCACAAAAAACCAAAATAAAAATGATTTTTTGATTTTGAATACTGATGACCATCATATTAAAAATATTAAAACATGTGCACAAAAACTTCCAATTTCAATTAAAAAAATACAAAAACAAGGTTGCTTCTTTCAAAATAATAAGATAATAATTAATTTAAATAATGAAACTATGACTATACAAGAATTAGCTTTACAAGGAAAACATAATTTATATAACTCTATGGCCGCAGCTATGGCTGCAAGAGTCTTTGAAGTTAATAATACTATAATTAGAAAATCAATGATTGATTTTCAAAATATAGAACATCGTTTAGAATATGTAATTACTGTTCACGGAATAGACTTTATTAATGATTCAAAAGCAACAAATACTAATGCGGCATGGTATGCTCTTGAGAGTATGAAAAAAGATGTGATTTGGATAGTTGGAGGAGTTGATAAAGGAAATGATTATTCTGCATTATTAGAAATGGTAGAAAAGAAAGTTAAGTCTATTATTTGTTTAGGTAAGGTTAATGAAAAAATAATTAACGCTTTTAAAGATCATGTGGACTCTATTGTACAGGCATCAAATATGAACGAAGCAGTAAAACAATCTTACAACTTGGCAAATACAGGAGATGTAGTTTTGCTTTCTCCAGCCTGTGCAAGCTTTGATTTATTTTCAAATTTTGAAGATAGAGGTATGCAATTCAAAAGAGAAGTTAGAAAATTATAGCTCATTGTGAATTTGATCAGTAATATTAATTTAAAAGGTGATAGAACAATATGGGGTGTTGTTTTTGCACTTTCCTTATTTTCATTATTGGTTGTATATAGTACAGCTGGGTGGGCTTATTTGTTTAAACATTTTATAAAATTAGCAATTGGTATTATTGCTATGTATATTGTTCATAATATAAAGTTTAAATATTTTTCAAAAATTGGACAGTTAACATATTTTTTAAGTATAGCACTTTTAATTTTAGTTTTATTAATTGGCGTAAGTATAAATGGGGCCTCAAGATGGATCACTATAGCAGGATTACAGTTTCAGCCATCAGATATAGCTAAGTTAGCAGTACTACTGTACATTGCAAGGCAGTTGAGTATAAAAAGAGACGTACTTGTAAGTTTTAAAAATGTCGTCAGGTATATTCTATTGCCTTTAGTGATAATTTGTTTTTTAATCTTGCCCAATAATTTTTCTACTTCAGCATTAATATTTATAAACGGTATTGCATTAATGTTTATTGCTAATATTAAATTAAAACATATTTGTTTAATCATTAGTTTTTCAATTTTATCAATTTTATCAATTTACTTTTTTACTAAATACACATCTTTAGGCGAAAAAATTATTCCTAGATCTATAACTTGGGTTAGTAGAATTGATGCCTATATATTTGATAATGATGATTACAATCATAGTAAAGACTTTCAACAAATACAAGCATTAGTAGCTATACAAAATGGAGGAGTTCAAGGAGTTGGTCCAGGTAAAAGTATTCAGAGGAGTATACTTCCATATTCTTCTTCAGATTTTATTTTCGCAATTATAATAGAAGAATATGGAATTGTTGGAGGTATATGTATTGTTTTAGCCTATCTTATTTTATTTTTTAGAGCAATAAGGATTTCATTAAATACTAATAGTGTTTTTGCTAGTTTAGTAACTGTTGGAATTGTTTTTTCTATGGTATTACAAGCATTAATTAATATGTTAGTTTCAGTGGGAATAATGCCTGTTACTGGTCAAACTTTACCACTTATTAGTATGGGAGGTACATCTATAGTATTTACATGTATTTCAATAGGTATAGTTTTAAGTATTAGTAGAGACGCATCAGATAGAAATTATGAAAAAATTTAAAATAATTATAAGTGGAGGTGGAACTGGAGGTCATATTTTTCCGGCAATAGCAATTGCTAAGCAAATAGAAAAAAATAATAGAGTAGAATTTCTTTTTGTAGGAGCTAAAAAAAGAATGGAAATGGAAAAAATTCCAGAAGCCGGATATAATATTAAAGGCTTATGGATTAGTGGTTTACAAAGAAGACTAACAATTAAAAACTTATTTTTTCCAATTAAAATTCTTCATAGTTTATTTAAGTCATATTTGATTATTAAAAGCTTTAATCCTGACCTAGTAATTGGTACAGGTGGATTTGCAAGCGGACCTATTTTATTTATGTCAAGTTTAAGAAAAATACCATCAATTATACAAGAACAAAATTCATATCCAGGAATAACAAATCGGATTTTATCAACATATGTAGATAAAATTTGTGTTGCTTATGATAATATGAGTGATTTTTTTCCAAAGAAAAAAATAATTTTTACAGGAAATCCTATCCGAAATAGTATAATTGAAGTTGATAAAAATGATAAACAGATAAATGATAATAAAACAAACAAAATTACAGTACTAGTAATTGGAGGTAGTCTTGGTGCAAAAACAATTAATCAAGCGATAAATGAAAGAATTGGAGATCTTAAAAAAAATAATATTAAGCTAATTTGGCAAACCGGAAAAAGTTTTTATGAAGAAGCAAAAAAAGCAGTTTCAAAAATTAATTATGTTGATTCTGAGGTACATTCTTTTATAAAAAATATGCATGTAGTTTATTCTTTATCTAACATTATAATTTCTAGAGCTGGTGCTATAGCAATTTCTGAATTGTCTTGTGTTGGAAAACCTACTATTTTAGTTCCTTCACCAAATGTGTCAGAAAATCATCAATTTAAAAATGCACAATCATTAGTTAATAAGAAAGCAGCTTTAATTGTAGAAGATATTGAAGCAAATCGTAAACTTGTAGATACAATTTTAAAATTAGTGAATGATGAAGGTTTACAAAAAAAGATAAGTAAGAATATTAAAAAGCTTGAAATAAAGGATGCTTCTGTAAGAATTTCAGAAGTAGCAATGAAATTACTAAAATGATTGATTTAAATAAATATAGCCATGTTTACTTACTTGGAATTGCAGGTATTGGAATGAGTGCGCTGGCTAGGTATTTTAATTTTAAGGATAAATTAGTATTTGGTTATGATAGAAAAAAATCAGATTTATCTATAGAATTAGAGAGCGAAGGAATTTCTATTCACTATAATGATAATATTTCGAAAATACCAAGAAAAATTATAAATTCAAAAAAAGAGGATACATTGATTATTTATACCCCTGCTATTAATACAAGTAATAAAGAATACGTTTATTTTAAAAAAGAAGGATTTCAATTATATAAAAGAGCTCAAGTTTTGGCAAAAATAAGTGAAGATTTTTATACGATTGC
>PBQB01000043.1 GCA_002724895.1 Flavobacteriales bacterium
AGAAAGGGATTTTTTTAAACCAAAATCAAAAATATTAGTCGTTCATACAGGAGGTTTACAAGGTAATAAAGGTATGAATCAAAGGTTAAAACTTAACTTGCCTGAAAAATATTAAAGTTATAAAATAACAGATGTTTATATGTTAAGATAGTTTGTTTCTTTATTATTATAATAACTTGCTAAATTGCATTTATGACTTTGTATAGAGTTCTTCTAATTATATTTTTAAGTTGCAATTTTTTGTTTTCTCAAAATAAAATAGAAAATTATATTGCCAATTATAAGCAATTAGCTATTGATGAAATGAATAGATATTCTATTCCTGCTAGTATTACATTAGCTCAAGGGATTTTAGAAAGTGGAGGTGGACAAAGTAAGTTAGCTAAGGATGCCTTTAATCATTTTGGTATTAAGTGTCATAAAAACTGGAAGGGTGATAAAGTCTATCATGATGATGATGATGAAAATGAATGTTTTAGAAAATATAATTCTGTTAAAGAATCATTCAGAGATCATTCGTTATTTTTGTCTGAAAGAGGTAGGTATTCTTTTTTGTTTAACCCTAAAAATGATTATAAGGATTGGGCAAGGGGTTTAAAAAAAGCTGGTTATGCGACTAACCCTAAATATGCTGAAAAATTAATAAATATTATTGAAGAATATAACTTGAATAAATTTGATAAGAAAATTTTAAAAGATAAAAGTATTTATTTTTCTCATGTTTATGGATTTCCTTATTTGCATGGAATTGGTCTGTATTATATTGCAAACAATAATATAATATATTCAGAAATTAGTACATCTTACTTGTTTAGTAATTTGAGATTGGGTTTGCATTATAATTTTTATAATAATTTTTTGATTGGAACTAATGTAGGTTTAATTTATTATCCACAAAATTTTGATCATATTTTATACCATATTTCTATTGATTTAGCATATGATAAAATAATCAAGAATAATAAATACAAGTCTTTGTTGATTAAGTCAGGCATACAAATGGCTAATAAATCTCTTTTTGATAATATCGACATTGATTTTGTTCCTTATATAAGTTTAAATTATCTAATCAATTAACTCATAATTATAAACAGAATTATTTTTAATATTTATAATATTCATTGAGTTGTCATTATCAATATCTGCTATATTGAACTTACCATCGGTAGTAATAGGAAATCCTTTTAAAAGAGTCTCGTTCTTAAATAATGATAATTCGTCATTGCTTGTAACAAGCATATAATTTTTATTTAATTTAAAATCAATAATTGTATCTGAAAATGAAATTGTAGAAACATTCTCTAAAGAGTCATTAATAAAATAAATATCTTTTGCGTTGGCAATAATTATTTTTGAGTTATCAGAATTATTGATTTCAATTCTAGAATTTTGATTTAATTCTTGAATTAATGTTTCAGTATAATCTCCAGATAAATTAGCTCTCCATATTTTACCTTCATTAGTTATTGCATAAAGTTCCCCATTTTCAGTATCAATTTTAATTCCATTCTTATTAAAAAAAGAACCATGTCGATATTCAACTCTTTTAGCTCCATTAATTGCTAAAAGTGTAGAATTTGAACTATTTGTTTCCTTTAATAAATAATCTTTACTATTAACTTTAAAATGACGAATTGAATTTATTATTAAATCATTGTTTTTGCTATATTTCCATCCAATAACTTTTTTCCCTTTTGCGTTAAAATTATAGATTTGGTTATTTTCTCCAACTATCATAATTCTATATCTTTTTTTATTGTTATAATCAAGTAGAGAATGGCCAAGTAATGTTTTGGTAGGAAGATTCATTGGAAATCCATCTACATAGTTTCCATTTCTATCAATGATGTGTATTTGATCTTGGGTATTAAATAAACATTGGAACTTATTGTTTTTATACACATCAATTGAATTTATTTTTCCAATAATTTTAGAATCTATCAATTTATTCCAAATGACTTTTCCTTCATTATCTAGAGCATAAACTCGATTAGAATGAGTTTGTACAATTATCATTTTTTGCTTTGTAAAATGATTATTAACAAAATATGGTGTTGTAGCAATAGAAGAATCTAATTGAACAAACCANTCTTCTTTTAAGTGCTCTTGAAATTTATTATCATAAAATATGTTAATATTATTGAGAAGTAAATTTTTTGCAACAGACATTTGTATTGAAAATGCAGTTAAGTTTCTGATTGAATCCTCATTAAAAATTAATTCTGATTTATATCTATGTATGAGATTATTTTTTAATTCGGGCAATAATCTTCCTAAATTTAGGTATAGCAAAAAGTTAGATTTTGATGATAAGTAATTGTTAGACCTATTAAAGTGTTTACTTTTTGACAATGTGTTTCCTGCCTTGTAGTTTTCTATAATATATTTTATTCCAGCTTCAGATCCTGAAAAAATAAAGAAATCTTCAATGATTGTGAAGTATGGGGATTTAAAGTTTAACTTATCACTAAATAGAGTTTTAGTTAAGTACGGATCTTTACATTCATTAATAGTCATTCCTAAATATTTGCTTTTGTTTGAAATCAAATTTTGAATGATACCAATTGTTTTTAAAGCATTTTTATTTTTAATATATGTGAAATTATTATTTATATTTGAATTAACAGATATACTAAAACTTCCTGCTTCGTGTTCTAGTTGATTAAACAGTTCAAAATAATTAACTCCAGAGCTATCTGATATTTGCTTGATTTTTTTATTCCAACTCCAAAAGTTATTATGCTCTTCTAAATATTGTTTTCTATTTTCAAACAATATTTTATTTTTATTATAGCCTAGACAAAGNAGAAAAGATGTTGTTTTTGGTATTAAATTAATAATTTCAATTTTTTCTGGATNTTGTCCATTAAAAATATCTGTAAAGTTTTTATTTAATTTATTTATACTGCTAAATCCACTAGAAATAATTGCATTNTTTTTAAATTTTATGTCAGTAGAAACCCATTCTGAAAAGTTAGGTGGAATATTTAAATTTTTAAAATATATTTTAGATAAGTCTAAAATAGAGTTATAATTTATATATAAATTAATATTTGCAGACTTATTAATGGTATTATAAGTGTTAGAAAAAGATGGTATATTTAAAAGTGATTCATTAGATGGTATTTGTTTTATAGTATTTTCGATTAGTAGTTTAGATGGTGAAAAAAATAAAATATCTTTGTAAAATGCGATGTATTNAATTTTTTCATNATTNTTTATNTGAAAAATNTTTTTGTTGTCATATGTNTTAAATCCATTGACATTTCCAAATAGAGAAACAATGGTTTCAAGATCCTTATTTTCCTTATTAGAGAAATTGGTGACATATAAAAAATCACTGTGATTTGATCCTGTTTTACAAAGAGAGATATGCATGCAGTTGGAATTGAAAACATTAACATTTTCTTGAAAAATTGAATTAAGATTATTGATTTTAACTTCAAAATTTTCAAATATGTTTATACTAGAAACTTCGTCCCAAATATCATATTTGTTAAGATTTTTGGTTGTTTGGTTTAAGTTATTTAACTGTAAAATTAGTGAGCTATTNGTGGGAATGATTGATAGTGGGTTGTTTTTTGTATCTAATGTGTTTTTATATGNTTTAAAACCTATAACTATAATAATANCTATAAGTATAATTGGAGTTAATATTTTAATGATTTTATTTAGCATTATAAATGTAAAATTAGTTATTAAATTTAAGTTTTAATTGATGTTTTAGATTAAAACTTCTTCTATGATATTTTGTTAGCCCATTATTCAAAATAGATAACTTATGTTCTTGAGTAGGGTATCCTTTATTTTGTTTCCAATTGTACTCAGGAAACTCATTATGNANTTTNTCCATCAGTTTGTCTCTNTGTGTTTTAGCTAAAATGGATGCNGCAGCAATTGAAATATATTTTGAATCTCCTTTTACAATGCATTTATGTAAAATATTTTGATACTTGTTAAATCTATTTCCATCAATTAATAATAGTTTTGGTTTAATTTTCAATTTGTCAATAGCTTTATGCATAGCTAAAAAAGATGCGTTAAGGATATTTATTTTATCAATTATATNTTTAGAACAATTTCCTATTGACCAACAAATAGCTTCTCTTTTAATTATCTCAGCTAATGTCTTTCTATCTTTTTTATTTAATAATTTTGAATCNTTTATTAAATTATTTTTAAAATTNTTTGGAAGAATTACTGCTGCNGCAATTACAGGGCCAGCCAAACATCCTCTTCCAGCTTCATCACATCCTGCTTCAATTGTATTACCATAAAATTGTTTTAACATTTTACTTTGGAAATAGCCCTTTTTTTATTTTTTTATTTTTTTTAATTTTAATATTGTTTTTAATATCAATGTCTTTTTCGTAGTTCCACTTTTCTTTATCAAGAAAATAAGCATTAAAACTTCCATCTGGGATATAATATTCTTCAAATCCTATTAACTCATTTTTGGGAGCAATTAAATTATTAAAAATTATTTTTTTTTCTTTTTTACTATATCGTAGACTAATAGATGTTTTAGAACTATATTCTAAAATGATTCTATTTTTTAAATCATCTTTATATTTAAAAATAGGTATNCCAAACTTAACTAACTCTTTTCCTGAGAAGTACATTACATCAATAATTTTTTTATCACTATACTTATCATTACCATCCCATCCAAGTAGAGTGTAAATATTAATATCATCTTTTTTATGTANAATGATATCATAATAATANCATCCANACCAATTGTTAGCGTCCAATTCTTTATTTTCTGGTTTTCTCAAATTTTCAGAATTATCTTTTAAATTAANAACTTCATATTTTTGTTTGATTTTATTGTAATACTGAATAATTGCATAGTATTCATATGTGTTGTTTTCTTTTCTTAAATACCAATTAAACATCCTGAAATGATTGTTTGGAGAATTTAGAATTATTTCTTTTGGTAGTAATTCAAAAGGGTATTTAAATGATTTTTCATATTCTAACACCTCTGATAAATTTTCAATAAAGCTAATGTTAGCTAATTTNCTNTCTTCTTCATCAGTGGCATAAATAATTGTTGTTGAAAGTAATTTCAAGGTGTCTTCATATTCTTTAAAAAGGGTTTTNTTTCCTTTTTGAGAGTATAAGTTTTGAAACAANAATAAAAATAATTGAATGACTATTATCTTTCTCATGTTTATTTCTTATAATGGATTACTTTTGTAAAAATATAATTATTTTGATGGATTTACAACAACGCATAAATGCATTTGTAAAACTTGGTGAAAAGATTGTTGAAAATGATTATTTTAAAGATCATTTTCAAAAAATTTTAANATCCAACCCATGGTTTACAAAAGAAAATATAAAACATAGGTTAACTTACGTCGCAAGTCAGCTTAAAAAAAATAAAATAGAAGANTGGTTGAGTTTATATGATTTTTCTGTTATAAAAAGAAAAAAAACAGTTTTAATTGTGCTTGCGGGTAATATTCCATTAGTTGGATTTCATGATTTTTTGTCTTCATTAATAGTTGGTCACAAATTAGTAGTTAAAATGTCAAGTAAAGATAATGTTATTATGACTCTAATAATTAATGAACTAATAAATATCTCTCCATATTACTTGGAAAATATAGAAATTGTTAACGATATTAGAAAAAATAATTTTGATGCAGTAATAGCAACTGGAAATGACCAGTCTGCTAAATACTTTAATTATTATTTTAAAAANTCTAAGAGAATTATACGAAAAAATAGAACGTCAGTAGCTATACTTTCAGGAGAAGAAAGCTCAAGTGAATTAGAAGCTTTGACTTTAGATATCTTTTTATATTTTGGCTTAGGATGTAGAAATGTGTCAAAAATATATGTCCCATATAATTATGATCTTAATAAATTATTTAAGGTTTTTTATAGATATAAGGATATTATTAATCATAAAAAATATGCAAATAATTACAATTATAATAAAACAATTTTTTTAATGGGTAACAATAAATTATTAGATAATGGTTTTATCTTACTTAAAGAGGATAATTCTATAAACTCTCCATTAGCCATGCTTTATTATGAATTTTACAAAAGTAATGAAGATGTAAAACATCTAATTAATAGAGATAGGGATAATATTCAATGTATTGTTTCAAAAAAAGATGTCTATTTTGGTTTGAGNCAGACNCCTGAATTGTCAGATTATTCTGATGGNGTTGACGTTATAAATTTTTTAATTAATATTTAATCTTGAAATTCGTAAACNCCAATGTCAGGGTTTGTTCTAAAATTNCCTTCAATATCTAANAAAACATTTGTTTGNGTTCCNCTATTGTTAGCAGGTGATTGTTGAGTTNTTTTATAGTTTTTATAATATGGATCCAAAAAAATAGGGTTTTGGTTAATTATACAGTTTTTAAAATTAGAGCTATTGATATTTACAGGAGAGTTTTCTAATCTAATAAGACAGTGATCAAAATCAAAATTAAAATTAGCAGAGTTGTCTTCCTGAAATGAAATTTCATTCGAAAGGCTGCCATAAATGATGCAATTAGTAAACTTTGCTTTTTCTAAATTTCTAGAGTAAATGTTTCCATCTATTCCTTCGTAATAATTATTTAATAAAATCGATGGATTTTTCCTACTATTGTAGTTCCAGTAATTTGCAAATGTACAATGAGTAAAATCGTATGTTCCTCCAATGTTACATGCTAATGTATATTGTCCACATTCGTTTATTAATAGATTTTCAGCATTTATTGTTGCTCCTTGTCCAAGTATTCCTATTGAGGACATGTTTTCTATAATTGAATTACTAATTTTAACTGTTGGATTGTTGTTTGCTACAGAGTCTGCATGTATTCCAATAGTTCCATTTTTTATAATTGCATAATTAATTTCATTATTAATACTTCCAGGTATCATCCAAATTCTATCCCATTGACCTGGAATTTCTTTATACCATTGGTCTAGTCTATCTCCTTGAAAAGTTACCTCATTTCCTAATTCTCCATTTATTTTAATAGTACCTCCAAAATTTGGATTAAACGGATTTCCAACAATAATTCCAGAATTATGGTGTAAATAAATATTTGCACCTGGATTAATATTCAAAATGCAGTTTGGTTCTATAACTACATACCCATAAATTACATGAGGTTTATCATTAGTCCATGTTTCATTACTGTTAATTTGATGATAATAAAATCTTATAGTATCGCTACCTGATAATATTTCCCCATATGTGTTTGCTGTATGAAAATAAGCATCTTGACCCCAAGCAATTAGTTTGATACTCTGTTTTTTAGACCCTGATGTAAAAACAAGTGAGTCAGATAGTATATATGGTAAGGTGTTATTAGATGGATTAATTGTTACTTCTATAAATATAAAAATACTATCTTTAGATGGGATGTTTACATTATTTAATGAATTGCTGGGAACTCCGTCTATATTGATTCTGAAATTGGCTGCTGAAACCCCTTTTAGTTCAATATCAGTGTAAATATCATTTTCATTATTATTATAAACTTTTAAAATTTTTGTTATTGATCCAACAGAAGCAAATACAGTGTCAAAAGTGATAGTGTCATTTGAGAAATTTAAACTTCCTGAGTTGTTAGTATCTACAGTTTCTTTTTTACATGAAAAGAAAACAAAACACACTAGAACAAATATAACTTTTAAATATTTCATATTATTTTTTCTCTTTCTATATTTCTTTTAATATCTTTTTCTTTAATGCTTTCTCTTTTGTCATATATTTTTTTCCCTTTTGCTACAGCTATTTCAAGCTTGGCAATTCCTTTATCATTAATAAAAAGCCTTATGGGAACAAGTGCAAAGCCCTTTTCTTGTACTCTACTTTTAATTTTATTTATTTCTTGTTTATTCAAAAGAAGTTTTCTTTCTCTTTTTGGTTCATGGTTACTGAAACTTGCATATTTATATTCACTAATATGTAAATTTTTAATTATTACTTCGCTATCAATTATTACACAATATGCATCAGAAATACTTGCTTTATTAGCTCGAATAGACTTAATCTCAGTACCTACAAGAATAATTCCGGCAGTGTATTTTTGAATAAATTCATACTCAAAACTAGCTTTTCTATTCTTAATACTTACCTTTGAATTCATTTAGCAAAGATAGTTATTTAGAAAATATGTTAAGATATTGCTGTTTAACCAAGTGCAACGTCTAAAATCATCATTACAATAAATCCAGTAATAAGACCCATTGTGGCAAGATCAGTATTTCCTCCTCGTTGACTTTCTGGAATAACTTCTTCTACTACAATAAATATCATGGCTCCAGCTGAAAATGCGAGAGCATATGGCAAGATAGGTAATACTTGCATAACAATAGCAGCGCCAATTACAGCAAATATAGGCTCGACTATAGCTGAAAGTTGTCCCCATTTCCATGATTTCTTTCTTGACATGCCTTTTCTTCTTAATGGCATTGAAACAGCAAAACCTTCTGGAAAATTTTGAATTCCGATACCAATCCCTAAAGCAATCGCACTTCCAATTGTAAATACTGAATGACCATCCATACCTAGTAATTCAGGATTTGCTAGCGCTCCAAATGCAACTCCAACTGCTAAGCCTTCAGGAATGTTATGAAGAGCAATCGCTATTACAAGTAATTCTGTTTTTTTCCATTTCGTTTTAATGCCTTCGGCTTCATCTTTTTTTGCAAATAAATGAATATGAGGTATATATTTATCTAAAATATAAAGGAATAATGCACCTAGAAAAAAACCTATTGCTGGTGGGAGATATGGGGGTAAGTTAAACAAGCCATATTCATTTTGCATCTCAACATATGAGATTGCTGGTGATAATAATGACCAAAAGCTAGCGGCAATCATTACTCCTCCTGTAAAACCTAAAGATATATCTAAAATTTTTCTATTACTATTTTTAAATAAAAAAACTAATGACGCGCCAAGAGCAGTTAAAGCCCAAGTAAATAATCCTGCATATAGAGCTTGAATAATTGGATTTTGTTTAACAAACCATTTGAAAATTTGTAATTCTTCCATTATTTATAATTTTTTAATTAATAAATTTTTACTTACATCATTGCTTAAAAAGAATGTTTTATATTTTGTTTTAACTTCCATTGATTTATCAAAATTCACCTTATTAATTATTTTGATTTCAACACCTATTTGAATTTTTATTTGATTTAAATATTGAAGGAATGACTTTTTATCTAACTTAACACCCATAATAATTCCTTTATCACCTACTTTAAGTTCGCTTAAAGATTTAAAATCAGAAAGTGGTATTTTACCTTCTTTAGAAGGTATAGGATCACCATGAGGGTCAAACTTGGGTTTGTCAAGAAAATCATCTAGTTCATCAATGAGTTTTTCAGATTGGATATGTTCAAGTTGTTCAGCAATTATATGTACCTCGTCCCAACTAAAATTTAATGTATTTACTAAAAAAGTTTCCCAAAGTCTGTGTTTTCTCAAGATGTTAGTTGCATTTTCCCTACCTTTTTTAGTTAATGAAACTCCTTGATACTTTTTATATTTGATTAACTTTTTCTCTTGCAGTTTTTTAAACATGTCTGAAACCGAAGCAGGACTTGTGCCTATTTCATTAGCAATTTCATTAGTAGAAATTCTTCCATCATTTCTTAAGCTAATTGAAAGTATTGTTTTGAGATAATTTTCTTCGGCTTGTGTAAACATTATTTTTTTTGTTGCAAATTAAATAAAAATTAACTTATTCTTAAAATTTTTTTAGACATGTCTAAAAAAATATTATTTTCGCACACTAATCTTATGTATGAAATATCTTTTCTTTACTTTTATTTTTTTTAATACTTTATGTCTGTTTTCTCAGACGATTTCTGGCAAGATTACAGTAAATAAAGATCCGGTATCTTTTGCTAATATTTTTTTTGAAGATTATAAAAAGGGATCTTCATCAGATATAAACGGAGTTTATACTGTTGTAAGTGAAAACTTAGGTGTTCAATTATTAACTATTTCAGCTATTGGGATGCAAACTAAAAAAATATATTTTGATGTTAAGAAGGGGATGAATAAATTGGATATTGAACTTGATCATTCTATTTATGATTTAAATCAAATTGTTGTTACAGGAACTAAAACATTTAAAAGGAAAACAGATTCTCCAGTAATTGTAGATATTATTTCAAGTAAAAAGTTGCAAAATATTCAAGCATGCAACTTAGCAGACGGATTAAGTTTTTCATCAGGAATGAGAGTAGAAAATGATTGCCAGACATGTAATTATACTCAGTTACGTATGAATGGATTATCAGGAAGTTATTCTCAGATTTTAATTAACGGAAGACCGATAATATCACCTTTAACTGGATTGTATGGGTTAGAGCAAATTCCCTCTAATATGATCAGTAGAATTGAAGTTGTAAAAGGAGGTGGGAGTTCGCTTTATGGGTCTTCTGCTATTGGAGGTGTTGTAAATGTAATAACTAATACACCTCAGTTTAATCAATTTTCACTAGCATATGATTACAATAATATTAATAATCAAAATACGCATCATTCAATCTACGGAAATGTTTCTGTGGTTAATAAAAATATAGGAGTAACTTTCTTTATTAATAATAATAAAAGAGAAGCTTATGATCATAATTTTGATAATTTTTCAGAACTTCCTGAAATAAATTATAATGGATTTGGAGCTAATTTATTTTTAATCATTAGTGAAGATCAGAAGTTGGATTTAAATTTTGGAAGTATAAATGAGTATAGATATGGTGGAGAAATTACACATAAAGTTCCTCATCTAGCAATGCAGTCAGAAGAAAGAAATCATGATGTTTTAATGGGTAGTATAGAACATAATATAAATTTTAGTAAAAATAAATCTTCAATGTCCTCCTATTTTGCTATTCAGCAAACGAAAAGAGATCATTACACTGGAGTAAGACCTGATCCTAATTCTTTTCAAGACACCTTGCATTTAAACAATCCTCCTTATGGTAATTCATATAATTTAACAAGTCAAATAGGATTTCAATTTGATCATAGGAATAATAAACTAATGGGAACAAATGTTTTTACCATTGGCTCAGATTATACAATTGATAATGTAAGAGATGAAATTTTAGCATTTAATTATTTAATTGATCAAAATGTTAAATCACTTGGTGTTTTTTTGCAATCTGATTGGCAATTGAATAAAAGATTTAATTTTTTATTTGGGACTAGATTTGATAAGCATTCTTCACTTGAAAAATTTGTTACTAGTCCAAGATTCTCTTTTTTGTATAACTTAAGTGCTTATACTCAATTTAGAGCTAGTCTTAGTTCAGGATTTAGAGCTCCACAAGCATTTGATACTGATCTTCACATGTCATTTTCGGGAGGCGGTGTTTCAAGAATAATCTTAGATGAAAATCTAAAGGAGGAGAAATCACAGAGTTATAGTGCTTCTTTTAACTATGATAAACCAAATGTAAATTATCTTTATGGATTTACAATTATTGGTTTTTATACAAATTTAAAGGATGCTTTTTTTCAGCAATTAAACGGTGAAGATGATTTTGGTGATATTCTTTTAAAGAAAAATGGGGGAGATGCTATAGTTAAAGGTTTTACTATTGAAGGAAGGGTTAGTTTAAATCAAAAAGTTAATTTCCAGTCAGCTTTAACTCTACAATCTTCTTCGTATCTAGACCCTATAAGTTATTCTGAATTTTTAAGCAAAAAGAAAGAATTTTTAAAAACACCGAATAGCTATGGTTATTCCACTTTAAGCTATCGTTATAATCAAAATTTAATTTTTAATACGAGTTTTTTATATACTGGAAAGATGACTTTATTACATGTTGGAGGAGCTCCTGAACAGGAAAATGATGATTTTAAATTATCAAAAACTTTCAAAACAATTGATATTAAAACTACATATATCCAAAACATTAAAAAAATAGAAGTCAATTTAGAATATAGTATTGGTGTGAAAAATATTACCAATGATTACCAAAATGATTTTGATACATTAAAAAATAGGGATAGTAATTATGTTTATGGGCCTAGATTTCCAAGAACATTTTACTTTTCATTGATTTTAAAAAGCTCTTAATTTTTACGGATTTATTTACTTTTGTAAACTAAATTTTATTTTTTTTTAAAAAAAAACGTGTCAAACATTAAAAAAAATATAAGTTTTTGATAATCAATATTTAAAACATTGTCATATAAACTATATAAGTATATTAAATCATACTTTTTATTAAAAAAAATTGATTAGAAATCAATTTAAATTATATTTGTAGTTTACAATTGTAAATCAATATAAAATGTATCAAAGACTTAAAATTTGGATAGAAAATATAAATAAAAAACCTTCTGAAATTGCAGATCTTATTGGTGTCAATCGAGCTACAATTTCTCATATTTTAAGTGGAAGAAATAAGCCTAGTATAGATTTTTTACAGAAATTATTGAATACTTATCCCAATTTAAATGCAAATTGGCTCATAAGTGGTTTGGGTAGTATGTATCAGAATAAAGAAAAAAATCAAATTATTAGAAAGCAATCTAAAATTATCAACAAGGTTGTTATTTTTTATGATGATAACTCTTTTGATGAACTAGATAAAAATTAATTTCATTCTTGTATTTTTGTATAAAATTTTTAAATAATAAGACAAACTAATGCTTATTGTATTTATACTCTCCATTCTAGTATTATTCATATTATTTTCAAATTATGCTGCAATTCGTTCAATCTTGTTTCTATTTAATCCAGAGTCAGTTCATTATTTTACATTTAATTTTATAAAACGTATAACTTATTTTAAAGTTGTAAAAAAGTTTTTATCAAATATTTTTGTTGTTGATAACAAGGAGTTAAATAAAGAGGTATTTGGAATAAAATTTAAAAATCCAGTTGGTTTGGCAGCAGGATTTGATAAGGATGCAATGCTTTTTGATGAACTTTCAATTTTTGGTTTTGGTTTTATAGAAATTGGAACTATAACTCCAGTCGCTCAAAGTGGAAATTCTAAACCTAGATTATTTAGACTTAGTGATGATAATGCCCTCATTAACAGAATGGGATTTAATAATCATGGATTAGAATCAGCTATTTCTAGATTAAGAAGAAAAAAGTCAAACATAATTATAGGTGGTAATATTGGTAAAAATAAATTGACTCCAAATGAAAAAGCAATTGATGATTATGAGATTTGTTTCGAAAAACTTTTTTCATATGTTGATTATTTTGTTGTAAATGTTAGTTCTCCAAACACACCAGGTTTAAGAGAATTGCAAGAGAAAAAGCCACTGTCAAAGATTTTAGCTAGATTACAAGAAATAAATAATAAGAAAGATAAAAGAAAACCAATATTGTTGAAAATTTCTCCAGATTTAACAACAACACAATTAGATATCATTATAGAAATAGTTATTGATTTAAAGATTGATGGTATTATTGCAACAAATACAACAATTGATAGAACAAATCTTTTAACAGACAAATCAAAAGTTGAAAAAATTGGCGCTGGAGGTTTAAGCGGCAAACCATTGAATGATAAATCAAATTCAGTGATAAAGTATATAAAAGAAAGATCAAATGGATCTTTCCCTATTATAGGAGTTGGAGGTATTAATTCTGCAGAAGACGCTTTAGAAAAAATTGATGCAGGGGCATCTTTAGTTCAAATATATACTGGTTTTATTTATAAAGGACCATCCTTGATAAAGAATATTAATAAAGCGATTTTAAATAGTGAAGTCAACAATTAAAATAACTGAATGTCCTAGAGATGCAATACAAGGAATAGTTGATTTTATCCCTACTAAAGATAAAATAGAATATATTAATCGTCTTTTAAAAGTAGGTTTTGATGTTATAGATGTTGGTTCATTTGTTTCTCCTCATAAAGTTCCACAAATGAAAGATACTGATGAAGTGATTTCTTCTTTAAATCTTGATAAGAATGATAGTAAACTTTCAGTTATTATTGCTAATTTAAGGGGAGCTAACAAAGCTTGTAGTTTTCAACAGATTAGTTATCTTGGTTTTCCTTTATCAATTTCAGAAGAATTTCAAAAGAGAAATACAAATATGGATATTAATAGTGCATTGGAATTGGTTCAAGAGATTCAAAATAAAACAATACAAAATAATAAAGAGTTAATAGTATACCTATCAATGGCTTTTGGAAATCCCTATGGCGAAAATTGGCACCCCGACCTTGTTTGCAGTATAGTCGAAAAATTAAATCAAATAGGAATAGAAAAAGTTTCTTTGTCTGATACAATAGGGGTTTCGTGTCCTGAAAATATCTTTCCACTTTTTAAATTAGCTATAAAAGAATTTTCAAAAATAGATTTTGCCGCCCATTTTCATTCATCTGTGAAAGAAGCAAAGGAAAAAATTGAAGCTGCATTTTTAAGTGGATGTATTAATTTTGATTCTGCCATTGGTGGTTTTGGAGGTTGTCCTATGGCTAAGGATGACCTAGTTGGAAATATTCCTACTGAATTACTCGTAGATTATTTTAAATTTAATGATGTAGATTTGAGAATAGACTACTCTTCTTTAGAAAATATTGTTAATAATATTCCAAAATATTTTAAATAATTTTTTTTTTGTAACTAAATTTTTCCTCATTTTTGCAAAGTATTTAGTGTTCTTTAAGAGTTTAAACTTAAAGATAAAGGGAAACAGGTGTAATTCCTGTACTGTTCCAGCAGCTGTAAAGTTTGCTTAATTTGATAAATACAAAGCCACTGTAATGGGAAGGCAATATCAAATAAACTAAGTCAGAATACCTGCTAATTCATGCTAATTTTATTTCTCTCTGGTAAAGCGAAATAACATTTTTAACTAAAATAATTAAACTATGAAAAAAACTATTTTCACCCTCATCCTGTGTATTTCTATGTCTTTACATGTTTTGTCACAGAATGTATCTGTTCAACAAGTATTTGTTTTAAATGAAGGTTATTTTGATTATACCAATAATCAAATTGGTGAGCCTGTTACTTTAGGAGTGTATGATCCCAATTCTCAAACATACCAAGTACTTGACACTATTAGTGGTGCAAGATTTGCTTCTGATATGCTTATTGATGATAATTACCTTTATGTGGCAGCAGATAATAAATTATACAAGTACAATAAAAATACCTATACTCTTATTGCTTCTCAACAAATTAATGGGATTAGAAATTTAGCTATTTGGAATGATAAAATTATTGTAACAAGAGGAGATTACGATAATGTAACGTATGCTCCAATTCTTTACAATTCATATTTACAAGTATTCAATAAGAATGATTTAAGTTTTCATCTAGAATTTGATACAATCAATGGACCGAAGTGGTCAACGCAAAACTTAGTAGTTAAGGACAATAACTTATATGTCGCAATTAATAATGCTTATGAGTGGGGTAATTATAAAGGAATTATTGGTGTTGTCGATTTAACTTCTTTTTCTTACACTAGTGAGATAGATTTAGGAGTAGATGGTGTTAATCCAGACAATATGATGATAAAAGGTGATTATGTGTATACAGTAAATAATAAAGATTGGTCAGGATCTTCAATTTCTAAGGTTGATTTATTATCTAATACACATGTAACAACTAATCTAGCTTTAGTATCAACTGGTTGTGGAACTTCTTGCTTGAGAGATGATAAAATAAATTATCAACTCTCTGGTGATGTATCGGTATATGAATGGGATGTTAATTCCACTCCTAGTACTGGCTCTGCTTTACCGCTAAATAATAATTTCTATGAGTTAGCATTTGATAATGTAAATAATCTCTTGTATGCAAGTACTACTGACTATTTTTCTTATGGAAATGTAAGTATTTATGATGCTAATAATGTATTAATACATTCATTTAATACGGGAGTATCTCCAGGAACTATTGTGTTTGATAATGCCACTAGTTCTTCTCCTGTTTCATGTGCTATATCTGCACCCACAAACTTAAGTGCTACTAACATAATTCAAAATAGAGCTACCATTAACTGGGATAATATGAACTCTTCAACTCCTCATTTGCCAGTTGCTCACTATGTTAATGCTGGCAATTATTATTACAATCCATCTGTATTAAACATTAATGTTGGAGATACTGTATATTGGATTAATGATGGAGGATATCACAATGTTAATTTTGACTTTTCAATGGTTAATAATCAACCATACAATAATCCTGTAAGTTTTATAACTAATCCTACCACATCCTCTAATATGGCTAGCTATGTGTTTACTGTACCTGGAACATATAATTATGATTGTTCTGTTGGTGCTCATGCAATTAATGGAATGGTTGGTACTGTAGTAGTTAATCAGTTACCTGCTCCAACGCAAGTTTGTTTAGTTGATCAGTACAGAATTAAGTTCAGACCAGTAGGATCGTCTACTTGGACACAGAAGACTATGGGTCAGCCAGTAGGAAGTTGTCTATGGGCATGTAACAAGGTTGA
>PBQB01000044.1 GCA_002724895.1 Flavobacteriales bacterium
TTGTCATTAGAAAAACTGAAAAAATAAGTATTGTAAGTATTAATCAAAATAATAAAAACATTGAAATTAGTACATTATTTAATAGTGATTCACTGTTGTTTGGTTTTAAAAATTATAATTTAAATAACATAAATTATAAAAAATTAAATAAGGCAAATCTTATTATATTAAATGAAGTTCAAGAATTAACTTCAGGATTTCTAAATTCTTTAAAAGCTTCACTAAATAATGGAAATAGTATTTTAATTATACCTCCACTCAAATTAGAAATTTTAAAGTATAATAAGTTTCTTAAAAATCTAGGTTTAAATGAGTTAAATGAAACAAAGACTGAAAACTTACTTATAAACAAACTAAACCTAAAACATAACTTATTTGATGCCGTATTTGAAGATCAAACAAAAAACATAAATTACCCTTCCACTACTAAATATTATACCACTAACGAAGTAAAATATAATATTCCATTATTAAAATTAGAAAATAACAAGCATTTTATGTCAAATTATAAAATAAACAAAGGATTAGTTTATATTTTTTTAAGTCCATTAGATCTTAATACCTGTAACTTTACAAGACATGCTCTATTTGTTCCAATATTTATAAATATTGCAACTCAGTCAATTAGATCAATTCCTCTATATAATAAAATTAATTATAACAGTTTTTTTAGATCTTTTAAAGATACAGATGATAAAGTAATTAGCTTGACAAATAAAAAAATAGATTTCATTCCAGATTCAAGAACTATAGATGGTAAAATTTATTACCAAATTACTAAAGATTTAAATAAAAATGGTATTTATTCTCTTCAAACAAAAAATGAACTAATTGATAAAATTGCATTTAACTACAATAACGAAGAAAGTACCATTAAAAAAATAAAAATCCAACAAATAGAAAAACTTATACAGAAATTTCAAAATATTGAAATAATATTTGAAAGCTTATCAAAATTTAAAAATAAATTACAAGATTCAAAAAATAATAATGATTTATGGAAAGTAGCTCTTATTTTATCATTAGTTTTTTTTGGAATAGAAATTCTTCTTATTAAAAATATTAAATAATGAATTTATACATTAAATCAGCTCGAATAATTGACCCCAACTCAAAATATCATAATCAAATAATGGATATTTATATTGAGAATGATACAATAAAAAATATTGCTAAGAATATTAAAATACCTTTAAAAAAATCTAAAGAATATGAAGTTTTTTCTGCAAAAAATTTACATGTTTCACCTGGATGGTTTGATTTACATGTTAATTTTGGGGATCCAGGTTTTGAATATAGAGAAACACTAATGACTGGTACAAATGCTGCTGCATTTGGCGGATATACTGGTGTACTAATAATGCCAAATACAAAACCATTTATTGATAATATAGGTTTAATAAACTATATTAAAAACAAGACAAAAGATAATGTAGTAGATGTGTTTCCTGCAGGAAATATTACAAATAAGTGTGAAGGGAATGAAATTGTTGAAATGCATGACATGAAGAAAGCTGGTTGTTTAGCATTTACAGATGATAAAGATTCAATAGATAGGCATGAAATAATGAAAATTGCTCTTCAATATTCAAAAGATTGTGATACATTAATTATGAATTTCCCAAATAATAAAAGCTTATCGATCGGTGGCACTATGCATGAAGGAGAAATAAGCATTCAACTTGGACTTAAAGGAATTCCATCTATTTCTGAAGAAATAACTCTTAATAGAGATATCAGATTATGTGAATATACAAATTCTAAACTTCATATTTCATATATTTCAACTAAAGAAAGTACTAAAATAATTAAAGAAGCTAGAAGAAAAGGCATTCAAATTACATCTGATGTAAATATTTATAATTTATTTCTTACTGATAATTGTGTAAATAATTTTGATACCAGATATAAAGTTTTACCTCCATTACGTTCTTTAAAAGATAGTAAGGCACTTATAAAAGCACTGAAAGAAAATATAATTGATGTAATTACAACTGACCATACCCCTCAAGAAAATGAAGATAAAAAAATAGATTTCATTCAAGCAAAATATGGTATTATAGGATTAGAAACTTCATTCGGACTACTTGGAAAATATATTTTACCTCATCTTGGAATAACTGAATTAATTAATAAAATAGCAATTAATCCTAGAAAAATACTAAACATTGACATTCCATCAATAAAAGAAAATAAAAGGGCTAATTTAACGCTATTTGACCCAGAAAAAGAATGGGTATTTAAAAAAGAAAATATAAAATCAAAATCAAATAATACTCCTTTTATATCAAAAAATTTAAGAGGAAAAGCTTTAGCAATATATAATAATAACCAATTTATAAAATGTTCTAATTTATAACTTTAATATTCTACTTAATAATAATTTTTTTTTCAATTGTCCCATCACCATAAATAACTAAAAAAGGACTCATACTTTTTATGTCAAACAAGCTTATTTCTCTTCCAAATAAATCAATTATTTTACTAATCTCTTTAGTAGTGTTAATATTATCAATTAATTTAATNNTTGTNGGAAAACAGTTNTCACTAAAAACACATTGAGGATCTTTTNGCCAANTAGCNCAATANGAGTTNGCCCACCATACATCATCAACNTTAATACACATTAAAGAATCNTTATTAAGTGCTTGAAAAGCAAATAAATTNATATTATTTCCATTACTTATATCTAAATACTTTAATGAATTATTATTACAATTTAACTCTACTAAATTAATGTTATTAGAAAGGTCTAGTGTATCAATATTATTATCATAACAAAATAAATGACTTAAAGATATAAAATCTTCAATTCCAGTTAAATCAGAAATACCACTATTATAAACATATAACCATGTAACTGTATCAATTGCAGCAGTAGAAACACTGTCATCAAAAACAAAATCTAAATCAAGATTAATCAATTTTTGCTCAAATGCGTCATCAGGAATATAGGTATTTTGAGCAAATGAATTTGAATTAATTATTAAAACAAAGAAAAATATTTTAGCAAAAAATCTCATTTTCTTACAACAAATTGTTTTGTCTCTACTTCACCATTAATATTACAACTTATAAAATAAATACCAGATTTTAATTCACTAACATCTAATTTAAATGTTTTTTTTCCATAGCTTCCCTTTTGTTTTTCACAGATTAATTTTCTTCCTAATTCATCGTAAACATCTATAAAAATATCTGTAAATCNTTTTGAATCAAAAACAATATTGAGAGAATTAACTACTGGATTAGGAAAAATATTAAAAGAAAATTGATTTTTAATCTCATCAATGTTTAAAATATCAGAAATAGAATTTAAGTTTGTTTGATAAATGCCATTTCCATATGTAGCAACAACTAATAATTTATCAGAATCTCTATAAATAATATCTTCAATTATAGTAGATCCAAAATCATTATATCCAATTTGTTCCCATACAGTATTTTCTCCCTTAAGTGATGAAGTCCCATACAGACCAACGCTCGTTCCAACTAAATATAATGTATCATTACCAAGGTGAATTATTTTTGCTGACCTACAAGAAGGACCATTTCCACTACCATCATTATTTTGCTCTAAATTACCGGCAATTTTTGTGAAACTAATGCCACTGTTTTTAGTATGATATAGTGAATAAATATTATAATTTGAATATACCAGAATAAATTCATCCGCATTTTTTGGATTTATTGCTATATCATGACAATATGAGCTAATTGGAACTTCTTGAGGAGGATATATCATTGTATGAGAGGGATCACCTACATGAGCATCATCAACTCTAAAAATATATTTACTTTCAGTACCATAATAAACAATATTTGGTGGTTCAATAGAAGTTTTAATCATTGAAATTTTAACTCCTAAATTTAATGAATCAGAAAATGCATGCCATCCTAAATCATTTTTTTGATGAGAGTTATTATAAGGTATACTACTAAGACTATTGTTTCTCCATAACTGGTTTCCTTCACCCCAGTAAATAATATTATCACTATTTTTATCAAAGGCAAATGGATTCCTCCAATTATATTTTGTACTATCACAAGATGCTGGATCTAATCTTTGAAACGCTAATCTCTCTCCTGAATTATCTAATTTCATTTTATATAAAACTCCTCTTTGAATAGACATGTAAAAATCTTCCTCGTTATCTGCAATACCAGCATACATTCCATCACCATTAAAAGGCATCTTCCATTCAGATTCAGAATCTATTGATCCTGTTACTCTACAACCATTATCTTGTAAACCTGCATACATAATCGGAGAATTAGGGTTTTTACTTACACTTGCTGTATACAATTGAGTTGTATTGTATCCATTGTTAAGAGAAATCCATTCAACAGTATCTTTAAAAACATCTAATGTTTTATATACTCCTCCATCATTTCCATTAATTAAAATATTTGGATTTGAAGGAAGATAAACTATTTCATGTTGATCTGGATGATGATTTTTGTAAGAACCCCAATTCCCATCTCCTTCATGAGAACCAGATCTATAACCTCCAATTATATCAGTGTTATTTGGAGATGTAAATCCATCAGTAGAACGCCATAAATTAGTACCTCCTATAATAACTAGATTTGGATCTAATGGATTAACGCTAACTAAAAGGTCATAAGAACCTTGGGCATTAAAATTATCAAAAGAATAGATGCTATTTGCAGGAATGTTTGTTGATAAATCTGTCCAAACACCACCATTACCAGTTCCATCGCCAGAAATGTACTCATATTTCCAAAGCGATGTCCAAGTCTCTCTGTTAAAAAAAATATTTGTGTGTTGACCATAATTTGTAGTTTCGGCAGCAATAAAATATACTTCATTTTCATTTGAAGGATTTATTCCAATTTCTACTCTACTGTAAATGGGAGAAAATAAAGAATCGGTAATATTTATCCAATTTTTACCATCAGCTGACCTCCAAATACCCTTGTCAGTACAATTACTACTAATAGTAGCATAAACCACACCGGAAGAGGTTACTTCAACATCAGTATATTGATAATAATTATTATTTGGACCTCCTAATTCTTTTTCCCAGCTTGTACCTCCGTCTTCAGTTCTGTAAATATCTCCTCTAGTAGCTACATAAACAACATCTAAAGTATCATTACTCGGATCAGTCTTAATACTAAAAGTAAAGTCAAAATCACCGTCTAAAACTGTAGGTGTATTAGATGTAGTTACTGGTAATGAATCCCATGTTAATCCTCCATCAATTGATTTNAAAATTCCGTTTCCATATATAGATATATCACTAAGATATGATCCACGTGTTTCTCCTGTTCCAAAATACCAAATATTTTCTTTACCTANCCTCTTATCTTGAGTTATGCAACTTATACGATGTTCTTGATTCTTACCTGTTGTCATATTCCAGGAAAGGCCACCATCAATGGAACGAAACATACCTCCAGATGCACCTCCTGCTAGAATTATATTTTCATCTAAAACATCAAATGNCAAGGCTCTTGTTCTTCCTCCAACATTATATAATCCTCTATTTATCCAATTTGATTTGCTATTTAAATTAGATTTTGGCAGTGTTTTAGAAAATATTAATTCCTTACTTCTTATATTTTTGGGGATTTTATTAGTATTTGGATTAGCAAGCCTTTTTTCCTCCCATAAAGCTCTTTCTATAGGATTATCAGATGCATAAAAAACTTTGGAATTATTTTTTTTGTGTGAGCAAGATATAAATAAAATAGATAACAATAAAATTAAAATTGATTTGTCCATTACAAATTTTTATTTGTAAAAATATCAAATAATTACTAAACATCAAATCATTTGTAAAATTGTAAATTTGCAATAATAAACATAAAGAAAATGAGTCTAACTGATGTATATAAACCAAAAAATAAAGTTCGAATTGTAACTGCAGCATCATTATTTGATGGTCACGATGCAGCAATAAATATTATGAGACGAATCATACAATCAACAGGTTGTGAAGTTATTCATTTAGGTCATGATAGAAGTGTAGAGGAAGTTGTAAATTGTGCAATAGATGAAGACGTTAATGCAATCGCAATCACATCATATCAGGGAGGTCATGTAGAATACCTAAAATATATGTATGATTTATTAAAGAAAAAAAAATCATTACATATTAAAATTTTTGCTGGTGGTGGAGGAACAATTCTTCCAAAAGAAATTAAAGAATTAGAAAATTATGGAATTTGTAAGATATACCACCCTGATGATGGAAGAAAAATGGGTTTACAAGGAATGATAAACGATTTAGTTCGTAAGTCTGATTTTTTAATTGGTAAAACAACAAATGGAACAATTACTGACATTAAAAATAAAAATGTTAAAGTAATATCCAGAACAATTTCTGTTTTTGAAAATTGTTTAGAAAAAAATAAATCATTTCTAAAAAAAATAAATGATGAGGCAAAAAAATCTAAATCTCCAGTTTTAGGCATTACAGGAACTGGAGGAGCCGGAAAATCCTCATTAGTTGATGAAATAATAAGAAGATTTTTATTTGATTTTCCAAATAAAAAAATTGGAATAATTTCAGTTGACCCGTCAAAAAAAAGAACTGGAGGAGCATTACTTGGAGATAGGATACGTATGAATTCTATACACTCAAAAAATATTTATATGCGATCATTAGCTACAAGACAATCTAATTTAGCTCTTTCTGCTAATGTTAATAATAGTCTTGATGTTTTAAAAACCGCTAAATATGACTTAATAATTTTAGAGACATCAGGAATTGGTCAATCTGACACAGAGATAATTGATCATTCAGATATGTCTCTTTATGTAATGACTCCTGAATATGGAGCCGCAACTCAACTTAGAAAAAATAGATATGTTAGATTTTGCNNATNTNNTTGNANTNAANAANTTTGATAAAANAGGAAGCANTAGATGCNNTAAAAGATGTAAAAAAACAATATCAAAGAAATAATAATCTATTTCATTGTAAAATAGATAGCATGCCTGTTTTTGGTACTATTGCATCTCAATTTAATGACCCAGGAACAAACTTATTGTATTCAAATATTGTGAATATTTTAGCAGAAAAAAAACTGGGAGATTTTACTTCTAATTTTCAATCATCAATAGCTGAGAGCAAAAAAATATTTATAATTCCAAATAGTAGAGTTAGATACTTATCTGAAATTGCTGAAAGCAATAAAAAATATGATGACTGGGTAAATAAACAGTCAGATTATGCACAAAATTTATATGCCCTTAGTAAATCATTTGATTTAATTAANAATAAATCAAAGAAATTAAAAGATATAATAAAACAAGAATTAAATACAGTTTTAAAAAAGATAGACAAAGAAAATCTAGAATTGATTAAATCTTGGGAAAAAACAAAAAAAGAATATCAAAAAAATCACTTTATCTATGAGATTAGAGGTAAAAAAATTAAAATTGACACNAAGTATAAATCCTTATCAAGTATTAACATTCCAAAAGTTTCATTTCCAAAATACAGTGCATGGGGTGACATTTTAAAATGGATTTTAAAAGAAAATTTACCTGGGCATTTCCCATTCACTTCTGGTCTTTTTCCATTTAAAAGAGAGGGAGAAGATCCAACTAGAATGTTTGCTGGAGAAGGTGGTCCGGAAAGAACAAACAAAAGATTTCACTTAGTTAGTCTTGGAATGGAAGCTAAGCGATTATCTACTGCTTTTGATTCCGTTACATTATATGGAAATGATCCAAATATTAGACCTGATATTTATGGGAAAATTGGAAATGCTGGAGTTTCTATATGTTGCTTAGATGACATGAAAAAATTGTATTCTGGTTTTGAGTTAACAAATTCAAAAACATCAGTAAGTATGACAATAAATGGCCCTGCTCCAATTATTTTAGCATATTTTATGAATGCTGCAATTGATCAAGAATGTGAGAAATATATNATAGCAAATAATATTGAAAAGAAAATTCAAAACAAAATTGATAAAATATTTAAACAAAAATCTGCATTACAACCTAAGTACCAAGGAAAAATTCCTAAAGGAAATAATAAGCTTGGTTTATTTTTACTTGGAGTTACAGGAGATCAAGTTTTACCTAAAAAAATATACAATAAAATAAAGTTAGAAACTTTAAAAAAAGTAAGAGGAACAGTTCAAGCAGATATTTTAAAAGAAGATCAAGCACAAAACACATGTATTTTCTCTACAGAATTTGCACTTAAAATGATGGGAGATGTTCAGGAATACTTTATTAAAAATAATATTCGAAACTTTTACTCTGTTTCAATTTCTGGATACCATATTGCTGAAGCTGGTGCTAATCCAATTTCTCAATTGGCTTTTACTCTAGCTAATGGATTTACGTATGTAGAATATTATTTAGCTAGAAACATGAATATAAACGATTTTGGTCCAAACCTTTCATTTTTCTTTAGTAACGGTATAGATCCAGAATATGCAGTAATAGGTAGAGTAGCTCGAAGAATATGGTCAAAGGCTATGAAATATAAATATGGAGCAAACAAAAGAGCACAAATGTTAAAATACCATATACAAACATCCGGAAGATCTTTGCACGCGCAAGAAATTGANTTTAACGATATCAGGACAACACTTCAAGCACTNTATGCAATATATGATAATTGTAATTCATTACATACAAATGCTTATGATGAAGCAATTACTACTCCTACAGAGGAATCCGTTAGAAGAGCAATGGCAATTCAATTAATTATTAACAAAGAGTTAGGACTTGCAAAAAATGAAAACCCACTACAAGGATCATATATTATTGAAGAGCTAACAGATCTTGTAGAAGAAGCAGTACTGATTGAATTTGAACGTATTACTGAAAGAGGTGGTGTGCTAGGTTCAATGGAGACTATGTATCAAAGAAGTAAAATTCAAGAGGAGAGTATGTATTATGAAAATTTAAAACATACTGGTGAATACCCAATCATTGGAGTTAATACATTTTTGAATAGTAAAGGATCACCAACAATAATTCCAAATGAAGTGATTAGATCATCTGATAAAGAAAAAAAGCATCAAATATCAACTGTAAATAATCTTCTAGACATAAATAAAAAAGAATCTAAAGAAATGATGAAAAAAATTAGAAATTGTGCAGTAAACAATAAAAATTTATTTGAAATTTTAATGGAAGCAACAAAATTTTGCTCTTTAGGACAAATAACAAATCAATTATTTGAAGTTGGAGGACAATACAGAAGAAATATGTAATAAATTTGAATAATTTAAATATTTTAGAATGAACACAATTATTAAAATACTAATATTTTTAAAATTAACTATGGTAACAAATATGTATGCGGAATCAATTTATGATATTAAAATAAACACTATTGATGGAGATGAAATTAATTTAAAATCATTTAAAGGAAAAAAAATATTAATTGTTAACGTAGCTTCTAAATGTGGATTTACGAAACAATATACCCAACTAGAAGAATTATATAAAACATACAAAAATAAATTGGTAATTATTGGTGTTCCTTGCAATCAATTTGGAGGACAAGAACCTGGAACATCAGAAGAGATAGTAAAATTTTGTTCAAATAATTTTAATATTTCATTCATTTTATCAGAAAAAATAAAAGTAAAAGGAGATGAACAACATCCCCTTTACTCATGGCTATGCTCTAAAGAAAAAAATGGAAATAAAAACTCAACTGTAAAATGGAATTTTCAAAAATATTTAATTGATGAAAATGGAAAACTTATAGACTATTTTTATTCTGTTACACAACCTCTAAGTAACAAGATCACACAATATCTAAATTAAAAATGACTGACATTGTTATTTTAAGTGATCATAGATACCTTAAAAAAATTAAGAATGATTGGTATGTTAATCAAGTAGTATTAGAAAACACTATTCTAAAAAATGAATTAGAAAAGCTAGAACTATCAGTAGAAATAAAAGATTGGAAAGATGAAATTTACAATTGGAAAAATACTAAATATGCAATTTTCAGAAATACATGGGACTATTTTGAAAAATTTGAAGAATTTAACAATTGGATAATAAAAACTAAAACAAAAACTAAATTTATAAATTGTATTGAATTAGTAAAATGGAATACTGATAAAAAATATTTAAAATTTTTAAGTGATAAAGGCATAAACGTTTCAAAAACAGAGTTTATAAATAAAAAGTCATCAATTTCTCTTAGTGATCTTTTTAAAAAAACACAATTTGACCAAGCAATTATAAAACCATGCATTTCAGGTGCTGCAAAAGATACATATAGATTAAATAAATCAAATTTTAATAGATTTGAAAAAACTTTTAATAGTTTACTTAAAAAAAATGACATGATTTTTCAAGAGTTCCTATCTAACATAACAATCTTTGGAGAAATCTCATTAATTTTCATAGGAAAACAATTTACACATGCTGTAAAAAAAATTGCAAAAAAAGGAGATTTTAGAGTTCAAGATGACCATGGAGGTACAGTTGAAGTATATTACCCAACTAAAAAAGAAATTAAATTTGGATTAAATTGTTTAAATAAAATTCCTCATATATCACACTACTCAAGAGTTGATATTATTTATGATAATAATGATAAATTATCTCTATGTGAGTTAGAACTAATTGAACCAGAACTCTGGTTTAGAAATAATAAAAAAGCAGCCAAAATATTAGCTAAAAATATATCTAATTTAATAAATTCCAAACCACCCCAAATATAGAAGCTAGCCCAATAAAAGATTTAAAAAAAGTAGGCCAAAAATTAAAGCCAGAGTTTCTTTGATGAAAAGCTATAACTATTGAAATGATTAAAATAATTAATAAATATTTAATCACTTATTTGAAAACAAGTTTATAGTAAACTCAATATCATCATAGATAGCTTTATCTCCTAAATCTTTAAAAATATTTCCAGATTTATAGACTACACCCCACTTAGTTCTGTCAATAATAATCTTTGTAGTTGCTGTAAAAGATTTGTCTTTGATAATTACATTAGCATTAAAATTAATTGGATGAGTAATTCCTTTGATAGTTAAATCAGCAGTTATATTATAATCATCTCCCTCAATATTTTCAACCTCAGTAATCGTTAGAACAGATTGAGGATATTTTTCTACATCAAAAAAATCTTCATTTTTAAGGTGACTAACTAAATATTCATTCTTTTTTTTAGAATCAATATCTGTACAAATAATTGAATGCATATTAATAGAAAATTGACCACCTACTAATTTTCCGTGATCATTTAACAAAACTCCTTTATCAATATTTATTGTCCCAAAATGAGAACCAGTTAACTTGGATCCTTTCCAACTAACTGTAGACTTTTCAGAACTTACTGGAATACTTGTAATATGAGGATTTAATGAAAAAAGGGTAAAACTAATCACTGTGAATAAGATAGAAAAAACAAATTTTTTTATTTTCATGATGTTAAAATTTAAAATTATTTACACAAAAATACATATTTTTACGATGTAATAAAATACAATGAAAATAAAAAAATTTAGTTACAAAAATTCTCAATTATTTAATCAAGCATTAAAAATTAGACATGAAGTATTTGTTATTGGTCAAAAATGTCCTGAAGATTTAGAATATGAATTTGAAGAAGAGTCTACTCATTTCTTATTATTTATTAATAACAAACCAGTTGCAACTGCAAGATATAGAATGACAGAAAAAGGCTGTAAGTTAGAGAGATTCGCAGTATTAAAAAATGAAAGAGGAAAAGGATACGGATTGTCTATTCTTAAAAAAATACTTAAAGATTTAAGGTTTTTTAATGGCATTATTTATTTACATGCTCAAATTCAAGTTGTTAAATTTTATGAAAAGCAAGGATTTAAAAAATACGATAACAAATTTGAAGAAGCAGGAATTTTACATTACAAAATGAAAATTAATCAAATGAACTCAATAGAGTAGTCCAATTAAAAAGATCTTTTTTTCTACCGTACTGAATATCTTGAAGTTTTTTCTTTAACATCATAGCATAAGAATCATTTTTACTTTCTAAAGAAATTTTAAAATCTCTAAATGTAATAGATCTAACTGAAATTACTGAAACAGCTGTACCTGTACCAAAAACTTCAATTAACTTATCATTTTTAGCAAAATCAAGAATTTCACTAACAGAAATCAATCTTTCTTCAACTTTTATACCTTCTCTTTTAGCTAAATGTAAAATACTATCTCTTGTAATACCTCCTAAAATACTATCTGAAATTTTTGGTGTAATTAATTTATCTTCTACTCTAAACCAAATATTCATAGTTCCAGATTCTTCTATATATTTATGTTCTTTTGCATCAGTCCAAATAACTTGAGTATATCCTTTGTCTTGGGCTAACTTTGTTGGATAAAATGATGCTCCATAATTACCTGCTGCCTTAGCAAAACCAACCCCTCCTTTAACTGCTCTAGAGAAGTTCTCTTCAAATAATAAATCTATAGGTTTAGTGTAATAACTCATCGTTGGAGAGGTAATTATCATAAACATATATTCTTTTGCAGAAGAAGCTTTGATACAATTACTAGATGCAAAAATAAAAGGACGAATATATAATGAAAAACTATCACCAAACTTACACCAATTATGATCTAAAGAAACTAAAGTTTTAAGACCACTTAAAAAAATTTCTTCACTAATCGGTGGTATATCAAGTCTAACAGCAGATTGATTAAGTCTTAATAGGTTCTCCTTTTCTCTAAATAATAGAATATTATTATTTTTATCTTTAAAAGCCTTCATTCCTTCAAAAACCGATTGACCATAATGAAGTCCTTGAGTTGCAGGTGATAATTGTAAAGGTCCATAAGGAACTATTATAGGATCTCCCCAAGCACCATCTTTATAAGTACACATTAGCATATGATCAGAAAAAACTTGACCAAAAGGAATAGATGAAAAATCAACTTGATTAACTCTGGACTTATTACATCTATTTATTTTCATAACCACAAAATATAATTTGCAAATCTACAAAAATCACCCTATTTAAAATAATTAGTTTTTATATTTGAAATTATGAATACAACTATAGTTAAAACAAATGATGGATCCGATACTATTTTAAACAAAGACATTAATGAATGTTACCATTCAAAACATGGAGCTATTGTAGAAGCAAAACATATATTTATTAAAAATGGGTTATTAAATTTAAAAAAAAATAAAACTAAAATTTTAGAAGTTGGGTTTGGATCTGGATTAAATACATTACTAACATTGATAAAGGCCAAAAAAAATAATATTAAAATTATTTATGATACAATTGAACCATTTCCATTAAATAAAGAAATATATGAGCAACTTAATTACTATAAAATATTAGATACTAGCAGAGATTTATTTTTAAAAATTCACAATTGTTTATGGGAAAAAAGAATTAAAATAAATGATTTTTTCTTTATAAAAAAACAAAAAACCAGTTTATCAAATTTCAATTCAAATATAAAATATGATATAATATATTTTGATGCATTCTCACCTAGAAAACAACCTGAAATGTGGTCAGAAAGCATTTTAACAAAAACATATAATCTTTTAAATAAAAATGGGTATTTGATAACTTATTGTTCAAAAGGTTCGTTTAAAAGAATCTTAAACAAGATTGGATATGATATTGAAATAATAAATGGGCCAATAGGTAAAAGAGAAATAACTAGAGCGAGTCGAAAATAGCACTAATTATTAATTTTAGACCTTTGAAAGCACAAAAAAATATTAATGGTAAAAGAGAAAAACCTATTACTAAAACAGTTATATTACCTTTTCTGTAATTATTAAAACCAATATATAAGAATATGGAGCAAATTCCAATTGTTAAAATAAAAAGTGAAAACCAAATCGCACCTTTAATTATTTTTTCAATTTTCATAATTATCAATTGCTTTTCTTACAGATCCGAATTTTAATAATAATTTTTTTGCCTCATCATAATCAATATTTAACTCTTGAGAAATTATTGTGGAACCTCTATGAATTAATTTATTATTTGACAAACACATGTCGTACATCTTATTGCCTTTAATCTTACCTATTTTAATCATCACAGCAGTTGATATCATATTTAGAATTAACTTTTGTGCTGTTCCTGATTTCATTCTAGTACTTCCAGTAATAAACTCAGAACCTACAATAATTTCTAATGGATGATCAGCAAAACTTGCAAGAGGAGTGTTAATGTTACAAACAATACAACCTGTTGAATTCTTATTTTCTTTACATTTTTTTAGGGCACCTACAACATAAGGAGTTGTTCCAGATGCAGCTAAACCCAAAACAAAATCATCATTATTTATATTATATGATTTTAAATCTTCCCATCCTAACAATTGGTTATCTTCAGCAAACTCTACAGCTTCTCTGATAGCAGCATCTCCCCCAGCGATTATTCCTATTACAAGATTCTTATTGACACCAAATGTAGGTGGACATTCTGAAGAATCAACAATTCCTAATCTACCTGAAGTTCCAGCTCCAATATAAAACAACCTTCCACCTTTTTTAAATTTTGATACAATAACATCTACTAATTTACTGATTTTATGAATAGAATTTTCAATTATGAATGGTACTTTTTTATCCTCTTTATTAATATTGAAAAGCAAATCTTGAGTACTCATTCTCTCTAAATTATCATAATTAGAATTTGACTCAGTGGTACTTTGCATTTTTAAATTTGAGGATATTTTGTTGGATTAAATTCATTCATAATGGCATATACTTTTTCACATATATCTTCAGCAGATGGTTTAGTGAAATAATCTCCATCCTTACCATAAGGAGGTCTATGTTCCTTTGCTGTTAAAGTTTGAGGTTCTGAATCTAAAAAGTCATAGCCATTTTGTTCTTCAATAACTTTTTGAAGAATGTAAGATGATGCTCCTCCTGGTACATCTTCATCTATCACCAATAATCTATTAGTTCTTTTAATGCTTTCAACTATTTCATGTGACAAATCAAAAGGAACTAATGTTTGTGTATCAATAACTTCACAAGAAATTCCAAGCTCCTCAAGTTTTTTCGCTGCATCCATAACTATTCTCCAAGTACTACCATAAGTTACTAGAGTGATATCAGACCCACTTCTTGTTATTTCTATTTTACCTAATGGAACACAAAATTCACCTATATTACTCGGCATTTTTTCTTTAACACGATATCCATTTAGACATTCAATTACCATCGCAGGATCATTTCCTTTCATAAGGGTGTTATAAAAACCAGCAGCTCTTGTCATATCTCTTGGAACGCAAAGATACATACCTCTTGTACCATGAATAATCATACCAATTGGTGACCCTGAATGCCATATCCCTTCTAATCTATGACCTCTTGTTCTAATTATTAAAGGAGATATTTGTCCCCCATGTGTTCTATAAAATAATGAAGATATATCATCAACCATAGGTTGAAAACCATATATGACATAGTCTAAATATTGCATTTCAGCAATAGGTTTTAATCCTCTCAGTGATAAACCAATACCTTGTCCTATAATCGTTGCTTCTCTTATTCCAGTATCTGAAACTCTAGCTTCACCAAACTTCTTCTGAAGGCCTTCGCAACCTTGATTAACTCCTCCAATTTTTCCAACATCTTCACCAAAAATCATTGCTTCTGGTATTTTCTCAAACATATAATGAAAATTATCTCTTAAAATTATCCTTCCATCAACTTCTTTAGCATCAGAATCATAAGAAGGTTTAATCTCATTAACCTTAACTGATGAAGTACTTGTTTCATTATATAATTTAGTATTATATCTATTTTTGTTATCTTTCATGATTTTAGATATAAACCTTCTTAAATCTTCCTTTTCAGGAAAATTTTCATGAGCTAAAAGTGCTAATAAAAATCTAGCTTTACTTAGATAATCTCTCCTAAAAATACCTAAATTAATAGCTTGTTTTAAATCATTAATCCAATCACTGATTTCTTCTATATTTTTTCTGTTTCTAATTCTATCAAAAATCTCAATTAGTTCTTTACATTCTTCTTTGATAGGTTGTTGATATTCTTTCCAAGCTTCTTTTTTTTGTAACTTCACAAATTCAATAGATTCTTGTTCAATTTTTTCTAATTCATCTTTTGATGCTATATTGGAATTCAGAATCCATTCTTTAAATTTTTTGATACAATCAAACTCATTTTCCCATTCTAATCTCTCTTTGGACTTATATCTTTCATGAGATCCAGAGGTAGAATGACCAGTAGGCTGAGTCATTTCTATTACATGAATAATGGAAGGAACAAAACTTTCTCTAGCAAGTTTTTCAGCTTCTTCATATGCATTTATCAACTCTACGTAATCCCATCCTTTTACTTTAATAATATTAAATCCTTTTCCTTGATCATTATTCTCAAATCCTGCCAAAACTGCAGAAACATCAGATTTAGTCATTTGTATTTCATTAGAAACAGAAATCCCATAACCATCATCCCAAATTGATATAATTGCTGGCACCTGTAAAACCCCAATAGCATTTACTGCCTCCCAAAAATGTCCTTCAGCACATGATGAATTTCCAATAGTTGCAAAAGCAATTTCATTTCCATTGTTTGTAAAATTTGAATTCTTTGATGCCAAGTCCTTATTTTCTCTGTATACTTTAGATGCCTGAGCTAAACCTACTAATCTAGGAAATTGAGAGGCTAAGCAAGCCATATCAGAAGTTGAGTTTTTTTGTTTCATTAAATTCTTCCAAGAGCCATCTTCATTTAAAAAATGTGTCCCAAAATGATTCATCATTTGTCTTGATCCAGATGAGGGTTCTCTCTCAAGCTCTGGATCTCCATAAAGTGCAGAAAACATATGCTTAGGAGAATATTGACCAATTGCTGTCATAAAAGTTTGATCTCTATAATAACCACATCTAAAATCTCCATCTTTAAATACTTTCGCCATTGCAATTTGGGCAAGTTCTTTTCCATCACCAAAAATTCCAAAACTTCCTTTTCCAGATAAAACGTCTCTTCTTCCCTGAGCACCACATTCACGAACCTCAGAAATTAATCGAAAATCTTTTAGAATTACATCCTTAAATTCATTTTTCGTTATT
>PBQB01000045.1 GCA_002724895.1 Flavobacteriales bacterium
AAAAACATCAAAACTAACATTATTAACAGCTTTAACATAATCTGTTATGCCACCAAAAAAACCATTTCTAATAGGAAAAAAAGTTTTTAGGTTTTTAATTTTTAATATAGGCTTTTCAGAGAATATTTTTTTATGTTTATCTTGTCTTTCTTCTGATGAAATTTCCAAAGACTTTGTAAATTCAGAAACGCTAATATTATTGTCAACAATATTTCCATTTTTGTCAACCGTCATAAAATCACTGACGGTTGGTAAAAACTTGTATCTTTTATTTAATGGGGGACGGCATGCAAGCAGTCCTTTTGTATAGGGGTGAGAAGGATTAGTAAAAATATCCCATACATTTCCTTGTTCAACAATTTTACCTTTATACATTACTACAACCTTGTCCGCCAGCTCAGCAATTACCCCCAAATCATGAGTAATAAACATAATTCCCATGTCATGTTCTCTTTGTAGAGCTTTCATTAGCTCTAAAATAGTTTTTTGCACTGTAACATCCAATGCTGTTGTTGGTTCATCAGCGATTAAAACAGAAGGCTTACAAGACATAGCCATTGCAATCATAACTCTTTGCTTTTGTCCTCCTGAAATTTGATGAGGATAAGTTGAAAAAATTCGTTCTGGATCAGGCAATTCAACCTCTTTAAAAAGAGAAATTGCAAGTTTTTTAGCTTCTTTTTTATCAAGATTTTGGTGTAATATAATTGCTTCTGTAACCTGATCCCCACACGTAAAAACAGGATTTAACGATGTCATAGGCTCTTGAAAAATCATTGCAATATCATTTCCTCTATAAGAACGCATTTTTTGTTCAGAGATGTTTAGTAGATTTATTTTCGAATCGCCATCATGATAAATAATATTCCCATTACTAATTTTTCCTGGCGGGGAAGGGATTAGTCTCATAGCTGACAGTGATGTGACGGATTTACCAGAACCAGACTCTCCAACAATACCAATTGTTTCTCCTTTGTTTAAGGTAAAGCTGACGTCGTTTACAGCTTTGACAACAGTCCCTTCAGTCTGGAATTCAGTAACTAGATTTTGAAATTCTAATAATTTATTTTTCATACTATAAAGATAATGAGGTTAAAAATAAAACATCTTCTGTAAAACTCCACAAAAAATTTAATCTTTTCGACAATTTAGTAATAAACAGATTAAAAAGCTAGTCTTTAGAGATCTTAAAGACTCGTATTAAATTACATTTTAATTTTTTTTTAACATCCTCTATTTTTAATTGTTTATCTAGTTCATTTTTAATAGAGGTAACTTTTTTATTGGAGATCCCACAAGGAATAATATTATTAAAATAATCTAAGTCGGTATTTACATTTAAAGCAAAACCATGCATTGTTACCCATCGACTAGTCCTAACCCCTAGAGCACAAATTTTTCTAGCATTTTTTTTTCCAGCATCAACCCAAACTCCAGTTTCCCCTCTTGAGCGACCGCAAAAAACACCATATTCATTAAGGGTTAAAATTACAGCTTCTTCAAGTAAGCGTAAATATTTATGAATATCAGTGAAAAAATTATCTAGATCAAAAATTGGATAACCTACAATTTGCCCGGGACCGTGAAAAGTAATATCTCCACCTCTATTTATCTTATAAAAGTCTGCATTTTTTTTAAGTAGATCTTGTTTGCTGACAAGTAAGTTTTTTTCATCGCCACTTTTTCCAAGAGTATATACATTAGGATGTTCGCAAAAAATAAAATAATTTTCAGTTTTTAACTGCTCTTCAGAGTTTCGATTTAAAGACTTTGTCTTTAATATTTTTGCAAAAAGAACCTCTTGATAATCCCAACATTTTTTATAGTCTATTAATCCTAAATCTATAAAATCAACATTTTTGTTCATGATATTTTAGCAAGCTCTGCTTTTAAATAATTGATAACGTCAATTTCTATGGCGTCAACATTGTTTAATACCGACAAATACCAACTAATCCAATCTCCCACATGAATTAAGTAAAGGCTTCTTTCTAATAAGCTATTCCCCTTACTTTGGATATCTATGATGTCTTTTGTATACTTGCGTAAGACTTTTTTGTTGATTTTAACGCGAATTTTGTTTCGGCTATCATCAATTTTGTTGCTAAGAAACAAAACTGCTAATTTTTCAGTGTTTGTTCTCCATCCTAAAAGTTCATTATGGTTCATTTCTGGAACTACATGATGCCAACATAACATTTTAGAGTTTTCATTTATTTGTTGTCTAAGCCTTACAGCAACTCCTTCGAAACCATCACAAACATAAATCACAGGTGTTTTATCAAATAACTTTTCAGCTATTTTTTTTGCATCGGATTTAATGTTTTCACTTTCTGCTGTTAAAGAAGCGACGCTCGATTTAAAGTCAGAAATAAAAGAATCGTTAATTAAACCATAATTATATAAAACAAAAAATAATTCTGTAAAAGAATATCCAAACATAGCTCTAGGGGGGTGTCCTCCTGGAATTAAAATTAGATTGAAGTTGTTTTTTTCAGCAAAAGATTTAAGTTTTCCGCCAGATGTAATCACACATATTTCCGCATTTTTTAAAACACAATTTTCTAAACTAATAATGGTTTCTTCTGTGTTTCCAGAATAAGAGCAGGCTATTACAAGGGTGTTTTCATCAACACCTGCAGGAATAGAGTATCCTTTATTAATGCGTATCGCAATAGGCAGATCTTTGTATAGAATATCACTCATAATACTTGCGCCAATACCAGAACCACCAAGGCCACAAATCAGAACACTTTTGATTTCTTTTTTAGGTTTTTTAAGAGATGTAGATAGCCCTATTTGAATAGCGTGTTCAATATGAGAACAGAAATCACTTATATAATCATTCATTTTCATTTTTAAGGAATTTAAGTTAAATCAAAAAGAACTCGAAAATACAAAATAATAGGATAATAGATTTTCTATCTTTGCAAAAAAAAGAGTAAAAATGTTTTCAGAACAAGAACAAATAAGAAGAGAGTCTTTAAAAAAATTACGAGATTTAGGGTATAACCCATATCCTCCAGAGAAGTTTGAAGTAAATAAAACATCTGTAGAGATAAAACAAAACTTTTCAGAAGGGTCTTCAATGGAAGTTGTTATAGCTGGAAGAATTATGAGCAGAAGGATAATGGGCAAGGCTTCGTTCATGGAAATACAGGACAAAGAGGGAAAAATACAGGTTTATCTAAATAGAGATGAAATTTGTAAAGGAGAAGACAAAACGCTTTATAATATAGTTTTTAAAAAACTTTTAGACATAGGAGATATTGTTGGAATAATGGGTGATGTTTTTATAACAAAGGTTGGTGAAATTTCTGTTAAAGCTGAAGAATTAACAATCTTAACAAAATCGTTAAAACCGTTGCCTTTACCAAAAAAAGACTCGGAAGGAAGAATTTATGACGCTTTTACAGATCCAGAAAAACGTTATAGACAAAGATACGTTGATTTAATAGTAAACCCAGGTGTTAAGGACGTCTTTATTAAAAGAACAAAGCTCACAAACTCTATGAGGCAGTATTTAAACGAAAAGGGTTATTTAGAAGTAGAAACACCTATTTTACAACCGCTTTACGGAGGGGCTTCTGCTAGACCGTTTAAGACCCATCATAATACTTTGGATATAGACCTATATTTACGAATTGCAAATGAACTGTATCTTAAAAGACTAATTGTTGGTGGTTTTGACGGTGTTTATGAGTTTTCTAAAGATTTTAGAAATGAAGGGATGAGCAGATTTCATAATCCAGAGTTTACGCAGATGGAGCTGTACGTAGCATACAAAGATTATTTTTGGATGATGGATTTAGTAGAGGAAATGGTTGAAAAAATTGCACTGGATTTACATTCTAAAACAGAACTAAAAGTAGGTGATAAATTAATCAACTTTAAAAGACCTTGGAGAAGAGTTTCTATGTATGAAATAATTGAAGAATATACAGGAGAAGACATTTCTTCTCTAGATATGGTTGAATTAAGAACCGTTTCTAAGCAAATAGGCCTAGATTTAGATGACGGTGTAGGTAGAGGTAAAATTATTGATGAGATTTTTGGATTAAAATGTGAACCCAATATTATTCAGCCAACATTTGTTACCAACTACCCTGTTGAGATGTCTCCGTTAGCTAAAAAACATAGAAAACATGAGGGACTTGTAGAAAGGTTTGAAATGGTTTGTAATGGAAAAGAAATATGCAATGCTTTTTCAGAGTTAAATGATCCAATAGATCAACGAAAAAGATTTATGGAACAACTTAACTTGGCAAAAAAAGGAGATAAAGAAGCGATGCTATTAGATGAGGACTACATTAACGCTATTGAATATGGAATGCCTCCAACAGCTGGACTAGGTATAGGAATAGACAGGTTAAGTATGCTAATGACAAACAGTTCGTCAATACAAGACGTTTTATTTTTTCCACAAATGAAGCCAGAACAAAAAAATAAAAAATAAGCAAAATGATAATAGAAAAAAAATATGTAGAAGTATTTAAAAAAAATGAGATAAATGGTGAAGAACTGCAGAGTCTTTTAGAGCAAAGAAAAGAAAAAAAAATAGAGTTTTTATTAGTAGACGTTAGAGAGCAATATGAGCATGACAATATAAAAATTGACGGAGTGGACATGTTAATTCCGATGTCAATTTTTTTTGACAAAGTTGTTGAAATAGAAAAGTATAAAGAAACACCAATTATTACCCAGTGTAAGGTTGGAGGAAGGTCTGCCCAAGCGCAAAGAAACCTTCGTCAAATGGGATTTAAAACCGTAATAAACCTTCAAGGAGGAATTTCAGAATATAAAGGAAAAACTAGTTAAAAATTTTTTTTGCTTTAACCTCACCCACAACTTCGCCAACTTTCTTAATACCTGCCAGTTTAGCATTTTTGATTGAGCCAAAATTTAGAATGATTTTTTCAATAGTTTTAGGGCCAATACCTCTAGTTTTTTGCAGAGAAATGTTTAGTAGTTTTTTTTCTCGCTTTTTCCTATGTTGCGAAAGACTAAATCTGTGCGCCTCATCTCGTAAGTGTTGTATTAATTTTAGACTGCTGGACCGTTTATCTAAATAAAGAGGAATAGGATCTTCTTCAAAAAATATTTCCTCTAATCGCTTAGCAATGCCAATTATTTTTATTTTTCTAAAAAGGGATAATTTTTTCAAACTTTTAATAGCGGCATTTAGTTGTCCTTTTCCTCCGTCTATAATAATTAAATCAGGAAGAGGATTTTTTTCATTAATTAGTCTGAGATACCTTCTATAAACAACCTCTTCAATACTTTTGAAGTCATCAGGACCAGAAACAGTTTTTATATTAAAGAATCGGTATTCTTTTTTTGCAGGACGGCCTTTTTTAAAAACAACACATGCACCAATAGAGAAAAAACCTTGTGTATTAGAGATGTCAAAACACTCTATATGGTTAGGGAGATTATTAAGCTTTAATTCATGTTTTAAACTAGTTAACACTTTAGAAACGTTGGAATTTTCAGAATTTAAAAGGCGACGTTTTTTGTTTTTTAAAAGTATATACTTGGCATTTTTGATACTAACATCTAGAAGTTTTTTCTTTGCGCCAATTTTTGGAGTTGATAATTTTATGTTTTTCCAGATGTTTTTAATTTTATGAGAGCAATAAATATTTTTAGCATTGCTTTTAAAGCGAGAGCGCAATTCTACAATTGCTAATTGCAAAATGTTTTCATCTGATTCCTCAAGCTTTTTTTTCATTTCTAATGTGTGTGTTTGAACTACAGCTCCTGAAAGAATTTTCAAATAATTTATATATGCATATTTTCCATCATTTTGAAGAGAAAAAACATCTATATTATCAAGTTTCGGGCTAACGATGGTTGATTTTGTTTGATGTTTTTTTATCAAATCTATTTGCTCTTTTATTTTTTGTGCTCTTTCAAAATCTAATCTGTCAGAATAATACAACATTTTATTATTTAGTTTTCGCATCAAACTTTTTAAGTCTGTTTCCAGTAATTTTTTCACACCATTAATTATCGAGAGATATTGCATGCGAGAAGAATTATTAAGATCTCTTTGGACATATGAAAAAGGCGTCCAACCGTTATCATAAAACATATCAGAAATGTAATCCATTAATATTTTTACAATCCAAGTAGACATATATGGGCCATAATAATTATTTTTTTTGTCTTCTACCTTTCTAGTCTGAAAAATTCTAGGAAACTTTTCTGAAGTAATACATATCCACGGATAGGTCTTGTCATCTTTTAGTAAAACATTGTATTTAGGCTGATATTGTTTTATCAAATTGTTTTCAAGAAGTAATGCATCAAGCTCTGTGGAGACAACAATGCATTCAACGGAAAATATTTGTTTAACAAGAACTTTTGTTTTGGGACTGTTGTTTTTATTAAAATAAGACCTAACACGATTATTTAAATTTTTGGCTTTGCCAACATAAAGTAATTGCTTTTCTTTATTGTAATATTGGTATACACCAGGCTTTTTTGGTGTTTCAGAAATTAATTTAATTATACAAGATTTAGATAACATTATATAAAGGTAAATATTATTTTATAATTAAATTAATAATAATTAAAACAAGAATCTTTTTTAAGAAAACATAATTATTTTCTTTAAAAAAGTAAATGTATTATTTTTGAATAAAAATTAAACATGAAACTAGCAATTGTTGGAGCAACAGGAATGGTGGGTAGAGAGATGCTTAAAATTTTGGAGCAGAAAAAAATCTTAATAGAGGAGTTAATTCTTGTAGCTTCTGAAAAGTCAGTAGGAAAAAAGCTAATGTTCAAAAACAAAAAGCTTAGTGTTATATCATTATCAAGCTTAGTTAAAAGAAAAATAGATTTCGCATTGTTTTCCGCAGGAAAAGAGGTATCAAAACTGTGGGCTCCAAAATTAGCAGAAAAAGGGTGTCGAGTTATAGACAATTCATCATATTGGAGAATGTGTTCTAAGCATAAGTTAATTGTTCCAGAGATAAATGGAGAAATAATTGACAATAAAGACATGATAATCGCTAACCCTAACTGCTCAACTATTCAGCTAGTGGCAGTTCTCTATCCTTTACACCAAAAATATAAAATAAGCCGAGTAATAGTGTCTACTTATCAGTCTGTTTCAGGAACAGGAAAAAGAGCGGTTGAACAATTACGGAATGAAGAAAAAGGATTGAATAGTAAGAAAGTTTACCCATATCAAATATACAAGAATGTGCTTCCTCATTGTGATGATTTCGAAGAAAATGGATACACAAAAGAAGAAATGAAAATTATCAATGAAACAAAAAAAATTTTAGACGAGAAAATAAACATTACCGCAACGGCAGCAAGAGTTCCTGTATTAAGAGGACATTCTGAAAGTGTAAATATAACTTTCGAAAAGAGTTTTTCTATAGAAGAAGTGAAAAAGACACTAGAAAATATAAGAGGAATAAAGTTAGCTGATAATACTTCAAAGAATATATACCCAACGCCAATTACTTCTGAAAATCAGAATGAGGTTTTCGTTGGAAGAATTCGTAGGGACGAGTCATTAAAAAATACAATTAACTTGTGGATAGTAGCAGACAATTTAAGAAAAGGAGCAGCCACTAACACGGTACAGATTTTACAAAAAATTTTAAAGAAATCGAAAACAAATGATAGTAAGTAAAGAATATAAGTTTGTTTTTATAGGCTTACCATTTTCAGCATCATCTGCAATAACAAGAGATTTATGTAATAATTATGCAGGAAAACCTCGTTTGGCCAAACATTCATTATATCATGAATTCAAAAAAACAGCGCAAAAAAAAGAACTAGATTATTTAGTCTTTGCAGTGTTAAGAAACCCTATGGAAATTGTGATATCAAGCTATCAAAAAATGAAGACAAATAAAAAGGGAAATTTAGATAATCCAAAATTATTTAAAGAAAATGGAGGGCATATTTCAAAAAAACAAAGAANACAGTATAATTANATTAAGAGAAATAACGCTACATTCCAAGAGTATTTTTTGAAATTCTATAAAAANCCATACGATAATATGGCAAGTTTAACTCTTCATGAATGTGANGAGATAATTAGATATGAAAANATTCAAAGAGATTACATAGCAATTTTAAAAAAAGTAGGAGTAAAAAGCCCAAAACCCTTGTCTGAGGCTAATAAAACNGCAGGTAAAAAACAAAATTTAAGCTTTTATTATACAAAAGATATTAAGGAAAGAGCAATATATGTTTTTGGGCCATTTTTAGAGAAATATAAATATAATTTTCCAGAAGAATGGGGCAAAATTCATGTGTCAAAATTCTCAAGATTGTATTTTAATTTTCTTTATTATCTTAGGACGATTTACATTGTTTTTTTCAAAAAAACAAGAACCACTAAAAGCATTAAGAAAAGCATATACGGACGCATGCAAAGAAAAATCTAATCAAAAAGATTTCTGTAAAATAGCAGTAATAAAACAATTCCAACAGATATTCCTGCATCAGCTAAATTGAAAACAGGTCGAAAAAAAACAAAATGGTAATCAAAGATATGTGTGTTAATAATAGGAAAGTAAAACATGTCAACCACTCTTCCATGCATAAAGGACTCATATCCACCTTCTTTAGGTAAAAAAGAGGCAACATTATTATAGCTATCATTAAATATTAGCCCATAGAAACAACTATCAATTATATTTCCAATGGCGCCACCTAGTATTAAACCGATAGAAATCAATGCACCACTATCAAAACCTTTTTTTGTTATTGTATATAAATACTTAATTCCCAGAGTGACTATAACAATTCTAAAAATGGTAAGAAAATATTTGCCAGCTCTTCCACCAAATTCAAATCCAAAAGCCATACCATTGTTTTCTGCAAAGTGGATTATAAACCAATCATATATTATGAACTCTTGACCTAAAAACATATTTGTTTTAACCCAAAATTTAAGGGCTTGGTCAAAAAAAATCAAAATAAAGGCTGTGAAAAATATTTTGTTCAAAATGAGACTATTGTGATTTTTTTGCCTCAATACTTAATGTTGCATGTGGCACTAACCTAAGACGCTCTTTTGAGATCAACTTTCCTGTTTGCCGACAAATACCGTATGTTTTGTTTTCAATTCTAATTAGTGCATTGTTCAGATTTCTAATAAATTTTGCTTGCCTTTCTGCTAGCTTTATATTTTCTTCTTTAGACAGAGTCGTTGACCCCTCTTCAAAAGCTTTAAATGTTGGCGATGTATCTTCAGTCCCATTGTCAGAGTCATTTGCAGTTGCTGCGCGAAGTATGTCCAGGTCTTCTTTTGCGCTTTTAATTTTTGACAAAATAAGAGCTCGAAATTCTTCAAGTTCTTTTTCATTATATGTTGTTTTCTCCGTCATTGTCTATTTTTTTAATTAGTACTTTAACAAATGTTGAGTTGGTAAGATCTAGCTCATTAAATTCATCTTTCAAGTTATTGACGAAAACAATTTTTTCAGCTAAAGTCTCATTACAAATATATGTCAAATTATTATTAACCACATCAAGAATAGCTTCATTTTCTTGAATTTTAATAGAGATTTTGTCAGTAACATTAAATTTAAGTTGTTTTCTAATGTTTTGAATTCGATTAACAAACTCTCTAGCATAGCCCTCATCTTTTAATTTTTTATTTATTACGATATCAAGTGAAACAGTTATATTTCCATCGCTTGCAACAACACTTCCAGGGATATCAGATGTAAAGATGTCTACATCTGATATCTCAAGAGTGATCTCGTCAGAAAGTGTAATAGATTTTTTTTCTTCAAGCAAGGCGATCTCTTTTTCATTAAAACTTTCAAGGCAACTTGAAATATATTTTATTTTAGAACCATATTTTGGGCCAAGAATTTTAAAATTAGGCTTGATTTTTTTAGTTATAATATTAGATTTCTCTGAAAGAAACTGTATTTCTTTAACATTTATTTCTGATAAAATGATTTCTTTAACACTTGAGATTTTTTTCTTCACATCATCATTTAAAACTGGAATCATGATTTTTGAAAGAGGCTGTCTAACTCGAATCTTTTCTTGCTTTCTGAGAGAGAGGGCAATAGTTGTTATTTTTTGTGCTAAAAACATTTTTTCTTCAAGCGCGGCATTTATAATACTTTTATTTGGCTTTGGAAAAGAAGCCAAATGTACAGAGTCAAAAGAATTTTTCTTGGAAGAGGAGTTTAGATCTGTATAAAGGCGGTCCATAAAGAAAGGAGCAATTGGGGAGGATATAATGGCTATAGTTTCAAGACACTCGTATAGGCTTTGATATGCAGAGATTTTTTCATTAGTATAATCTCCCTTCCAAAACCGTCTTCTACTTAACCTAACATACCAATTACTTAACTTATTTATTACGAAATCTTGAATTGCTCTTGCAGCTTGTGTTGGCTCATATTCTTCATAATAATCGGTAGTTTTTTTAACTAGCGAGTGAAGTTCAGATAAAATCCACCTGTCAAGCTCGTGTCTTTTTGAATAACAAATTTTTGTTTCTTTACAATTAAAAGAATCTATATTAGCATATAGGGCAAAAAAAGAATAGGTATTATATAAGGTCCCAAAGAACTTTCTTTGAACCTCTAATATTGCCTCCTCATCAAACTTAAGGTTATCCCATGGTTGAGCGTTAGCTATCATATACCACCTTGTAGAGTCGCCCCCGTACTTATCTATTATTTCAAAAGGATCAACACTATTTTCTAAGCGTTTTGACATTTTATTTCCATTCTTGTCAAGAACTAAACCGTTTGAAACTACATTTTTAAATGCAACGGAATCAAAAACCATTGAAGAAATAGCATGCAATGTGAAAAACCACCCCCTGGTTTGGTCAACCCCTTCGGCTATAAAGTCTGCAGGAAAGTTTTCATCGAACAGATTTTTATTTTCAAATGGATAGTGAAGCTGTGCATAAGGCATGGCGCCGGAGTCAAACCACACATCTATTAAGTCTGGCTCTCTATACATTGGTTCTCCAGAATCAGAAACTAAAATGATGTTATCAACAAAAGGCCTGTGAAGGTCTAATAAGGAATAGTTTTTTTCTGAAAAATCGGAAGGATTAAATTTTTCCAATGGATTTGAATTCATTAAACCAGCGCTAACTGCCAGATTTATCTCATGTTTTAAACTTTCTAATGATCCAATACATTTTTCTTCTTTACTGTTTTTAGTTCTCCAAATTGGAATTGGAATTCCCCAGAATCTTGACCTAGAAAGGTTCCAGTCTAAAAGGTTTTCTAGCCAGTTTCCAAAGCGACCTTCTCCTGTCGATTTAGGCTTCCAATTAATTGAACGATTAAGGTCCATCATTTTATTTTTATATTCAGAAGTTTTAACAAACCAACTATCCATTGGGTAATATAAAATAGGCTTATCTGTTCTCCAGCAATGTGGATATGAATGCTCATATTTTTCAGAATTAAAGCATTTATTTTCTTTTTTTAATTTGATAACAATTTGAATATCAGCAGAAAGTTTGGGTTTTTTTTCATCTTCAGAATAGTATTCATCTTTCACATACATTCCTGCAAAATCTGTAACTTCATTTTTAAACCGGCCTTGCTTATCAACTAGAGTCAAAGATCCGATGTCATTTGCTTTAGCAACTAAATTATCGTCAGACCCAAAGCTAGGGGCAATATGAACTATTCCAGTACCATCTTCTGTGGTAACAAAATCGGCAGTTACCACTACAAAACAATTTTTATTTTTAGGAACACTATATGGCATTAATTGCTCATATTTTAGTCCGGATAAACGCTCACCAGAGACTTCACTAACAATTCTATATGGAATATCTTTATCTCCTACTTTATAATTAGAAAAGGATACATTACAGTTTTGTTCTTTAAAATATTTATGTAAAAGGTCTTTGGCAACAACAATGCTGATTTTGACGCCAGTATATTTGTTTATGGTCTCAACCAAGAGGTAGTTTATTTTTTTTCCAACAGCTAGTGCGGTATTTGATGGCAGAGTCCAAGGAGTAGTTGTCCAGGCAATAAGAAATATTGGGTTTTCAGTTTGTGTGAATAAAAATTTAGAACATGAATTAGAGATAAGTTTAAATTGAGCTGTTGCCGAAATATCTTTTACATTTCGATAACAGCCAGGCTGATTTAGTTCATGAGTACTAAGACCTGTTCCCGCCTTGGGAGAGAAGGGCTGAATAGTATGTCCTTTGTATAGGAGTCTTTTATTATGTAACTGTTTTAGAAGCCACCAAACACTTTCAATATATTTATTATCATAAGTCATGTAAGGATTTTCCATGTCAACCCAATAGCCCATTTCGTTTGTTATTTTTTCCCAAGAAGCTTTGTATTTCATGACATTTTTTTTGCATAAAGCATTATACTCTTGTATTGAAATGCTTTTTCCAATGTCTTCTTTTGTAATATTAAGCTCCTTTTCAACTCCTAATTCTACAGGAAGGCCATGAGTATCCCATCCAGCTTTTCTTCCAACATGATATCCTTGAAGGGTTTTGTATCTGCAAAATAGATCTTTGATTGTTCTTGCAATAACATGGTGTATACCGGGCATCCCATTAGCAGAAGGNGGCCCCTCATAAAAAGTAAAATTACCGTTTATGTTTTTTTTAGAAAGAGATTTTTTAAAAACACTGTGATCGTTCCACTTTTTCAATACGGTCTTGTGAGTTCTTGATAAGTCTAAGCGTTTATATTCTTTAAAATTACCCATTTCTATTAAAAATTTATGCAAATATAGTTTTTGAAATTAAGAAAGCAAGAGGTAGTTTAATTTATCTAACCAATGTAATTATAGACACATCATCGTATTTCCAACCTTGAAAATCTTGATAGTAAATTTTGTAAATGTANACTCCTGGCGGAAGCAGTTCTCCAGAGGAAATTGAACGACCATCCCAACCATTAGAACAATCAAGATCAGTAATCTTATCTGTTGAATAAACGAGCTCGCCATATCTGTTATGAACATTAAATAAAAAAGTGTTTTCTCTTATACCATTGTGTTGAATACAGAACCGATCATTTTTCCCATCTAAATCTGGAGTAAATGAGTTAGGAATGTAAANCCAATATTCGTTAGAAATTGTNATGATTTTTGATGTTGTATCAGAGCAACCATTTTCATCTACAATTGTTAAATCAACTTGAAGTAAACTATTATAAAAATCAGCATTATTGTTAATTGAATATGTATATGTAGGATTCTGTTCGTTGCTTAACCCAATTCCATCCCCAAATGACCAGGACCAACTAGAAATATCAACAATTGTATCTGAAACAGAAGCGGGAATTGAGCGGTCCAGTATTTTTATTGTTGGATCAAGAATGGATATGGTGTCAGACTTAAAATTAGCTGTTGGGGATTCAAGAATGGTTACAAACGCAGAACCGCTTATNCCTCCAACTTCAGTTATATCTGAGAAGTAATCTAGAACATAACGACCCTCTATGTCAGTTTGTATTACATATGGGTTTACAGTAGTTGTAATAGAAGGCTGGCTTATTCCATTAATTGAATATATAAAAGTATAGGGAGGAGAGCCGTTAAAATTAACAAACACTTCAGCTTTATTTTTATCGTTTTCACATATTGTATCATTACCAGAAATAAAAGCATTTATAGTTGGGAGTAAATATAAATTCAANGTAATATTGTCATGATTAGTTACATAGAATGAATCAANTAAATTGTTGGGATTTGGCATNAGTGTTACACTATCTGAAATCCAGGAACTAAACCCATATAGAGGGTCAATAAGTGGAGAGATGGTTACAGTATCACCAAGAAAGTAATTTATAGTTGTTGGAAAGGTATTAATAGTAACTCCGTTAGCATTTATTGAAGTGGTAGTACCAGGAGTGTTTATGTTGTAGACGATATCGCGTGTAGGTGTAGGGGGAACAAAAAAGGCCTTTACCAATATATCGCTTTGTAGGTCTACAACTAAAGTGTCCACATAAGGGTCATAAACATAGTTTGTGGCACTTGTAATTTCCCATCGGTCAAATGGACCGCTAACGACTTCAAAAGGCAAACTAATCCCTCCAAATCTTTCGTCCGAAAAAGGAGAACTAATATCATTTACATTTATATTACTAAACTTTACTTCTCCTGTTCCAATTATTTCAAGAGTAACATTATATATGCCAGTTATAGCAGTATCACAGCTAACAAAACCAGANTTCATGCTATCACATCTTGCTAAAATAAAATTTCTCAATGTATTTACATTGTTTTGCCAGTCTGCGTATGAGGTCCCTGCTCCGCCCCATCTAGAAATTTGCCGTGGCATTTCAGGATCAATAACGCCAATCATACTATCTAACAGATTAACCATAAACGAACAAGATAAAGGACCATTTGACAGATCTTGCCAGCGGTTAATATAGTCTCCGTGAAACTCAGAGTTTTCTAGTAAGGAATTCCAAATCGGAACATGACCTTGATTTCCAGGGTTTCCTAGAGAGCTCGGGTCACAAGGGTCTGCAGTAGTGGAAGTGCTTGGAACACCGGTGTAATTAATATAGTGATCNAATGTTGCATCCATATCCCAAAGACAATATCNCCACTTTTTTTTGTCTCCNTTAGGGTTAAGACCTCTCCACCAAGCAGTATTCCAATTAAGCCAATCAGAAGCTACCACATATGAATTAAGCAAAAAGTAATCAATAATACTACCGGTATTAAAAATACTTTTAGCATAATTATAATTAGCCTGTACACTCATAGGATTGGAGGTTATATAATTTTCAATAGTATTCCAATTTGCTAAAACAACCGGCGATGCTGGAGGGCCAACTCTAGGCAGTTCAGACCAAGTTTGCCCCCATGTTTTTAAATAATCAACTTGTCCTGAAGGTTGATCATAATAATAGTCTGTAAAATCATGATCGTCTGCTTTTTCACGAACATCATAGACTCCCCAATAATCACCATTTACATATACAATACAAGATGAGTAGGACCTTTCATCCATTCTTAGATCTGCAAGCTGGGATAAGTGATGCACATATGCGTCTCTAATGTGAGCNCCATCTTCAAAATTATAATTGTCATTNGCGGCTGCTTTTACGATTAGTCTCTGAAATTTATCTCGATCCTTTGTCATAAACAGTTTGTCTTTTAGTTCATTGTTATATCCAAATTGATCTCGCATTATAAAATCAAANCCTCGTTGATCATAAGCCCACGAATCGTTACCATGTTTATTATATTCTCCAGAACCNTTATCTATCAAAATACCATTTTCGTCAAACCATTCGATTGTTCCTTCAGGCTCTAGTCCGGCATTACCATTTAGCAGATTATCCACTCGATCTCCAGAAATAGACATTATAGGAATGGTGTGAGTATCATTTATAAAAAAGGTATGATAGTCTATAAAACTTGCAGGTACATTTGATTGAGGACTATAAGTTATTGCTTTTATAACTGATGTATTTGAGATAGTGATGGGCCCAGAATATACATTTGCAGTATTATCGGGCTCATCTCCATTTGTAGTATAATAAATAGTATTGTTTGGATTAGAAGAACTTAGATTAAGGGTAACATTACCATTATAGTATCCAGAAGATTGAGAAAAGATAGGTGTTTCAGCATATTCTAAAAGTGCGCCAGCATTATTTGCATTAGGTGTTCCTGTTGTAAAAACACTCCATGTTGGCGAACCATTAGTTTCTCTACCTCTTGAATGAGACTGCTTGTTTGGAAGGACCCTTATAGAGTCCTGAAACAGGCCATTGTTATCTGTTAACATTAGAACTTCATTACCTCTTGTTTGAGTAATTTTAAAATTGGTATGAGCAATACCACCAGTTAACTCATCTCTTCCAGAGCAATAAACAACAACAACACCTCCAGCAGGTATATTTAATGATGNTGGGAAAATCCATTTTAAAGGATTATTTGCCTTATCTGAAAGAGCCCACCCGTTTAAATCAACAGCGTTGAGACCTGTATTGTATAGCTCAATCCAGTCTTCGTACTCACCATAATTATCTGTATAAGTATCATAATTTGCAGCAGAATATTCATTAATCAATATNTGAGAAAAAACCTTCAAATTAAAGTTTAAACAAATAAATAAGAGTAAAAAACATTGTTTCATATCACAAAAATACATAATATAATTTGGAATCAGNTTTAACAATGTGAATTCTATGTTAAATAAAACATTGTTAAAACAAAGGTATTTTCTAATTTTGCCAATAGATTTTTAAGTTACTCAAAAATGAATAACAATATTTTAGAAGATTTAGAATTATTTAACGAAATAATAAAAGAGTTTTTAAATGAAGAAAAAACAACTCCAGCTTCTAAATTCATTTCTCCAGAAAATATTATGAAAGAGATTGATCTTAAGCTTGATAAACACCCTCTTGATAATGAAAAATATAAAAAACTCTTAAAACAACTAATTAATAGTACTCCAAAATCATCTTCAAAACACTTCTTTAATCAACTATATGGAGGGAGACATAGTAAGGCTGTTTTGGGAGATTTGTTGGCAGTAATTTTAAATACTTCAATGGCCACATTTAAGATTGCAGGCCCGCAAGTAATAGTGGAAAAAACAATTTTGGAAACTATTAGTAATCTAGTGGGCTATAGTAATGAAAGTGGAGGAACTTTTCCAACAGGAGGATCAATGAGTAATTTTATGTCCGTAGTTATGGCTAGGGATAAAATAGATTTATCAATTAATAAAAGAGGCATGTCTAAAACTCTGATAGCATACACTTCTGATTGTTCGCATTATTCAATTGCAAAAAATGCCTCTTTTGCAGGAATTGGAAGAGAAAATGTAAGGTATATTTTGTCAAATAATAGGGGTCAAATTGATATAATTTCTTTAGAAAAAGAAATTAAAAAAGATATTGACAGAGGTCTAACGCCATTTTATTTAAATGCAACTGCAGGTACAACAGTTTTAGGAGCGTTTGATCCTGTAAAAAAATTAGTAAATATTTGTAAGAGATATAAAATATGGCTTCATTTAGATGGGGCTTTTGGTGGAAGTGTAATTTTTTCTAAAAATCTAAAAAATTTAGTAGAAGGAATTGAAAATGTTGATTCCTTTTGTTTTAATGCACATAAAACATTAGGAGCACCATTAAGCACATCGGTTCTACTAGTCAAGAAAAAGAAGTATTTATACAAGTCTTTTGATAATGACGCGCAATATTTGTATCAAACTCACAATAAGGATTAT
>PBQB01000046.1 GCA_002724895.1 Flavobacteriales bacterium
ATAAATTTGAAACTCTACCACATGTAATATCAAATGACACATGATCACAAGAAGTTTGCCACTGAAAAGTCCCACCAACAGTTGTTGGAGAAATTAGAGGAGGGATTACTCCATTAGAATCCATAAAAGTAGCACATGGTGGATTTAAACATGCAGTGGTTGTGACATAATCTGAAGCCATCTGACCTCCAGAAATTTCCATAGTGATTTCTTGAGGTGTAACACCATTATACAAATCTAAATCTTGGCCAATTACATCAAATTGAACTAACTCTCCTGCAGTGACTGTACATTGGAAAGATGGCAATCCTGTTGGACTAAAAGTTTGAGTCCAGGTTTGTGAGCCAACTGGATTTGTTAAATCTGGAGGATTGTTTACTGCTCCACCTGGCATTGTAGCACAAGCAATGAGAACTGCTTGAATATCTCTATGTATTTCTGCAACTAATTGACCACACTTAAACGCTTCTACACGAATAACTGTAGCAAAATTACCTGAAATTGGAGAGTTATAAGAAATTTCACCAGAAACAGGATCCATATTTACATTACCAGGGATAGGCTGATTAAACGCATAATTATACATTGGTGGACCTGCAAAAAAACCATCAAAAGGAATTGCGGCCGGATTATTATTTGCTGGGTCAGGGTCATATGCACCTACAAAATCATCAAGTGGTTGCGCCCAGTAATATCTAATACTATCTAATTCTGGGTCAGAAGCATTATGAGAATANGCAAATGGATANCCAGAACATATAATAGTTTTTGGACTTTCGTTAAAAGTTGGTGAGGAGTCAAAACACGGATCTGCAGGTAATACTAAACCTGTAGTTGGATCTGTGTAAGGAAACATNGATGCTCTTAAAGTAAAACCAGGGTTACCAGTAGAATTAAGAAGATTCACAATCGCCCCGTTCCTACAACAATTATCCCAAGTGAAGTGCCATCCAGTTACAGGCGGTGTCCCTGGTAAATTAATAGGTGCAGATTGATACACGTATTCTTCCACAGCACCTACAGGATTTGTTTGACAATTTAAAGCAATATTACCACTATTGATTGAATTGCAAACTGGAGAAATGTCTGTACTTCCTAAAAAATTACATGAAATAGTCGTTAGAGGAGCTCCAGTTCCCCACATATTAATATTAACAGCTCCAGTAGATAAGATAGTTCCATCACAGTCTCGGTACAACTTCATTGTAAATATATACTTACCTACATCAGGATCTGTTGGATCTTTAATACAAAGCCACGTAATCTCTCCNCCCATTATATGGGTAGAATAAGAAACATTAAAACTAAATATAAATAAAAGAAATAGTAGAAGTTTTCTCATGTATAAACATTATTTTTACAAAAGTACAAAATTATGCTACATTTACCAAGAAGGAAGATGACAATATTNTTATCANAAAATCTTTTAATAACTTATGTTAAAAAAAAAGACTCTAGTTTCATAATAATGTATTTTTGAATCATTAAACTTTAGATTTATAAATTTACAATAATTGGATTACTTAAATAATTTAAACTCAGAGCAAAAAAAGGCTGTTCAACATTTAGAAGGACCAATGATGGTTATAGCTGGTGCTGGATCTGGAAAAACGCGTGTTTTAACTTCCAGNATCATTCACCTTCTTAACAATAATATTNATGATTATAATATTCTTTCATTGACATTTACAAACAAAGCTGCTAAAGAAATGCGAGAGAGGATAAACAATTCTTTTGCAAGAGATAAAACCAAAAATATATGGATGGGAACCTTTCATTCAATTTTTGCTCGTATTTTGAGACTGGAAGCACATCAAATTAATTATCCTACAAACTTTACAATTTATGACACCGAAGATTGTAAAAACCTTGTAAAAAGCATTATAAAAGACAAAAATCTGGATAAAGAAATTTATAAAACAAACTTAATTAGAAATCGTATTTCATTTCTAAAAAATAATTTTATAACCAGCAAAAGTTACAAAGAACACTTAGACCTTCAAGAAGCAGACAAGATTGCAAAAAGAACCGAATTTGCATCAATATACAAAACATATGAGAGTAAATGTAGAAAATCCTCTGCTATGGACTTTGACGACTTACTATTAAAAACTTATGAACTATTGTGCAACAACAAAGACACATTGTTCAAATACCAAAATAAATTTAAATACATCTTAATTGACGAATATCAAGATACAAATCATATTCAATATTTAATTATAAAAAAATTAGCTGATTTTCACAAAAACATATGTGTTGTTGGAGATGATGCTCAAAGCATATACTCATTTAGAGGAGCTACAATTAAGAATATTCTTAATTTTAAATTAGATTATCCTAAATTCACTACTTACAAATTAGAACAAAACTATAGGTCTTCTAAAAATATTGTACAAGCTGCTAATAGTATTATCAAACATAATAAAAGACAAATTCAAAAAAATATTTGGACTGAAAATAATGAAGGTGATAAAATTATTATTACCAAAGTAAATACTGATAAAGAAGAAAGTCTTTTAGTTAGCAATACAATTAAACATATCAAACAATTAACTGATGCTCATAATAAAGATTTTGCTATCCTTTATAGAACAAACGCTCAGTCAAGAAGCTTAGAAGAAGCATTACGGAAGAACAATATTGCTTATAAAATATATGGAGGGATTTCATTTTATCAAAGAAAAGAAATTAAAGATATACTAGCTTATTGTAGAGTTTTAGTTAATCAAAAAGATGAAGAAGCTCTTAAAAGAATAATCAATTACCCANTGAGAGGAATTGGAATAAATTCAATTCAAAAATTAATTTCATATGCAAATGAACAAAATACAAACCTTTGGAATGTAATTTGCAACATAGATTCAATAAAATTATTTAATAAAGGAACCAAAAATCGAATTATTAAGTTTAAGCAATTAATAATTTATTTTTTAGAACAATCAAAAATTTTAAATGCATTTGAAATTGTAAATGAAATAATTAAAAAAACTGGCATTTACGAATTATCAATTTCAGATAAAACCCCTGAAGGAATTAGTCGTTTTGAAAATGTACAAGAACTACTTAATGGTCTTCAAGATTTTTCTGAAAACAATCTACTTAATTCATTGTCTGAATTTGTTAATGAGGTAGCCTTAATAACAGATCAAGATAATGACAATACTAACATTAGAAATAGTGTTACATTAATGACAGTTCACGCTGCCAAGGGCTTAGAATTCCAAAACGTATTTATTGTTGGCTTAGAAGAAAATTTATTTCCTTCAATGTTAAGTTTACAAAACATGGAAGACATCGAGGAAGAAAGAAGATTNTTTTATGTAGCAATTACAAGAGCTGAAAAAAGATTATTTATTTCTTTTACATCTAATCGATTTAAATGGGGTCAATTTATTAACTGCGAACCTAGCAGATTTATTTATGAAATTGATGAAAAATATACGGAAAAAAAAGAAGCTAAAAACAAAGAGTTATTTCAAAAAAATATNTACTTAAAAACTAAAAATTCAGACAATAAACAAATAAACAAAATAAAATTAAAAAGACTTCCAAGATTTTTAAGCAGCAAAGAAGAAAACAACAACCTAATTAAGTTCAAAGTTGGTTCAAAAGTAAAACACATAAAATTTGGGGAAGGAGAAATAATAAGTTTAGAAGAAGANGGAGTAAATAAAAAAGCAATAATTGCATTCAAGATGTTCGGAGTAAAAAAATTACTGCTTAGATTTGCCAAACTTCAATTACTTTAAAATATTAATGCAATTTTCATGATCCATTTTTAATTGATTCGCAAGATCACTATTATTTATAAAATTAATTTCATCTCTAATTCTTTTAACAAAATTTATTGTAATAGAATCATTATATATATATTTATTAAAATCAAAAATATGAACCTCTATTTTCTTCTTATTTTTTGATGATTTATCTACACCAATATTTAACATTCCTAAATACTTTTTATTATTATAATCCACATAAACAGCATAAACCCCATCACTTGGAATTAACTTATATGTATCATTAATTGAAATATTACAAGTTGGAAAACCCAATTTTCTCGCGATTTTTTCTCCATGAACAACTGTGCCTGAAAAACAATAATTATATCCTAACATTTTATTAGCTTGCTCAATTTTTCCTGAAGAAAGTAAGTTTCTAATTTTTGTAGAACTAACAATTACCTCATCACTAATATGAGCATTAACTCGGTACAAATCAAATGAAAACAATTGGGCAAGTTCTTTCAACTCATCAAAATTCCCCTCTCTATTTCTACCAAAATGATGATCATGACCAATGATCATATGCTTCATATTAAGTTGATTCACCAAAATATCTCTGATAAATTGGATTGATTTTTTTCTTGAAAATTCCAAGTTAAATTCCTGTATAACAAAATTATCAAGCTTAGTTTTTTGTAATCTGTTAATGCGTTCTTGCAATGTGTTAAGTAAGTATAGGTGATTATCTTCAGGATAAATTACATGTCTTGGGTGAGGAAAAAAAGTCAAAGCAAGACTTTGTAATTTTTTTTTTCTTGCAATATTTATCAAATCTTCAAATACGCGTATATGTCCTTTATGCAAACCATCAAAAGTTCCAATAGTAATAGCTGTCTCTATTTTTTTAGGAAATTTATCTACTGAACTAAATATTTTCACAAGTTTAAATTATATCTTTCAATTGTTAAAAAAGTGTTCAAAAATAACAATTAATTTTATTCATAAATTTAGTTAACAAAACAATTTAAAAATAGTAAGTTTGCACAATAATTATTAATCAATTATTAAAATATAATTTATGTCAAAAAATAATGGAAAAGTAGCTCAAGTAATTGGCCCAGTTGTAGATGTAACTTTTGAAAATAATGATAATGGACTACCAAATATATTTGACTCTTTGGAAATAACAAGAAATGATGGGTCAAAATTAGTTCTTGAATGTCAACAACATATTGGGGAAGACACTGTTAGAGCAATATCTATGGAAACTACCGATGGAGTTAGTAGAGGAACAGAAGTTGTAGCAACTGGCTCACCAATAAAAATGCCGACTGGAGAACACATTAAAGGAAGAGTTTTTAATGTAATTGGTGATGCTATTGACGGAATGGAAAATTTAAGCACTGATGATGGACTTCCAATTCATAGAGAAGCTCCTAAATTTGAAGATTTATCAACCTCAACAGAAGTACTTTTTACAGGAATTAAAGTAATTGATTTAATTGAACCATATGCAAAAGGAGGTAAAATCGGATTATTTGGTGGTGCTGGTGTTGGTAAAACAGTTTTAATACAAGAATTAATTAATAATATTGCAAAAGGACATGGAGGACTTTCTGTTTTTGCTGGTGTAGGAGAAAGAACAAGGGAAGGAAATGATCTTTTGAGAGAAATGCTTGAATCTGGAATCATAAATTACGGCCCAGATTTTAACAAAACTATGGAAGAAGGAGGATGGGACTTAACAAAAATTGACAAACAAAAACTTGGAGAATCTAAAGCTACTTTCGTCTTCGGCCAAATGAATGAACCACCTGGTGCAAGAGCAAGAGTTGCGCTATCAGGACTAACTATTGCTGAATATTTTAGAGATGGTGATGGAAAAGGAAAAGGAAAAGATGTTTTATTTTTTGTTGATAATATTTTTAGATTTACTCAAGCCGGATCTGAAGTTTCCGCATTACTTGGCCGTATGCCTTCAGCTGTAGGTTATCAACCAACATTAGCTACTGAGATGGGAACTATGCAAGAAAGAATTACCTCTACAAAAAATGGTTCTATTACTTCTGTACAAGCTGTTTATGTTCCTGCTGATGATTTAACTGACCCCGCTCCCGCTACTACTTTTGCTCACTTAGATGCAACTACAGTACTTTCTAGAAAAATTGCTGAGTTAGGAATTTATCCAGCAGTAGATCCACTGGATTCTACATCTAGAATTTTAACTCCAGAAGTAGTTGGAGATGAACACTACAAGTGTGCTCAAAATGTAAAAGAATTACTTCAAAGATATAAAGAGTTACAAGATATTATTGCAATTTTAGGAATGGATGAACTATCTGAAGAGGATAAGTTAATTGTTGCTAGAGCAAG
>PBQB01000047.1 GCA_002724895.1 Flavobacteriales bacterium
GTTATTGGAGTACTCCAAAATATATTAGTAAACTTAGAAAGTTTCTTAAACTTAATAAAGATGAAATATGTTTAGGATTCTTTTATTTAGGAATTCACGACTCTAAAAATGTAAGAAAAATAAGAAGAGATAATATATCTGAAAAGATTCAGTGGTTTAGATAGGTGCTAAAAAAGTTCGAAATAAGGACCGAAAGATCCACCAAAAATAAACCCACTCAGATGAGTGGGTTTATTTATTTTTTAAAATACAAAAATCAACTCTATTCCTCTAGAGAAAGAAATGCAGCTGTAAAGTCCCCATAATATTGCAGGAAAAGTATTTTTCCTTCATCATCAAAATCAAATGAATTATACATTGGTATTGTAACAGAGTTCCCATTCTCAGTTAATGTAATGGTAATATCAAAATAGTTTCTTACAGAACCGTCCATTTTCTTTGTTTCCGGATTAACGCCAGGCAATGGATTAAGAGGTGGCATACTAAAATCATATTTCTTCCACAATTCTTGATGTGCTACCTTACGATCAGCAACATACATTGAATCTTTGTCACCTAATATTGTACCCTTAATTATAGCTTTATCTGAATAGAACTTTTCATAGTCAATATTCTCTTGACAAAAAGCAGTCTCATAAGCTATTACAGTCTCACAATTCTTTTCAAATATTTTAGATATATTATCACTTTTTTCTTCAACAGGAGCTTCATAATTACAAGCAGAAAAAAATAATATACTAGTTAAAAGGTAAATGGTTTTTTTCATAATTATTATTTTTAGTTTATCAAACATACATGAATGTTACTAATTAATCTAAAAATTTGGCGTGTTTTATTAAAAAAGTTCGAAACTGGGACCGAGAGGTCCACCAAAAATAAACCCACTCATTTGAGTGGATTTTTATTTATTCAAAAATTATCTTCTTCTCCACAGTTCCATCATCATAGATATAGAAAAGAGGTTGATTTTTTGAATCCTTAATGGGTCTTCCTAAAATATCTTTTACATATAATAGATTTCTTTTTTTATGATTGAAAATATTCATGTAACTTGTAGGTAAAGAATAAGTATAGAAAACATACTCTGCTCTTTCAGGTAATAAAGTTACAGCATCATTGTTGTAAGCGCGAATATAAAATTTAACCTCATCTCCATTTATTGGAAATTGATAATGAGTTGTATAAATATTATCTGTAGCAACAACATCTCCATTTTGTCCATCATCATTCATGATAATCTCTTGAAATTCTGAATTATATTCACTAAGAGTCAGCATTAAATGTACTGAATCAGCACCTAAAACCTTTACAGAAACATAATTTCCAGAAATACTCAAATTAGATATTGATGGAGGGGTTAAGTTTATTTCTGGATTTTGTAATAAATTATTAATTCGAGATAAAATCACAGGTATTAAAGGTTGAGCTGAAATCCATTGATTAAGAACAGAAACTTGATTAATATTATCAAAAAAGTCCTGAGTCGAATAACCTTTTTCTGTATCATTTAAAACTGCAGGATATGCTAATGTCTGTAAAGAATTTATATTTTGCAAAAACCAAGATGTATCTAATGATTCATTAATAATAGTTCTTAAGTGAGCAGTATAAATTTTACGATATAATTGATTATTTAATAATATATTTAATAGGGGTTTGTTTGTTTGTATTGAGTAAGGATCAGATAATATCCCAGTTGGTGTTGATCCAGAAGCATTTATGAAACTTTCACTTAAATCCCATGGTATAATTTGAAAAAGATCATCTTTAGTTTGATATAAATAATAATTATGTGGGCTTCCTATATTATATGTATCATAATTCATAACCACGTGATTAACTGCAAAATACCACAAAACTCTATCTACATTAAGGACACTTTCTATGTTTGATGGGTTATTATTTAAAACATCTATCAAATTGATTAAACTACTCCATCCATGATCTGATTTCAACTCATAACTATTATAATATAATGAACTATCTTGTCCCAAAAATTTAAGATTTGGACTATAAGTTGACATATCAATAGGGTCACACTTAAAAAAGGCTCCATCTTCTTCAGAAAAATGTTTTTCTAAAAATTGTTTGTTTACAGCCTCTTGATTTAAATATAAACCTGTATAGTTACCCTGTGTATATACCTTCATTAAATTAGTTTCATATGTTGGTAAATACCTTTGATATATTTTTGTTGCTAATAGTTCTTTTAAAAAAGTAGGATCAAACCAGGAATTTGATAGTTTTAATTTCTTGTATCCCATTAATGTTTGACCTACTACAATATCATTAATATCTATGTTATATGGCTTCTTAATAATTGAATTACACTTAATGTAGCTAGAGTTTCCTTTATATCTAATTGCAACACTATCTAATTTTACATTATTAAAAATAAGTTTAGCTGGCAATCTATATAAAGGGCTACTATAATATGTACTATCTAATATATTATTAAAATCAGAATTATAAAAATTAATATTAATGGTTCTTAATGAATCTTTATCATAAATACCACCCATATTATCATAAAATAAATATGGGTTATAAAGATTTTGAGATAAGCATAGATTCGGAAATAAAAATATGAACAATAAATACTTTCTCATTATTCAAAAATAATCAATCTTTTTTGAAATATTACAAAGATGAAAAACATAAAGATATTACTACTGTTTAGTAACGCGTATTTCTCTACTTCCTGATTCGGTCAAAATTTTTACAAAATAAGTTCCTGCTACATATTCAGAAATATTAATACGACTTTTATCTAATAAACCAGACTGTTTTAACAAAACTTTTCCTTTAATATCTGTAATTACAATATCCACAATGTTAACACCATCTAATGAAATAGTCAGTTCTTGAGTTGTAGGGTTAGGAAAGATTTTAACATCATACTTTGTTTCTAAAATATCTTTATATGAGGTGCTAGTTATTGTAAAACAATCTGAAATTACTGAACAATTATTCAAAGTTANTTCTACAGCATAATAGCCAGAAACTTGTGGAGTAAATGTTGCATTAGTTTCTCCAGAAATTGGAGCAAAATTATCATTACAGTCGAGCCATTGATAGCTTGTTCCAGTAATAACTGACTGAGCCTGTAAAGTTGATCCATTTACTACATCTACCATTGAATTTATATTAGTAATTGTTAAGTCGAGAGTAATTACACTGTCGCAACCATTTACACTAGTTAATGAATATGTTGCAGTATTATTAGATGATGTATATGTATTTCCGTCAATCCATGTATAACTATCACATGCCTCAATAACATCTAAAACTGACAAAGTAGCACAAATACAATTTGCATTAACTCCGTTCAAGCTTAACGCATCAAATTCTACATCTCCACTTGAAAATTGAAATTTAACTGCTCTATCAAATGTAACAGCGGGTACTGTTATACTATTTGATCCAATTGTCAATGGAATTGGATTTCCAAAAAAATTACTTCCATTAGCTGTAGTTTTGTAAACTCTAACGGTTGCCCCATTTGCAGTGTCAGTTACATTCATAGTAAATGTCTGAGTTCCTTGACTAACTACACCATCAGCAACAGTTGTAGCTACAAGTACATGAGGCCAAGTTACATTTGGCCCGGATATAAAATCACTACATACACTTATCAATGAGGCTGTTGGAATTGGCAAAGGATTAACACAATTTGAACTTACTCCATTTAAACTTAATGCATCAAATTCTACATCTCCATTTGAGAATTGGAATTTAACTGCTCTATTAAAAGTTACTGAAGGTACGGTGATGCTGTTTGATCCAAGTGTTAATGATATTGGATTTCCAAAAAACCAGTTTCCATTTGCTGTTGTTTTTGCAACTCTAACACTTGCTCCATTTGCAGTATCTATTACATTCATAGTAAATGTTTGGGGTCCTTGACTTAGTGCTGAGTCAGCAACAGTTGTAGCTACAAGAACATGTGCCCAAGCTGGATTTGATCCAGCAACAAATTCACTACAGGAACTTATCAATGATGAATTTTGAGCAAATAGACTTAAAGAATTTATTGTTAAAGCAATAAATAATAAAAATATTTTAATTCTTTTTAACAGTGAATTTAGAAACAAAAAGTTGTTAAAAGGGAAAAAACTAATAACATTTATTCTAGAAGGAAATTTTAGATTTTTTTTCATGATGCGATGATTTTAATACTTTTTAATTTTATTTTTTTCTTTGTAAATTTTTGGCTCATTATAAACTCTACGAATAACTGTATCTGTCATTCTTCTCATCTGCTCAATCGAGCCATTATCCTTATATTCTTCTCTAAGATCTTGAAGTTCTTTTTTTAGACTTGCTATCAAATCTGGTGATACCTCAGAATAAATATTATGCATTTCATTAGGATCTGTTTTTAAATCATATAACTCCCATTCGTCCATTGAATAATAGAAGTGTATGAGTTTGTATCGATCTGTTCTAACACCATAATGTGGTTGTACCTTATGCCATATTGGCCACTCATAATAATGATAATAAACAGATTTTCTTTGGTTCTTGAGATCTCCTTCAAATACTCCTTTAAAGCTTTTTCCTTGCATCTCAGAAGGAATTTCTAATCCAGCCATATCAAGCAAAGTAGGTGCAAAATCAACATTCATTACCATAGCATCTGAAGTAGTTCCAGCCTTAATCATTTTAGGGTTTTTAATCACAAAAGGCATCTTGAAAGATTCTTCATACATCCATCTTTTATCAAACCATCCATGTTCTCCAAGATAAAATCCTTGGTCAGAAGTATAAACTACTATGGTATTATCACTCAATCCNTTTTCTTCTAAATAATCTAAAACACTGCCGACTGCTCGATCAATACCTGCAACAGTTCTTAAATAGTCTTTTATATATGTTTGAAATTTCCAGTATTTAAGGGCATCCCCTTTTAAAGTATCATTTGGCGACCAATACTGTCCCTTATCTCCATAGGCAAGCCAACGCAATGAATCTCTTCTTGATAATCCTGAAGGAGGTATTTGCTTCATATCTCTTCTGTTAAGATGTTTTCCAATTTCCATCATATTTTCACTTGCTGCAAGTCTTCCCTCATAATTATCATTAAAAGTCTCGGGAAGAGGAAAATCAAAATCACTAAATAAATCATGATACATAGAGTCGGGCCTCCAATCTCTATGCGGTGCCTTAAACTGATATAATAGCATAAAAGGTTTAGTTGTATCTCGTTTTGAAAGCCAATCTAAACAATCATTTTCAATTGCTTTTGTAACATGTAATTTAGTTTCAACAACAGTATCTATTCCATTAATGCAAAATTGAGGATTATAATAAGTTCCTTGCCCACCCCAATTGATTAAAACTTTTGAATAATCAAAACCTGTTGGTGTTGTTCCTAAATGCCATTTNCCTATGACTGCTGTTTGGTAGCCATTTTTCTGAAATACTTTAGGAAATGTAAGCTGTTCTCCATTAAAATCTCCACCATCAACATTTTTATAAAATCCATTAACATGAGAAAATTTACCGGTTAATATGGAAGCTCTACTTGGTCCACATATAGAATTTGTACAGTAAACAGCATCCATTCTAGCACCTTCATTAGCAATACGATCTATATTAGGAGTTGGTGCAAGTTTACTGACTTGTGATCCATAGGCACTAACAGCTTGATAAGCATGATCATCAGCCATTATATAAATGATATTAAGTGGCTTAGTTTCTTGCTTTTTATCATTTGAATTACATGCACAAAATAAAAAGATGATAAGTGAAATAATACTGAATAGATTGATAAAACTTTGAGATTTCATTTTAAGATTTATTTTAAATAATTATTTTAAAACCAAATTTAAAGACTAATTTCTTTTAGAAATTAGTAATAAGTCTTTAAATTAGCATTTTATCTACAAATATAATTAATTGAGTTAAGTTTTGAATAGCAAAAAATATAAAAAATTAAAGACGTATTTATCTTCTTTATTATTATTTTTTTATTCATATTGTTCCTCTCAAGAATCACCGAATTTTTTATGGCTTGTATGTGAGGATCAATCCTTGTTTTTTTCAATGTATGGAGATTCAAGTGCTAACACACCAAATATCAATCAGCTAGCTAAAGATGGTATAGTATATAAAAATTGTTACACTCCTTCGCCTGTTTGTGCTCCAAGTAGAAGTAGTCTAATTACTGGAATGTATCCTACAACACTTGGAACTCAGCATATGCGAGCTTATAAAAAATCAAAAAAAAATACAATTAATTCACATAACTCTCTACCGTATTACAGCCCTAAACCAAAAAAACCTGTTCGCTTCTTTACTGAAGACCTTAGAGCAAATGGATATTATTGNACTAACAACTCTAAAGAAGATTACAATATGATGACCTCTCCACTAGCTTGGGACGAAAGTAGTAAAACAGCACATTGGAGAAATAAAAAAAAAGGTCAGTCTTTTTTTTCTGTCTTCAATTTTAANGTAACACATGAATCTAGTATTTGGAAAAATAAAATTCCGTATNCAAAACATGAATTAGAGAATGTCAAGCTACCTATTTTTTTNCCTAATGATAATAGAATCAAAAGTGATNTANTAACTAATTATAAAAATATTGAAAAACTAGATAAACAAATTGGGATAATTATAAATCAGCTTAAAGAAGATAGTTTGTATGAAAATACAATTATCTTTTTCTTAAGTGACCACGGCGGTCCATTTCCAAGATATAAACGATCTATTCATGAAACTGGTATTCGTGTTCCATTTATAGCTAAGTGGGTTAATGATAATTATACTAAAAATTCCAATCAGCTAATCAGTTTTGTTGATTTTGCACCAACCATATTAGATATTGCAAATATTAAAAGAGATTTTCCATTTGAAGGTGTTTCTTTTTATAAAAAGGACCAGCGAAGATATATTTATGCTGCTATCGATCGTTTTGATGAATGTAATAATAGAAGTAGAAGTATTAGAGGTAACCATTTCAAGCTAATTTTTAATAGTGATACTGTTATTAATTTCTATAAACCAATTAGCTATCGCCAAAAAATGAAAACAATGCAAGTTTTAGATTCTCTACAACAAAAGAAAGAACTAAATACTAATTTTTCAAGGGTTTTTTNAAATAACAAAAATAGTTTAGAATTNTATAAAGTTTCAGAAGATTATTTTGAAACTAATAATCTAATTCATAATCCTAAATATGAACGGATTTATAAAAAACTAGAATATTTTTTATTTAAATGGATGGAGAATTCTGATTTTGGAAATATGAGTGAAGTTGCTATGCTAGATTCAATGTTTACTAACACCANGACCATACCTAAGTTGAAAGAGCCAAAAATTACTATTAATGATGCAAAATATATTATTGAACCTAACAATCCACATACATCAGTAGGATGGCGTAGAAAGAATGAAAAAGTTTGGAATATTTATACAAAAAATGAGTTGATTAAAGCTACAAATGAAATTGAAGTCATTCTATTTAAACCTGGATATGAAATATTAGTTAAACAATTAAGCAACTAACTATCCAATATTTATTCTACAAGAAAAGGAATATTAGCAACAGAGCTTTGTCCTTTTTCATTTTTCACATATGCAAACAAACGATATGCTCCTTTTTCCTTTGGAGTTATAAAAGTTAACTCATTATCACTTTGATTGACAATTTCAAACTTTATTGGCTCTGGAGATTTCTGAATATCACCACCAATTTTATTACTAAAAGCTTCAGGATATAATACATATTCAACNATTATTTTTTTGTTNTTGTACTTAAGTAATTCAATTTTCAAAGTTGCTTGTGATGAAGGNGCAATTATATGATCTTTTCTCCATCCTATATTTTCTAATATTATATTTCTTATAGATGGAGCACGCGAATTAGGCCATTCTCCCTTCCAACAAAAATGCATCACATCAACAGCTTCTGTCGGCAAACCATTGCTAAGGAACATTCCATGCCAAGTAGCTGTAGATTCTTGTTTTTGACCCCAAAGAAAGCAATAGCTTCCTAGACAAAATTCTTTATCTTTTTCAATCAACTCTTGATATCTTCGAAGACGCTGGTCTGCTTTTATCCCGTTGGGTGGTTCTATCTTAGCTTTCCATGATGTTGTTCTAGCTTCAAAAGGGCCATTTACACCCCATTCAGAAACAATATAAGGCTTATTCCAATTAAACTTTCTGAGATTTAATCCAGCATTCTCAATTGAACCATAAACATTAAGTCCCAATATATCAATACTTGGACAATATTTTTTAATATAAAATGCTTTTGAAGGATCAACTCCAGCTATTACAGTCATTGTCGGATGATTTGGATCTACTTCCTTAATAAATTTAGCAATAATCTCAATAGTTTCCCAAACTTTAAAATTACTATATTTAAGATCTACCTCATTTCCAATCCCCCATACTAACAATGCTGGATGATCTTTATATTTTAACACTTCATTTTTTAAATATTCAATTTGACCTTTAACAGCATATTCATTATTATAATCCATACCACTTCTTTCGGGTCTTACATGTAATCCAAGTGTTACTGTAAGGCCATGGTGATACGCAGAATCAAGCAATGACTTATTATTTGTACTCCAAATCCTAATCGAATTAGCTCCAGATTTAACTAATAGTCCAAAATGATCTTTAGCACCNGCTCCTTTAATATAGTAAGGGACACCATTTTTTTGTAATTCAAAATGACCTAATGAATTAGTAGTCACTTCTACTTTACTAGCCTGTGAATGAGCAGTAAAAGCATATAAAATGCTGAATAGCAAACAAAAAAATAGATTTAAATTCCTTTCCATTGTGTTGGTTTTTTAGGGTTTCCCCGAAATTCAATAAGTTGAAAATCTCCTATTTCACATTTAGAACTTTCTAAAATTTTAAACCTAATTTCCTTAAATGAATCCCATCTAAACTCTTTATGCCCTTCTAATGATTTTAAAGGTAGGTAAGCTTCATATAACCCATTTTCTCTTTCAATAAAATGGGTTTCATTTAATATTTTTTGTAATCTTCTTTTTTTACCTTTATAAGAAAACAAATTTAATTGGAGAGCAGGTATTTTTTCTGACTTAACCTTAAACATAATTGCTGATGATGTATAAATAGATGTGATATCTACAAGCATCCATTGGTAAGGAGAAAAACCAAATGTATTCCATTGCATTTCTTTTGATTCATCTAAATCCACTACAACACTCTCATTTTCAAAGTAGCTNCCAAATTGAAGACAAGATGAATATTTTTTATTAATACCCCACCAATATTCTTTTCCAACTCCAATTTGTATTGGGTGTGTATTAAATACTTTTGTGAATGTTTCTCTACTATTCTGATAATTATGTTTGTGAGGAACAATTATAATATTGTCTATATGTAGATCACCCATTCTTTGAAATTCAAGACGAAGTTCTTTAATCTTGCTCATATTTACATTTCGTTTTTTATAATTAAATGCTTGAAGAGGAATACGTATTCTTCTCCAATCACTATCAATTTTACCTCCTTCTAGATCTAAGTAATTAATATTAGCTCTACACTGATTACCTCCATAATCTAAGAGAACAAAAAACATAGGTATATTAGAAAGCTCACCTGAATCAATACGTACATGTAATTCTATCGCAGTTGATTCTATAATTGGCTTAAGGTCTTTAACTTTATAATCGGCCCATTTTAAACCAACTGCTATGTAATTACATTTAGATGCGTTCCACTTTATGTGAAGATGATCATTTCCAATATAGCTATTTGAATTTTCAAAAAATACTTCTTTNCAAGAATTACTTTTTACTCCCCATAACCCATTCTCTTGAGAATCCGTAAAAAGTGTTTTATAAGGAAATTTGTCATATGCTGAAATAGATTTTGAAGACTCATAAACATTAACTTCTTGCATATAACCACAAGACAGGTTCAAAAAAATAAGAATTACTACAAATATTTGTGTTTTCAACTTCATTACTGATCTAATAAGCTTGCATTTGTTGTGAAAATAATATGATCGATATCTGTTCGAACATCTTTACCAAAGTTTTCAGGGCAAATTGGATTTCCAGTTGAAGAAGGGCAGGCTTGACAGGAAATTCTAATTGCACTAATATCATTTGGATTCATGTTAAAATTAATATTTTGATTATTTGGCGATAAAGGTTCAAAATCTGAATACTTGAACGATTTCATTTGCCAACCATCCCAATCTACAGGAATCTTCATTTTATAAACCTCCATTGTTGANTCGAATAGATCTGAAGCATTATTATTAGGATTATCATTAAAAGGTGTTNCTGTTTCCTCTGATATTAAAATATTTATAAATTGTCCAGAATGTAAGTCTTGTATATCTGAGAGTATACCTAAATTAATATACAGGTCTTCTGGTATTTGACTAACATTAGTAATATTAATTGGCAGGTCAATTGTACCCAATGACCAATCCCAATTTACTCTACCACCCATCTTAAAATAGCTNTTNCCNAGTAAAGCATCATCGTTTGCTACAGAAAAAGTCATACNACCACCATCAGTATTATAATAAATAAGACCATTATCNGGGAAACCATCTTCAAAGCTTTCAAGCCAAATACCATTTTCANAAGTTTTNGCTGAAACAATANAAATTGTATCTCTAAGCGTATCAATTTCATTTTCAAAAGTCAATTCAATTGCACAAAATTCTTCTGAAAAAAANGGGATCTGTGATGGCCCACCATTCCAAAAAATAATATTTGAATCAATAAGATTCGAAAAACCAGAAATTTCTCTAGTAGCGCTTGTACTTAGACCCAANATAGCAATTTTCCATTCAATAGGTTTATTAAACTGACAATGAAAACCAACTTTTTCGTTACTCGAAAAGCTAGGGTTTTTATTTGTAATTTGAAGTGGCTCAATTATCTCAAAATCACCATATAGATTTTCAATTGATGGTCCTTCAAATACTTTTTTTGTACAACTATTTATAAAAGTTACTAAGAACAGTAAAAGAATGAATTTTGTTTTTTTTCTCATAATTTGACAGATAAAATTAATATAAATCTATTGTAGTTATAATCTAAATAAGGTTGATCAGCAAATTTCATACCCCACAAGTTATATTGAATATTAGCGTATACATTATCTCTAATTTTGTAAAGCAATCCAGATGAAAGAAGATGATCTTTTTGGTCTATCTGTACTGAAGTAAAATAATTGATATTCCCAAAATTATCGCGTTGAGTCAAAAACTCATTTCCAAAGGCACTAATTTGATTATATGATACTTGAACAAATAACTTTTTAACTAACTCTACATTTGCTGATACATTCATCTGATGGCTAAATAAGTTCAATGAAGAAATTTCTTTACCTCCTCTTTTCGTATATTCACTTACAGAAGAAGCAGATAAGATAAACTCATTCTCTAAATTTAACAATTGGTGAAAATTAATTTTAAAGTTTCCTTTAAATAAAGTAAAGTTTCTTTTTTCTGAAGTTCCTTGACCTATTACTTCTGAATAAAAACTAGCATTAAATTTAGCAACAAAAATCTTTTTTTTGTTATTTATCAGTCCATTAAAGTAGACTCCATTTCTATTAGGTGTTGCATCTCCGTAAGGAAGTATATTTGAATAAATAGGATTGAAATTCATTAAAACGCTGGAAAGATTTTGGTTATACAATTGTTCATCTGATATTAAATCAAACGTAGAAGATGGTCTTATTAATGACATATTTGTATAAAAAGGATAAATTGTGTTTCTATTACTAAAATAATCCAAACGCCTAGTTTGAGCACCAGCACTCCTAAAATTAGGATCCACATATCGATACCCTATAGTTAAAAATAATGTGGAATCATTTTTAAGATATTTATTATTAAATTCAAAATACATACCTTTTGTATCATTTGATGTATAATCTAACATATCATTCTCTAAATCAGAGTGAAGCCAATATCTTCTAGAAAAACCTGTTTGTATCTTCTGTTCAACACGATATTTGTTGCTACCAAAATGATATAACATTGAAAAATCATACACTGGATTTCGAACAGAAATATTTTTGGTACCGCTTGATTCTTCTTCAAATAAATTGACATAGTTTCCAAATAATGAAATTCTCTTATTAATTTGAGAAAAAATAGAACTACCCGAAAATAGAAGATCACTAGAATAAGTAGTTTCATTTATTTGCCGAGATCCACTTGGACGAGTAATGAAGAAATCAAAACCTACATTTCTAACAAATCGATCAAATTTAAAAGAGAAATCAGTTTGAATTCCATGTAAACGCCATCTATTTTCAGTATAAAAGTTTTCATAATTAATAATATCTCTATAAGCTTTTAGTATATCATTTTCATCTCTTAAAATCTCATCATCATAATTGTAAAGTGTAAATTTAGATTGCTTTAGAAAAAGATCTCCAATACTGAAACGGATTTTATTATTTATAATACCTTTTGCTTTAAGTTGTCGGACATTTACTTGTGTACCTGAACCAAAAAAACTTCCAAAGGAATTACGTATTCGTAATTGTGCAAAAATCTCCATATTCTTTATTGGATTTACATGAGTATTTAAGTCTAACATACTATACCCATTTGATGTACTCTTTACAGAAAGTGTATCATCTCTTACACTTTTATCTATAGCATCTCTAGCAAAATAGGATCGAGAAAGTCCATCAAACCAAATATTCTCATTTGTCTGAGCATGAAGACTAATGCAAGACAAGAAGAATTTAAAAAAAACAAATAAGATTAATAAGTTTCTTTTCATAAGTTAAAAATTTATTTTTATTTCTAGTATGGATTCTCTACCTTTTAAATGATTTTCAATAAAATTTGGGTCAAAATATCTATATTGGTTATGACGGAAAAACACCATTGCATTTTGACCAATTTTATAATCTAACCCAAATCCAAAAAGCGTGTTTTTTTGATTTCTAGAATTTGTATATCTATAAAAATTGTCCAATCCTAAACTTTCAAAAAAGGTATTTGTAGATGTTGCCTCTGGACTATCTCCTACATCTGTAGAGGAATTACCTAATACTTTTTCTATCCCATAACTTAAAACAAGTGCTGCTTTTTCACTTAGCTCAACACTAAAATCTATTTCTGTACTAAGTTGACTAATAAGTGTTTGAGTACCAATTTGAGGTATTAAATTTATTTTTTTTTGACAGGTATTTAGTCGCATCAATGAAAATATATAATAGTTCTTTCCAAAAATCTTATTGTTGTATTTAGCTTGAAATTCAATCGTATTGAAAAACTTTTTAAAGTTAGCAAGTCCGCTAGAAGTTGTATCACTTATATTTACAGTTTCAAATATACCTCTATAAGTTGAATTAAGTGCATTATATGGACCCCATTCTTGAGCAAAAACATAGATTCTTGAAAGTGTCTGACCATTGATATTGTGGATATAAGAAAGCGCTGCGTAAGAAGTATCAATCTCAGCAAAAATACCAATACCTCCATTAAGTTTGAGCTTACCTAAAATAACATCTGTATTAATAGAAATACCTTGTCTGTTATTTACCGGAAATCCAAGTCCAACCATCGGACTTTGATAAGGTGTTCTAACCGTCGTCCCTACTCCTTCTACATTTGGAAATACTTCAAGAATAGTTGTGTTCAAAAAGTTTCCCGTAACATTTACAAATTGTGGTGAAACCCTATAAAGTTGCAGATTTAGTGGAACTTTTGTTGATTTTGCAGTTTTAATGTTTAAAAGTATAGACTCACCATAGCCTAACGAACGGATTGGATCACTATACTTTCCAATTCCCATTTCTAGTTGAACTTGTATTTTATTCCATTTCTTTTCTAGTTCAAAAGTATTAATAAAATAGCCCCTTCTATCTTCACTTAACGAATCTGTATCTGCCCAGGAATAAAGATGATTATAAGCAAATTGTAAGTCGGCACTTGGTGAGATTTTGATCTGAAAAGAGCCAGTAAAATTATCACCCTTTTCAATTATAGACCTGTTAAAATTACTTTTTCCTATAACACCTTTTATATTAAAATTATAAGGCAACCTAGAAGCTTGAAAAAATAATCCTTGAAAAGCACGACTTCCATATCTAACTCCTTGGTCAATCAAACCGCTATTATAATACTTTGAATAACGATTAATTGGTATTTGATTTAATGGTGTTTGTGGTCTCCTTTCAAATATACTAATTCGATTAAAAGATTTGTTTCCCCATACAGTAAGTCGACTTTGTCTATACCATGAAACGCCCCCTGCTTTAAAATTAAATTTTCCATGATTGGTAATAACTGATGTAGATAGGTTAAGTCCAAGATTAAGAGTTAAATCCTGAGTAAAATCTTCTGATGGCCCTTTATATAAACTATTGAACATTAGGTCTGCACCAAATGTGATATTATCTCTCGTCTTTCCATTAATTTTCAAAAGAAACATAGGTTCTCTATAAGCATCTCCTGAACTAATGACTAATGTTTTACCACTATTATTAGGAAAGGTCTCTTTTTGATTACGAATAAAACCTAAAAATCTATAGTAACCTGTAAAAGAAATTGAACTTGAAGGATTTTTAAAGCTCAAAATATTACTACTAAAAGTTGTTGGTTTATTAACTGTATCTTGACTAAAAGAACTTCCTCCCCACATAAAAATAATGAACCAAAACAATACCCTCATAAAACATATAAAATATACAAAATTTTCACTAAATTACTAAATATAATTGTATGTCAATATTTTTTTTAATCAGAAATAATCTTAATAATTTGAGTTAATTTCTTTTAGAGGAATATTTTTCCAATTAATACCATCTTTCCATTTAGGAGCATGAACCTCGATTAGATAATTATCTAATATTTGTTCCAATTCTTTTGCTTTCTCAGGATTTTTAACAGCTAAATTAAATTGCTCCATTTTATCTTTTACTAAATTGAATAAATGTATTGATTTATCATCTTGAAATTTAATTAACTTATAATCTCCTTGGCGAACTGCAGAATGTGGTCTTTTTAAAGCAATACCATTTTTATAAGGGACATGAAAAAAAATACCATTAACTGCTCTTTTAACCTTTTTATTATATTTATTTAAAAGTATTGATGCAAAACTTCCTCCATCAATTTCAGGCAATTTAATTCTCTTGTTTCCAGCTAAATCAATTATAGTTGGTAATAGGTCACTTCCTGAAACAGGTATAGCAGACTCAGAACCATTTTTGATTCCTGGTCCCGCCACAATAAGTGGAACACGTACCCCTCCTTCAAAAGCATCCCACTTACCTCTACTTAACGGATAGTTATAGCTCTTTTCATACTTCTTGGCTCCTGGGATATTAGGTACTGAACCATTGTCAGACATATATATGATATATGTATTATTATCTATTTCAAGTTCTTTTATTTTTTTTAATAAAATCCCCAGCCCTTTATCTAAATCAAATGTCATGGCAGCAAATCCTAAATCTTTTTGCTGTGCTCCTTTAGGTTTATCTTTGAATTGTTCGTAGCTTGTAACTCTTGATTCAATATTAGAATGAACAGCATAATGTGAAATTTGAAGATAAAAAGGTTTTTTTTCTTCGTTGCTAGAAGTAATAAATTTAATCGCTCTCTCAGTTAATGAAAAAATATTTTTTGGATCTTGTTTAAATACATTTTTCCACTGATTTTTATTATTGTCAAAATTACCATCCTTATTTTTTGTAGGACCATCGCTAACATCATATCCAAGAGAAGAAGGGTGACTTCCCATACCCCATTTCCCAAAGTGAGCTGTTTTATATTTACTGTTAATTAGTTTAAGTGCTTTTGGTATGCTTATAAACGCATCATGATCAATATGATCCGTATTCATTCCAACACGAATTAAAGAAAGTCGAGCTGGTGTTTTACCATATTGAATACTGTATCTAGAAGGTGCACAAACAGGTGCACTTGCATATGCATCAGAAAATCTCATACCTCTTTCAGCTAGTAACTCTAAATTTGGTGTCTCAAGGTAATCACTTTTTGATCCTAGTTCGCTGTTCATCATTTTAACTGATGTACCATTCCAACCTTGATCATCAGCCAATATAAGTATAAAATTAGGAGAAGTTATTTTTTCTTTTTGATTAGAATGATCATTTGATTTACAACAAAAAAGAAATGATGAACTTGCAATTAAAAAAAATACTGTGTTTTTATAATTGAAATATTTTATCTTAATTGTTTTTAAAAATTTCATAAATACAGATATATATTTTTATTTTAAAAAGTTAAACTATTTTTTTTTCAAATCTACTATTTCACCATTTGAATCATGAATATCCCCAAAGGTAATATTTTTCGCCTTGTACATAGGTTTAACATTTTCAAATTGTCTTCCTAATCCTTTGGGTTTAATTGAGGCTTCAGCAATTCTTTGATCAATCATCAATTTTAAAGAATCTTTGACTTTATTATAATCTTTATTATTTACAAGATTAATTAACTCATTCTTATCATTTTCATGGTCATAAAGTTCATACCCTAGTTCTCCATTAACACCCCATTTTGTAAATCTATAGCGCTTAGTTTTAATAGAGTAACCATTTCTCCATCTAGTAAGTGCACTTTCTCGAACTGAAGCGTTAGGGTTCATAAATAATGGTTTTAAACTTTTACCAACTACATGCTGAGGTGTATTTAAATTTGTTAAGTCCATTAAAGTAGGATAAAGATCTATTAATTCAACTGGACTATTAGAAATTACTGATTTATTTTCTAAGTTAGGAACAGAAATTATTAGTGGAATCCTTGTTGAATTTTCAAATAATGTGTTTTTTTGCCAGTGACCATGTTCTCCTAAATGGTAACCATGATCTGAAGTAAACACTATAATGGTGTTTTTATCTAGCCCTTTTGATTCTAAATGGTCAAGTATTTTTCCAACCTGTGCGTCAACAAATGAAATTGTTGCATAATAAGCTTCTTTAATTTCCTGAGCAAGTTCCTTTTGTAAATCAAGTTGATTCTTTTTTGCTCTAATTGATTTCAAAGCAGGCTCTGGTAAAGTTGTATAGTATTCACTAGAAATTTCTGGAATTTCTATTTTTTCTCGTTTATAAAGATCAAAATATTTTTTTGGTGCAACAAAAGGAGTGTGTGGTCTAAAAAAACCAACAGCTAAAAAAAATGGTATTTTACCTTTAGCAAATTCATCAAGCTTTTTAATCGCTTCACTTGTTGCAATACCGTCTGTTTGTTCATCATCTTTTCCCTCAGAAGCTAGCCAACTTAACGTTCCTCCATACTTTCTAGGTGTTAAGGTGTTAATTTTATATTCTTCAATTTTGTCTCTTCCATATGGATTTACAGTCTGATCCCAAGAATAAATATCATCATTTCCTGAAGTTCCTATCGCACTTGGATTATCATAATGAAAGATTTTTCCAATCCGAACGGACTGGTAGCCCTTTTGTCTAAAACGTTGTCCTAAAGTAATAACATCTGGAATAGAATTTCTAAGATTCATATTATTTTTTGTAATCTTAGTTTGATTAGTATACATACCAGTCATGAAAGAAGCACGTGATGGACCACATGATGGATATTGATTATGTGCATTTTTAAACAGAACTTCTCTTTTAGCAAGACGATCAATATTAGGAGATTTTACAACTTGATTTTCATAAACTCCTAAATCACAGTTTAAATCATCTGCTATAATTAACAGTACATTCATTTTTTCAACAGAATGTAAAATTGATTTATCATTTATTTTTTCTATCTTTTCTACTTCAGAGCAACCATAAATACAAAAAAGAAAAACATATAATTTAATATTTATATTTTTTTTACACAAAAAAGTAGTAGTTGTAAATAAATTTCTTTTTGACATAGAATGTTTTTCTTTAATAAACATATATTTTTTTAGTTGGCAATATTTTTAACACATCTAAATCCAACATGAAACAATGAACTTTCTGGTGAAGTTGCTGATCTTGCAGAAAGTCTGAAGCCATGGCAATAATTTGGATTGCATAAAAAAGAACCTCCTCTTTGAGCTTTACCTTGAAGATCAGCAGGGAATATTTGAAGATTTCCTTCATAAGGTAAATGCCAATTATAACACCATTCCCAAACATTACCTGCCATATCATATATTCCCAAAGAGTTTGCTGTAAAATAACTAATTGGGGATGTGTACTTAAATCCATCTTCATAACCAATTGTATTTGGATAGCCAGTAGCCCAAGTGTTACACATATAATTATTATTAACAACTAGATCATTCCCCCAATAAAATAATTGGTTCTTTTTCTGACCTCTTTCACTTGCTGCATACTCCCATTGAACTTCACTTGGAAGAGTCTTATTATAACATTCACAGTATGCTAATGCATCATTCCAGCTAACTTGTGTAACAGGATGATCATCCAAGGCAATTGATTCTAACTTTCCAAAGGGAAATTCCCAATTGGCACCATCAACTAATTGCCAAATATCAGTAGAATCATTATATACAATTCCATTACCAAAATTTTCCGCTTCCGTAATATAATTATTATCATTAACAAAAGTTCTAAAATCTTTTACAGTTACAAGATTTTTATCTATTAAGAAACTTTGAATTATAACTTCACGTTCTGGTTTTTCTCTTTCTAACCCAATATTACTCCCAAAATTAAACTTACCCCCTTTAACAAATACCATTTTGTTTGTATCATATATTTCAGTTATATCTGAAATTATATTATTTTCATTAATATTTTCTACTATATAAAAATTTTCATTTGTGAAATTACTAGATTTCTTTTTTGCGATGTTTACACAACTTGAGAAAAAAATTATGATTATAACAAATTTAAGTTTTGAAAATGTGAACATAGATTATGTTAAAAATTTTTGCTTTAATATATTGTTAAATATCATTTAATACAAATATACATACAAATTATATTAAAAAAAAGAGCCCGAGTAAAATACTCGGGCTCCTTAATATTAAGATTAACTTAACTCCTT
>PBQB01000048.1 GCA_002724895.1 Flavobacteriales bacterium
TCCTTTAAGCTTTTTAACTGAGCTATCTGAGTTTATAGCTACTATTAGCTTGTCTCCTAAATCTGCAGAAGAACTAAGTGTTTGTATGTGGCCTTTGTGAATTATGTCAAAACAGCCATTAGTAAATACAATATTATATCCAAGGTCTTTCCATCTATTAATTTTGATTAATAGATCATCAATTTCAAATATTTTATTTTTAATTTTATCTAGATGTTTCACTGTTTTTCTTTTTTGAAAAAAATAAAATAATTATACTAAAACATCCCATTAAAATAGCAACTAATGTTTGAGCAGCATGAATAACTGTCGGAAAGATTAGAGCTGGATTAGTTGACTGTTCATTGGTTTCAAAAAGAACTGTTCCAACACCTAAAACAGAAAGTCCAACCATAACAATTGCATGGTATGAACCTATTCCTCCTGGTGTTGGAATTACCATTCCTATTCCACCAAGCACCAAAATAAATAAACCGTCACTAATTGTTAAATGAGAAGTTGCTTGCATACAAAAAAAACATACATAAGTCATTAAAAAATACATTATCCAAATATTTAGAGTATGTAACCAAAAAGAGGTTTTGTTTTTCATATNTTTTATNCTGTAAAAACCACTTTTTAGTCCCTCAATAAAAGAGATTNTTTTTTNATAAAACTTTGTTTTCTTTAAAAATTTAAAGAAGAAAAANNNACAAATNGTCACNATAATAAAAATTAAANATGTATTGANTTTTGTTTCGCTTTCTGTNCNTANATAAGACATTATATTTTTAAAAAATAATGTTATAGCTTTAAATTTTAGAATAAATGTGATAAGCAANAAGCTAAATAAAAAAANAAAATCAATAACTCTTTCAATTAGAATTGTGCCAAATAGNTTGTCAACAGGTATTTTATTGATTTTAGATAAGCTAGTACATCTAGTTATTTCGCCAGCTCTAGGGACAAANAGGTTAGTAAAATATCCAATTGAAACAGCGGAGATGCTATTTANTTTTGAAGTTTTGTNATTTAGNGCATCAATCAATACTATCCACCTAAGACCTCTACTAACAATTGCNATNGANCCAAAGAGCATTGATAATATTACCCATTTGGTTTCTACNGACATAATTTCTTCTACTAATTTTACAGGATCCTGGTTTCTAAAAAGATAAAGCAAAATACATATGGCGAANAAAAATGATGCTACATATTGAATAATTTTAAAAGTGCGTTTATTCATTTTGTAAAATTATAAAATTATATTGTCAATTAATCTAACATCATCTAAATAGGCAGCAATNCAAATTGCAATTTTTTTTCCTTTACTTAAAGAGCCTACAGGAGTCATAGATTGTATTTCTACAAATTCAACATATTCTAATTCTATTTTATATTTTTCTAAATTAGATTGTACATAATTTTTTAAATTTTCAATAGATAAATGTTTATTTTCTTTACAATAAACAAGTGATTTGAATATATTTGAAGCTAATCTTTTTTGTTCAGTAGTAAGTAGTTTATTTCTTGAGCTTTTTGCTAGTCCATTTTTTTCTCTGTAGGTATTTACACCAACAATTTTTGTTTTGCAATTCATTTGTGCTACCAACTTNTTTACAATTTGTAATTGTTGNAAATCTTTCTGCCCAAAAAANGCTANATCAGGNTTTATAATNTTTAATAATTTTTCTACTACAGTAGCCATACCGTTAAAATGACCTGGACGAAAAACACCTTCCATATATTGAGTTAAACTATTAAAATTATATGTATTTGTAATAATTCTGTCATATAGATCGTCAACATCTGGGCAATATAATATATCACAAAGAGATTTTGTAAGTAACTTGATGTCTTGACTAAGTGTTTTTGGATAATTTGCAAAATCTTTTTTATTATTAAATTGNGTNGGATTAATAAAAATACTACAAATAGTAATATCACATTNTTNTTTNCTTTCTAAAATTAATTTTAGATGGCCCTNNTGAATTGCTCCCATTGTTGGAACAAANCCAANAGTTTTTTTTTCATCATACAACTTNTTNAGNNAAGTTTTTAANTTTTTTTTNTGNTNAAAAATTTGCATTTTTNAAAAAAAAGTGTATNATTTAATTAAAACAAAACTAATGCAAATACCTTATATATAGATTTTTTTTATATATTTTTGCATANTAAATTTTTAATGAATGGATAAGAAGAGAGTTTTATATGTTTCACAGGAAATAATTCCTTATACTGGAGAGACAAACATGGGGGATATTGCTGCTGAAATTTCACAAATGACGCAAGAAAATGGAAGTGATATTAGAATGTTTCTTCCAAGATTTGGAACAATAAATGAAAGAAGGCACCAACTGCATGAAGTGATTAGGTTATCGGGTATGAATTTAATCATTGATGATTTTGATCATCAACTGATTATTAAAGTAGCGTCAATACAAAAATTAAGAATGCAAGTGTACTTTATTGATAATGAAGAGTTTTTTCCAAAAAAACAAATGTTCCATGATTTAGAAGGTAATTTCATGTCTAATAATGATGAGCGAATGATTTTTTATTGTAAGGGCGTTATTGAAACAGTAAGAAAATTAGGATGGAAACCCGATATCATACATTGTCAAGGTTGGTTTACATCTTTGGTTCCAATGTATATTAAAAAATTATATTCTGAAGATCCTTTATTTGAAGATGTTAAAGTAATATATTCAGTATTTGATAATAGTTTTAAAGGTTCTTTAGGTGATTCGTTACCTGAAAAATTGCTATTTGAAGATTTAAATTATGAAGATGTTAAAGATTTAAGTAAAGCGAATAGTATAAATTTAAACAAATATGCAGTTTTTTATTCTGATGCTGTAATTCAAGCAACTAAAAAAATTGATAAAAGAATCCTTGATTANATTAAACTACAAGATAAACCGTTTATGTCTTATCCTGGTTCTGAAAATTATCTTGAAGCATATCAAGATTTTTATTCCCAATTCATTGAAGAACCAGAGCTTATTGAAAGTTAAGAAATGAACCACCANTTATTACATTTTATTTTAGTTATTATAATATTTAATTCTTGTACAGATCCAAATAATTTAGGATTAGAGGTTCAACCAGAATCAGACATTATAACATTTAATGTTACTGAAAATTTTACATGGCAAGAAGGATTTACAATTTCAGAAGATTCTTTGCCATCAGATGAGACCCTTAGTCTTCTTCTTGGTCAGATAAATGATCCAATATTTGGTGAAAACAGTGCAGAATTTATTACNCAAATTTTACTTTCTGCAAACAATAATATTATTGGAGAAAATCCAGAAGTAGATTCAGTTATATTGTCGTATAGTTACTCAGGATATTATGGAGAGTTAGAAGATTTTTCTTCTGTAAATGTTCAAGAAATAGATTTTGATATATTTAAAGATTCTGTTTATTATTCAAATTCGTTTAATTTAGAAAACACAAATTCTTTAGTTAATACATTTGCAATAAAAAAAGAAAATGAAAGCCCATTTTTAAAGATTAGTTTAAAAAATACTTTTGGACAAAAGATACTTGATTTTGGAGAAACAACATTACAAGAAAATGATGTCTTTTTGCAAAACTTTAGGGGTTTACATGTTACAGCAAATTCACAAAATACTATTCTATACCTTAATCCATCTGGNTTAAACACCAAATTAGTTATTTATTACCACAATTCAAGTCAAGATAGTTTAGAGTTAGAATTTCAATTAGATAATAATACTGCTCGAGTAAATTTATTTAATGATAAGAATAATTTTAGCATTTTAAATGATCAATCTTATAAATATATTCAATCTATGGCAGGATACAAGTTATTGGTTAATATCAATGGTTTAGATTCAATTAAAAAGGTATTAAGTGGAAAATCAATAAATAAGGCAATTATGACTTTCACAATTGCTGATGATAGTCAGATAGATTATCCAGCGCATGAAAAATTATTACTAGTAAGGTTAGACGATGAAGATAGAAATATTTTTTTAACAGATTACATAATTGAAGGAGAATCATATTTTGGGGGGACCTTACAAAATGGAGAATATAATTTTAATATTACTAGATATTTATACCAGTTAATAAATAACAACTCTTACACTAATAAGTTATATTTATTACCAACAGGATCAACTGTAAATGCTAATAGAAGTATCTTAAATAATGACGTTCAACTTACAATTCATTTTTCAGAACTTTAAATTATGTGTGGTATTGTAGCTTATGTAGGTAATAGACAGGCATACCCTATAATTATAAAGGGTCTTAAGAGATTAGAATATAGAGGTTATGATTCTGCTGGAATTTGTATTGGTGACAACAATAATCTTAGTATTTTAAAACAAAAAGGAAAAGTTTCTGATTTNGAGAATNTAGTTAATTCACAAAATCAGTTTAAAGGATCAATTGGNATAGGTCATACCAGATGGGCTACTCATGGAGAGCCAAACACATTAAATGCGCACCCACATATTTCAGGAGATGGTGAACTAGTAATTATCCACAATGGAATTATAGAAAACTATGATATTCTTAAAACAGCATTAGTTAATAAGGGACATGTTTTTAAAAGTCAAACTGACACTGAAATTTTAATTCATTTAATTGAGGAAATTAAAATGAATGAAAATGTTAGCTTGNTTGAAGCAGTTNGGCTATCACTAAATGAAGTGATTGGAGCTTATGCAATTGTTGTTATGCAGAAGGGAATAGAAAACCAATTAATTGTTGCCAGAAAAGGTAGTCCACTAGTGATTGGCTTAGGAAATGAAGAATTTTTTATTGCATCAGATGCAACACCAATCGTTGAATATACAAGAGATGTAGTATATTTAGGAGAAGGAGAAATAGCTGTTGTAGATAAAAATCAAAATTTAGATATTAGAACCATAAAAAATATATCTAAAACACCATATATTCAAGAACTAGAGTTAAGTTTAGGGGCAATTGAAAAGGGAGGATATTCACATTTTATGTTAAAGGAAATTTCAGAGCAACCTAAAAGTGTATTAGATACTTTAAGAGGAAGAATTAATCCTGAAACAAAAGAGATTAAGCTGGGAGGGATAATGGATTTTCAACAACGAATATTAAAAGCAGAGAGAATAATTATAGTAGCCTGTGGGACATCTTGGCATGCTGGACTAATTGGTGAATATTTATTAGAAGATTTTGCTCGAATTCCTGTAGAAGTAGAATATGCTTCTGAATTTAGGTATAGGAATCCTATCATTAATGAGTCTGATATAGTTTTGGGAATTTCTCAATCTGGTGAAACTGCTGACACACTAGCTGCAATGAAATTAGCAAAGGAAAAAGGAGCAGTTATTTTAGGCGTTTGCAATGTTGCAGGCTCATCAATTCCTAGATTAACCGATGCAGGAATTTATACTCACGCAGGTCCTGAAATAGGTGTTGCATCTACCAAAGCCTTTACAGCTCAAGTTACAGTTTTAACATTAATGGCTTTGTTAATTGGAAAACAAAAAGGAAAAATAACTTTATCTAGGTATCGGGAAATTATTACTGAGCTTGAGTTAATTCCTCAAAATATTGAAAAAGTTTTAGAAAAAGAAGAAGAAATTAAACGGACTGCTGAAGTGTTTAAAAATGCAACTAATTTTTTATACTTAGGAAGAGGATATAACTTTCCAGTTGCTCTTGAAGGAGCACTTAAACTAAAAGAAATATCCTACATTCATGCAGAAGGATATCCAGCTGCTGAAATGAAGCATGGACCTATTGCATTAATTGATGATGAGATGCCAATAGTAGTAATTGCTACAGCCAAGGGAAATTATGATAAAGTTGTAAGTAATATTCAAGAAGTTAAGTCAAGAGGAGGAAGATTAATTGCTATTGTAACTGAAGGAGATACAATTGTGAGGGCCTTAGCAGATTATTGCATTGAGATTCCAAACTGTATTGAAGAGTTATCTCCACTTCTATCAAATATACCATTACAGCTTTTATCTTTTCATATAGCATTACTTAGAGGTTGTAATGTTGACCAACCAAGAAATCTAGCTAAGTCAGTTACCGTTGAGTAGAGGGGTAATTTTAGGTTGATCGTTATTCTATAACTATTTTTTTCTCTGTACTACCATCATCATATATTTCAATGAATGGTGTGTTTGGTTGAGTTTTTGTTTCTCTACCTATCAGGTCAATT
>PBQB01000049.1 GCA_002724895.1 Flavobacteriales bacterium
AATATCATCAAGTATTGACGTGTCTATTCGTGACTTTCCTGCAATAGTTTTAGCTAACTTACCAAAAAAACTATCCTTTGTTTTTTTAAGACCAAAATCTAACTTTNNNCNTCTATNTTCAACTNCNGNAACNTCTTCTTCAACTACNGGAACNTCTTCTTCAACTNCTNGAACCNCTTCTTCAACTACNGGATAATCTGANAATNTAGGTTCNTCTGTAACTAAAGCTTCATCTTTTAAAGTACTATCCTTTTTNTTTGGNTTTTTTTGTTTTTTATCAACTAANCNTTTGTGTTTNTCCTTGTTAAATANTCCTTTTATTTTATTAAATATTCCCATACGATTTAAAAATAATAAAAAAGCTTCTTTCTAGATTGAAAGAAGCTTTTTTTTTAATTGAATTTTAAATTTATTTCTTTTCAAAAAATTCTTTAACTTGNTCCTTTGGAACTACTTCACTTATAAAAGTATAGTTTCCAGATTTATTTTTTTGAAGTTTGATAGCTTTTGTAAATGATTTAGCTCCTTTTTTTTGTAATGATGCTACAGTTTTTTTTGCCATTTTATTTTATTTCTTTATGTATTGTCATTTTTTTCATAATAGGATTAAACTTTTTTAATTCTATTCTATCAGGAGTGTTCTTNTTATTTTTTGTAGTTATATATCTAGATGTACCTGGCATNCCTGACGATTTATGCTCTGTACACTCTAATATCACTTGAACTCTATTTCCTTTTTTTGCCATTTTAAATAAATAATTAAGGANTGCAAATTTAATAATTTATTCATAATACAAAAATATTTATTGTTTTTTAACCTTAAAAAAAAATAAATCTTGCCTAAAAGCAAACTCTTCAATATCAATATTACCCAAATCATATTCTTGCCATGATGAATTAGGNTTTATCCAAATATTCTTTTTTCCATTATTTATTAAAATNGGCATCTCAAATTTCTCAATACAGTCCCATCGATATATAAGTGTNAAATTTCTACCTTTTTTTTGTATTCTATATTCTAATATTGGAATGTTTTTATTTTCTAAATATTGTTTAAAAAAATACTTTAAATCTATTTTAGTTCTTGAATCTATATAATCAATGACCTGTTGCCCATCAATTGTTTGATGTTTATATTTAATGGAAATATCTTTTAATATATCAAACCAAAGATTATCATCATTAATTANATTTCTTAATGTATGTAGCATAAGGGATCCTTTAAAATACATATCATTACTCCCCTTTTTATTTAAATTATATAATCCAATTACAGGCTTATCATTTCTCACATATTTTTTTTGATTATTTATATATGATAACATTTTATCATATCCATAGATACACTCTACATATAAGGCTTCAGAATATGTACAAAAGCCCTCATGAATCCATAAATCTGCAATATCATTAGTTGTTATGCTATTACCCCACCATTCATGTCCAGTCTCATGAACAATGATATAATCAAAATTTAAATTATCTATAAAATCAATATTACCATTATATCCTGGCAAAAACTTATTTCCATACGCAATTCCAGACTGATGTTCCATNCCTAAATANGAGGTCTCAATCAACGAATACCCATCATTTATAAATGGATATTTACCAAAATAATTTTCAAAACATTCTAGCATAGGTTTAACCTGTTGAAAATGTAATTTTGCCTTTTCTTCATTATAACTTAAAACATAATACTCTAACTTTAAAGTATCGTTTAATGATATATATTTATCTTCTAATTTTACATAATCACCAATACAAAGTGTAACATTATAATTATTGATAGGATAAGAAACAAACCATTCAGAAACATTAGTCCAAGAACCTAAATATTGATTCCATACAGTTGTATCTTTTATCAAATTTCCATTAGAAATTGTTTTTAATGGATATCTAACAGTACAAGTAAGGCGCATACTATCAGGCTCATCTGATTGATGATCTTTACAAGGCCACCAAGTACTAGCTCCAATTCCTTGACAAGATACTCCAATCCAGGGATTTCCATTATTATCTTTTTCCCATGTAAACCCTCCTTCCCAAGGAGGATTTAATGCTTCTTTAGGATATCCTCCATACCAAACTTTAATTGCTATATTTTCTCCTGATTTTATTAATCTATCAAAATTAATATAAATTACATCATATTCTCTATTAAATTTTAGTGAATCTCCTTCAAATTCAATAAAGAAAACCTCTAGATTTTGAGCAAGGTCTATTTGAATTTTATTAAAGTCAGTTTTAGATTTCATATAAATGATATTATATGATTTCTCAATAGAAAACTCTTTTTCATCTACAATTACAAACAAATCATAAAAAGTAACATCATAACATGACCTTAAATGAGTTAATGATCCTCGTAAACTATCTTTTCGACTAAACTCTTGAGCAATAGTATTATTAGAGAAAATTAAAAAATAAACTAAAATAAAAAATCGTAAAAAAAGCACCAAGAAATTTTACTTGGAAAGTGTCATAAAACATTCAGTACTAAAAGGAATTATTCCTTGAACAGTACCAGAAAAAGTCAAATCTATTTCTCCTAAAGTTAAAGAATTAATTTTACCACTTCCAGAAACATTTATATCCATGGCTCCCATGCCTACATCTACTGTTATATTTTGTGATGGAACTGTTATGTTACCTTCATTGTCGATTTGACCACTAACTTCAGAGGAGCCAGAATTTAAAGACAGATTAATATAAAGTGTATTACCTACACCGCCTAAAACATTTACTGTTTCAGGCATTTGATCGTTAAGCGAAATAGAACCTAAAAGAGGAATATTTATTTCTTCGCAATTAGGGTTAAGATTCCAAACTCCTTGAGCAATATCGTATGCATATATACAACTATTATCATCACATACATTCATGATATTATAATTAAATGCTAAAGGATCTGTACATCCTGCAAGCCCATACTCACATGTACCATCATCATTGTTAGCTAAAATATTATAATTACATGCAGACGTATCTGTACACCCAACTACTGATGAACTATTGTTATTCGAATCATCTTCGTCCTTTTTACAAGAAGATATAATAAGAGATATAAATAAGAAAAAGTATAAAAAATTACTGATTTTTTTCATAGAAAATTATTTCCAAATGTACGAAAAAAAATTAATTAAATAAGGATATTACCTTTTGATTTTGCTTCAGCAAGTACAGCCGCTATGCCTTTTTTATCAATAGTTCTTATTGCCTTTGCAGATACTTTTAAGATAACAGTTTCGCCAGTTTCAGGAACAAAAAATTTCTTAGTTTGTAAATTTGGATAAAATTTTCTTTTTGTTCTATTTTTAGCATGTGACACATTGTTACCAGTCATCACCTTTTTTCCTGTTATCTGACAAATTCTAGACATTATTTTTTAAATTTTGAAGCGCAAATATACAATGTAATTAAAAAATAGAAAACTTTTATTTATCTTTTTTTATTTCTTGATATAATAAATCTAATGCCATTTGAGTAGCTTGTTCTATAATGTTTTGCCTATTTCCTTCAAATACAAAACGTTGAACATATGATCTTAATTTATTAGCAACTGCGATATAAATAGTTCCTACAGGGTCTAAATCGTTACCTCCTGATGGTCCTGCATAACCTGTAGTCGAAATAGAAAAATCTGAATTAAATTTAATAAGAATATTTTCCGCCATCAATCTAGCAACTTGAGGACATACTTCGGTATATTGTTGTATTAATTCTAAAGGGATATCAAGATGATTAGTTTTAATACTATTTTGATATGCAATTATACCACCCTTAAAAATAAGAGAACTATTAGGAAGTAGAGATAAACAAGACGCAATATTACCTGATGTGCAACTTTCAGCTACAGAAATAGTTTTTTTATTATTTAAACAAATATTTAGTATATTCGAAAGAATCAAAATTAAAAAGCTGTAGTTGGTCCTAAATTATAATCTCTTTCAATTGGTCTAATACTCATGACTGGAATTTCTGAATTATTGATTACATATCTAGCTGTAACACTAATGTTTTCTGAAAGTGACAATTCTTCTTTTTTTGTCATAATCATTATTAAGTCACCATTGTATTTAATAGCATTTTTTAATACAATTTCTCCAAATGATTGTTTTTTCGTTCCGCTCAATAATTCTGCAGTACATTTTACATTAGCATTTTTAATAAAACTTTCTACCTGATCAAGATTTTTTGTTAATTTATGTTTGTCTTCTAAATCATCTCCTAAAAAAACTGAAATAATTCGAATTGTAGAATCCCAATATCTTGCATATTCTAGAGCATATTTTACTTTTTCTTTTGTTTCCTTAGCTAAATCCAAAGGCAAAATTATATTTTTACATCCATCTCTATGTTGTTTTCCTTTGATAGTAATAACAGGACACTTTGACAACCTTACAACTCTTTCAGCATTTGATCCAATAAACTTTCTTAATGCTCCATTTGGAGTACCATTAGTTCCCATTACTATTAAATCAGCTGAAATAGTTTCTGATAGTTCATTAATTTTTTTATACACCTTACCCTTAGTGACTAAAGTTTCAATTTCTAAATTGTATTTCTGCATGTATTCTGTTGCTATACTACTAAGTTTTTCATGTACTTTTTCTTCAACAATATTATTTTCACTATTATTAAAAATAGAATCTATTATACTTTGCTCCTCAATAACAGTTATTAAGAAAATTTTAGATTTTTTAATAATAGCTAGATTACATGCTTGATTTAAAGCAATTATTGATTCAGATGAAAAACCAATAGGAACTAATATTTTACTTGCAGACATAATATTTATTATTTTTGGAATACAAAAATACATATATTGATGAAAATAATCAAAGAGACAGAGCTTATACTTACTAATGAACAAAAAATATATCATTTAAACTTATCTAAGAAAGAAATTGCAAAAAATATCATTTTAGTAGGTGATCCTAACAGAGTTAAGCAAATTTCTGATAAATTTGATAATATAAATTTTAAAATAAGTAACAGAGAATTCACCACACATACAGGAGAAAAAAATAATCAAAAGATTTCTGTCATCTCTACTGGAATTGGAACAGATAACATAGATATTGTTATTAATGAGTTAGATGCTTTGTTTAATATTGATTTTGCAACAAGAAAAATAAAAAAACAAAAAACAAAACTTAATATTTTGCGCTTAGGGACATCTGGATCAATACAACAAAATGTTAGAGTTGATTCTATAGTTGCCTCTTCATTTGGACTTGGACTTGATGGCTTGGCATATTTTTATGAAAAAAGAAATATATTAGAAGAACATATACAAAATGAGTTTATTGAGCATACAAATTGGTATGACGCATTACCAAAACCATATATTATTAAAGCCTCTGAAAAACTACTAAAAATGTTTCCTAACATAAAACAAGGTATCACTGCAACAGCCCCAGGCTTTTAT
>PBQB01000050.1 GCA_002724895.1 Flavobacteriales bacterium
CTGAGGCAAAAAAGTGGATATTAAAGGCGTTAGAAAATGGAGGTGAAAAGAACGCTATAATAGTAGAACATTACGGAGACATACTATATAAGTTAGGAGAAACTAAAGAGGCGATTAAGAATTGGGAAAAAGCAAAAGAACTCGGAGAAGGGTCAATTTATTTAGAAAGGAAAATACAAGAAAAAGAATTATATGAGTAAACATTTTTTTTTTATAATAATACTTTTAATCACGTCCTGCTCACTACAAAAGCAAACACTATTAAATAAAGGAGATAAAAGTGAATTGCAAAGATTGAGAGAATTTAACTCATTTAGACCGGCATGCATATATATTGAAGGAGAAGGGTCAGTTAAAATGGAAAATCAAAAATTAGACTTTAATTTTACGTTAAATTCAAAAAGAGACAGCATTGTGCTAATCTCTATAAAAGGTCCTTTTGGAATTGAATTTTTTAGAGTAAAAGTTTTGCCAGAAAAGATTTTTTTAATTGACAGGATACAAAAATCTTACATAGAGGAAAGTTTTTCTTTTCTAAATACGTTTTTTAAAACAAGTTTTAACTTTAAGGATTTAAATAACATTATATATTTAAATAAGAAAGAAGAGAGATTAGAAAAAAACATGATTGAAGAAAAAGACAGGTTTGTTATATCAACATCAGAATCTAAATATCTAATCAATCCAGAATCGCCTCATTTATTAGACACAATAATTAGAAATAATGATAAGTATTCATGTGAATTTTTCAACTTTAAGCAAGAAAATGGAATAGTTTTCCCTTTTAATTTGAATTTAAGATTAAAAAATCAATTCGTTTTAGAGCTCAAATACAAAAGGATTCTTTTTGATAAACAAACAAAATTTTTGTTTGAAATACCAAAAGGTTATGCCAAGTAGAAAATATTTACTATATGTCTCCCTTATTTGCTCACAAGCACTTTTTTCTCAAGATAAAGATAGCTTGAAAAAACAAAAGCAAATTTTAGAAAAAGAAATAAATCTTACCACAAACCTTCTAGATAAAACAAAAAAAAATAAAAACAAGTCTTTAAATTATTTAAAATTTATTTCAACACAAATTAATAATCAAAAAAAATTAGTAAAAACTCTTTCGACAGAAATAAGAATAAATGAAAAAGAAATAATAAAAACAGAAAAAGAAATTTTTAATGTAAAAAGACGTATTTCAACTGAGAAAAAAAATTATATTAAGTTAAAAGAAGAGTATGCTAAAATGATTTATTCGATGTTTTTGAACAAAGCATTAAGAAACAGCGTTATTTTTATTGTTTCTGCAAGAGACTTTAACCAAGCGATAAAAAGAATACAATATTTAAAACAATATTCATCATTTAGAAAAAACCAAACAAATAAAATTAAAGAGTCAAAAGCCAAACTGATTAATGGACAAAATATACTTGAAGAGCAAAGATTAAAGTTGTTAAATGAAAAAATCAGAAAGAAACAGTTAATAAATGAAAAGAAAAAAAACTTAGAAAAGACTAATGCTAATAAGAAAATTAAAGAGGGGCTAGTAAACGATTTAAAAAGATCTGAAAAAAAAATTTTACAACAACTAAAATCTCAAAGGATAAAAGCTCAAGAGTTAGAAGAGAAAATAAAAAAAATTATAGCTGAGGAAATAAGAAAGGCTAAGGAAGCTATTAAAGACAAAAAATACAATGATTTAAATAGTGAGAGCGTTGTTTTATCAAATAAGTTTGCAGACAATAAAGGAAAACTACCCTGGCCAATTGACAATGGAGTAGTTGTCGGAAAATATGGAAAACAAAAGCATGAGGTTTTTTCTAGTGTAGAAACATTTAACAACGGTATAGATATAGCAACAAACAAGAATACAGCTGTACGCTCAATTTTTGACGGAAAGATAAGCAGGATATTTTTTATTAAAGGTGAGGGAAGNGCGGTATTAATTAACCACGGATCCTATTTTACAGTGTACTCGGGCCTAAAAGAAATAACAGTTCAGGTAAATGAAAAAATAATGGCAAATGAAAAAATAGGAGTAGTTGCAACTCAAGAAAAGGAGGNAAAAACTGAATTGCATTTTGAAATATGGAATGGNTATGAAAAGCAAGATCCAACAAAATGGCTAATNGACGCTTATTAAAACAAATTCTATAAATTTGTATTTTAATAATTAAATAAGAAATATGATAAAATCAATTTTATTAACTATGATTGGCCCTTGGCAGATAGTTTTGATAGTTCTGGTTGTGTTATTATTGTTCGGAGGAAAGAAAATACCGGAATTAATGAAAGGTTTAGGTAAGGGTATTAGTGAGTTTAAAAAAGGAAAAGAAGAAGGTAAAGAAAAATTAAAGGAATAAACCAAAATTTAATTGGAAACACTGGATTCGTACAAAAAGCAAAGAAAGGCACTAATAAATAAAAAAATAACCTGTGTTGAGATTACAAGAAATTATATCAAAAAAATAAAAGATAAAAAGCAAATAAACGCNTTTATTGAAGTTTTTGAAAAAGAAGCCTTAATTAGAGCCAAAGANATAGATAAAAAAATCGAGCAAGGAAATTATGGAAAACTTGCTGGAATGGTCATCGGAATTAAGGATAATATTTGTTANAAAGGCCATAAAGTTTCCGCAGCCTCTAAGATTTTACAAGATTTTGAGTCGCTCTTTAGTGCAACAGCTGTTGAACAACTTATTAAAGAGGATGCAATAATTATAGGTAGACTAAATTGTGATGAGTTTGCAATGGGGTCTGGAAATGAAAATACAATATATAATTCTGTTAAAAACCCTATTGATAATAAAAAGGTTGCTGGAGGTTCGTCGGGAGGGTCAGCGGCGGCAGTTGCTGCAGGACTATGTGTTGCGGCTCTTGGAAGTGATACAGGAGGATCGATTAGACAACCAGCTTCTTTTTGTGGNGTTGTAGGAATTAAGCCTACATACTCTAGGGTTTCAAGGCATGGGCTGGTAGCATATGCATCATCTTTTGACCAAATAGGACCTATTACCAAAACAGTTGATGATGCAGCACTATTGTTAGAGGTTATTTCAGGAAAAGATGAATTTGATAGTACGGTATCATTAAATAAAGTTGATAATTTAACAGAAAATTTCAAAAAAAAGAAAAATTATAAAATAGCATATATTTCAGAATGTTTGGAAATGGATGGGTTAGATCCAGAAATTAAGATTTTGATGCTAGAAAAAATAAATTCTTTAAAAGAAAACGGAAACATTGTAGAGGCAATTTCTTTCCCAAATTTAAAANATCTTGTTCCGACATACTATGTTCTAACAACAGCAGAAGCATCATCAAACTTATCAAGATATGATGGAGTTCATTATGGATATAGAAGCAAAAGCAGTGANACTCTAGAAGAGGTTTATTTTAACTCAAGAACAGAGGGCTTTGGNGAGGAAGTAAAAAGGAGAATTATGCTTGGAACCTTTGTTTTAAGCGCAGGCTACTATGATGCATATTACACTAAAGCACAAAAAATAAGAAGAATTATTTATAATGAAACAAAGCAAATCTTTAAAGAGTTTGATTTTTTAATTTCACCAACAACNCCTCACTCTGCTTTTGATATAGGAAGGAAATATTCAGATCCGACAGTTATGTTTTTAGAAGATATTTTTACGGTACATGCAAACTTATCTGGAAACCCAGCAATATCATTACCTATATTTATAAAACAAAGCGGAATGCCAGTGGGCTTTCAAGTAATGGCAGACAAATTCAATGAAAAGCAGCTTTTTTTATTTTCAAGAGCATTACAAAATGAAAAAGCAAGTTAGAATATTATTATTAATAGTTGTTCCCAAGTTGTTGTTTACACAAATTGATATTCCATATCAAAATGGAGAAAGATTAGAATATGCAATATCTTTTGGAGGGATTTTAAATGTAGGATATGGAGACTTAGAAATAAAACAACAAAATAAATTAGAACCAGAAAAACTTTATATTANAGGTAAAGGAAAGACGGCGCTTTTTTTTGATTTGTTTTTTAAAGTTAGAGACGTTTACATAACAGAGTTTAATACTAAAAAATTATTGCCAATATCTTTTATTAGAAATGTTAATGAAGGGGGACATCTAATTAATCAGAAATATCAGTTCTTTCATGAAGAAAAATTAGTTAAAACACAAGATTCTGTTTATAAAATAGACAGTAAAGCGCAAGATATGCTTTCGGCATTTTATTTTGCTAGAACATTTGATAAAAGAAATTTAAAAAAAGACAGTTCATTTTTTGTGCCTATATTTATGGATGATGAAAACTATATGTTAGAAATTAAATATTTAAAAAATGAAATTATAAAGACAAAGTGGGGTGAGATTAATTGTATGGTTTTTAATCCAAAGATGCAGGAGGGCAGAATTTTTCAAGATGGTGAAAAAATGAACATATGGATAAGTGATGACGACAACCATATCCCATTAAAAATTGAGACAGAAATTTGGGCCGGAAAGATAATAGCAGAGCTAATTAATTTTTCTGCAATTAAACATCCATTTAAAGTAATTAAATAATAATTTAAAAAATGAAAAAGTGGATTGGCATTATATTAATGTTAACAGCAATAGTAATATTTCTTACTAACATTCGTTCCAAAAAACATAGTGAACAAAAAGCCCCCCCTCCATTACCCCAATATAAGTATGAAATTTTAATAGATTCATTAGATGTTTTTATGAGTACTGTAAAAAAGGATCAAACTTTAGGCGAGATATTGTTTTCCAATAAAATTAGTTATCAGAAAATAAATACTATTATAAGAAAATCTAAAGGTGTTTTTGATGTAAGAAAGGTTAATTATGGTCACAATTATACAGTCATGAATACTAAAGACTCGACAGCTAAACCAGTTTATTTTATTTATGAGAAAGATGCAATTAACTACGTTGTTTTTGACTTGCAAAATGAGATACAGGTATATACTGGCAAAAAACAAATTGATATAAAATTAAAAAAAGTAGCAAGTACGATTAAATCATCTTTATGGCTGACAATGGAAGAAAAAAAGTTAAGCCCACGTCTAACTCATGAGTTGTCAACTATTTATGCTTGGACCATTGATTTTTTTAAAATACAAGAAGGAGATTCTTTTAATATTTATTATCAGGATAGATATATTGATGGAAAATATATTGGTATTGGAAAAATTTTGGCATCAGAATTTATACATAGTAACAAAAGCTTTTATGCTTTTTATTTTGAAGAAAACAATAATAATAGAGGTGATTATTATGATGAAAAAGGAAAAACTTTAAGAAAAGCTTTCTTAATGGCGCCAGTTGATTACAAAAGAATATCTTCTAGGTTTAGTAAAAGAAGAAAGCATCCAGTAACAGGAAGATGGAAGGGCCATTTTGGAACAGATTATGCTGCTGCCGAAGGAACTCCAATATGGGCAACTGCAAATGGAACAATTACTAAAGCGTCTTACACAAGAAATAATGGAAATTATGTTAAAATAAGACACAATTCTACATATAGCACTCAATACCTACATATGTCAAAAATTAAAAAAGGCATTAAAAGAGGCGTTTATGTAAAGCAGGGAGAGTGTATAGGTTATGTTGGAAGCACGGGGCTAGCAACGGGGCCACATGTATGTTATAGGTTTTGGAAAAACGGCAAACAGGTAGACCCATACAAACAAAAGTTGCCTCCTGGAGAGCCTATAAAAAAGGAAAACTATTCTGAATATATGCACGTTAAAGATAGTTTACTTAAGATACTAACGGTCAGTCATGAAATCAAATAAAAATACACGGTTAAATATCATCTTTTTTTTCTTTTCCTTTTTTTATTTAGGTCTAAATTCTCAAAATCCCTTTGTTGAAAATAAAGGGCAATGGTCAAAAAGAATAATAACAAAAACAATACTTCCTTCAGGAAATTTATTTGTTGAAAGAGCAAAGTTTACATATGTTTTTTATGATGGTATAGAATTATCAAAGCGTCATGATCAAAAAAAACCTTTTAATAATATTAAACACCACGCATATTCAATGACACTCTTAGGCGCTAATAAAAATCCAAAAATTGAATTATTAGATTCGAGTAGATATTATGAAAATTATTTTATTGGTAACAAAGAAAATTGGACAACAAAAGTTCGCTCATATAAAAAGCATGTACAAAAAAGCGTTTATGACGGTATAGATTTACACATAGAAGTAATTAATAATAATTTGAAATATGAATTTCATGTGCTACCATTTAGTAAAACAGATAAAATAAAATTAGAGTATTTGGGTTTGAATAAAATAGAGATTAATGAAGAGGAATTGAACTGTTTTACTGATTTGGGAATAGTTACAGAAAAGAAGCCAATAGCATACCAATATATAAATGATGATACGGTTAATGTAAATTGTCAATTTATGTTAGAAGAAAATACAGTCAGTTTTTTTTTCCCAGATGGGTATAATTTAAATAATAAGTTAATTATAGATCCCGTTTTAGAGTTTTCTACATATTCTGGTTCTTACGCAGACAATTTTGGTTATACAGCAACACATGATAATTTTGGATTTTTATATAGTGGGAGCACAGTTTTTGCGACAGGCTACCCAACAACTCTTGGTGCATATGATTCAACATATAACAATTCAGCAGGCGGTACAGACATAGCAATAACCAAATATGATACTTCAGGTACAATTCGCATTTATTCAACATATTTAGGAGGAGATAAGGATGAATTACCACATAGTATGATTGTAAATACAAATAACGAGCTTTTTATTTTTGGAACCACAGGATCTTCAGATTATCCCGTTACCAACACCGCATATCAAACTAATTTTCTTGGAGGAGCCTCTTTTGCCCCTGCAGGAATAGGAGCAAATTTTCCTGACGGAAGTGATATTTTTATTTCCAAGCTAGATGCAAATGGTGGTGGAATGCAAGCCTCAACATTTATTGGGGGCTCTGAAAATGACGGTTTAAACACGAGTTCAATTTTAAAATATAATTATGCAGATGAAGTGAGAGGAGAAATCGATATTGATAAGAATAATAATGTTTACATAGCGACATGTACTAGATCGAAAGATTTTCCAATTACAAATAGTTTTCAAAATAACTTGTCTGGAGAGCAGGAAGGGTGTATAATAAAAATGGATAATCAGCTAACATCTATTTTATGGAGTTCGTTTTTAGGTGGCTCTAAAAATGATGCTATTTATTCACTAGCAATTGACAAACAGAATAACATATATGTAACAGGAGGGACAAACTCCAATGATTTCCCTATAACACCTAATGCCTACTTAATTTCATATCAAGACTCTGTTAAAGCAGATGCTTTTGTTACGAAAATTTTATCAGATGGAACACAAATTTTAAATTCAACATACTATGGAACTAATCAATATGACCAATCATATTTTGTAGAAGTAGGTGGAGACAACAAAGTTTATTTATTTGGGCAATCAGAAGCTAAATCCATGGATTTGGTAAGTAATGCTACATATTATGTAGATGGCGCAAATCAATTTATTGCTATATTCTCTTCAGATTTGGATACACTAATTAGATCTACAGCAATAGGAACCGGAAAAGGGTCTCCAGATATTTCTCCCACAGCATTTTTAGTAGATGTATGTGACAAAATATATATTGCAGGATGGGGCTCTAACGTGGGAGGCCAGCTATCTACACTAAATCTCCCTATTAGCCAACCCCCGTTAGCATATCAGTCAATTACAGATGGGAATGATTTTTATTTAATGGTTTTAGATGATGGATTGAGTTCGATATTATATGCAACATATTTTGGAGGAAGCCAAAGTAATGAGCATGTTGATGGTGGTACAAGTAGATTTGATAAAAAAGGAGTTATATATCAATCTGTTTGTGCTGGTTGTGGTGGCAACTCTGATTTTCCAATTGAGCCTGATCCTGGAGCTGTTTCAGCCACAAACAATAGTAGTAATTGTAACAACGGAGTATTTAAATTTAATTTTGACTTTCCAATTGTTGTTGCTGATTATTCTACAAACAAGTTTGGATGTAGTTTAACAGTAGACTTTTTAAATTTGACAAAATCATCATCATTAGTTAATTTTTATTGGGACTTTGGAGATGGAAATACTTCAACAATGAAAAATCCAAGTCATACATTTTCAAGCTCAGGCATGTATGATATAACGTTAATTGCTAGCGATCCAGGAAGTTGTAACTTTTCTGATACAATTGTAAAGAAAATCTTTATTTTCTCTAATTCAAAAGATACAATTCCGACGATTTCTAAGTGTATGAATCAAGACATACATATTGGTTTTGCCTCAAACAATCTTCAAAACAACACATATTATTGGACTCCCCCTCTTAATTTAACATCACAAAATGTTTCAAACCCAATTACAAATACACCAACAAGTAAGTATTATCAATTAATTATTAAAAATAGAGGTTGCGTTGACACCCTACTTCAAAAAGTAGAGGTAATAGAATTAAATGTAGATATAATGGGCGATTCTGTTTATTGTAATAAACCATTGTTTTTAGAAGCAGTTTTTGACACAACTTTTGATGCGGTTCTTTGGTCAGGTAATATTAACTTTATAGATACTTTGTCTACAAGTTTGGATGTAATCATTAATAATTCAGGAAGTTATTATGTTATGGGTATTAAAAATAATTGTGTTGTTATTGACAGTATTGTTATTAAAACAAAAGATATAGACATAAATCTTGTCGGCAATTCAATCTGCCAAGGAGATAGTGTTGTAATAAGTGTAGATAATAATATGCCACAAAGATTAACTTATTTTTGGCAAAACAATTTAGGAAATACTGCTAGCATCACAGATTTTCCTGACACATCTTCATGGTATGTTGTTAGAATAGAAAATTTACAAGGGTGTTATTTATATGATTCAATTTATATTAATGTATATCAAAAGCCGAATATAGACACTTTATTTGTCAACAAAAACAAAATTTATAGCGGAGAGAGACTATTATTAACAGTTCAAACACAAGACAATTTTAATTGGATTGATTATAATTTATCAAGCAAGGTTATAGAACAATATCCAAGTAAATCACAATGTTATTTTGTCGAAGCTTTTAATCAATATAACTGTTTCTCGATTGATTCTATTTGTGTTGAAGTTTTGGATGTTTTTTGCAATGAAGACAGTATTATAATTCCTACGGCATTTACCCCTAATCAAGANAATATAAACGAACNGTACTANATTACTGATANGTCNGGNATTGTTACNGATTNTANATTAGAGATTTTCAANAGGCTTGGTCAAAAGGTNTTTAAATCTTTTGACATTAATGAAAANTGGGANGGAGTATATAANGGAAAAATGTTGTCTCCTCAAGTATTNGATTTTTATTTAGAATTAAAATGTATTGGCNNAAAAAAACTATTTAAAAAAGGAAACATAACCCTNATAAAATGAGGNGGCTTTTTAAAATAGCANTTTTTATTTTTCCTATAATTNTAAATGGCCAAGACATCCATTTTTCTCAATTTTCAAAATCNACATTTTTTTTAAACCCATCNTTGTTNTCTTCTCAAGAAAGTGAGAATAAAATCGTTTTACAAAGAAGAAACCAGTGGGAGTCAGTTGCTATACCCTTCAGTACATTTACATTATCTTTAGAAAAAAAAGAGGTTTTTTTAAATAATTCATTTGGAGTTCAATTGTTAAATGATGTTGCTGGGGATGCTAAATTTAGAACACAAGGTGCTAGCATTATTTTTTCAAGAGGGATTAAATTTAATAAACTAAAATTTAATATAGGCGTTTTGTTGGGGCGTTTTCAAAGAAGTATTTTTTACGATAAATTAATTTTTAATAGTTCAGAAAACCTACAAAACACATCTTTTTGGTTCAATGATATATCAATAGGAGCGTCAATTATTTCAAATAAAAAGTCGAATAAACCTTTTAATACAGGTTTTTCAATTTACCATTTAAACCAACCAAACCAGAGCCTCACAAACACACAGGTTAAGTTGAATAAAAAATATAATTTTTATATTTTCACTAAATATGAACTTATTGAAAACACTTCATTTTCCCCAAAGATGTTTTTGTCTAAACAAAGTCAAGACATAGAGTTAATTACAAGTTTAGATTTTGATTATGTTTTTGAAAACAAACCAGAACTGAACCTGACATTTGGATTGGGAAATAGATGGGGAGATGCTTTAATTTATAGCGTAGGAACCAAACTAAATGAGTTTGAATTCGGTTTCAGCTATGATTACAATATATCGTCTTTAAGTAAAGCCTCTAATAATGATGGTGGGTTTGAAATAATACTGCTTTACACTTGGGATATTAAAAAGCCAGATGTAAAGAGAAATAAAACAATTAAGCCATGTCCAAAATATTTATAATAATAACGTTTCTGTTACTATTTTTAAAACAGTCACATCCACAAGGTGTTAAAATAGAACGTTTAAATGAATCAATAAACACTGACGATTCAGAGTTTAATTTTATTCAAATAAACACCGATGAATCTTATTTTTCAAGAGCAACTTATGATGGGGTAAACTACAGGGTTTCTATTTATAAGTCTATAAAAAAAAATAACAAATGGCAAGCACAAGACAAATTATTTTTAGGTGATTTTTTTTCAATAGCAAACCCTTCATTTTCAAATAACAATTTAAAATTATACTTCACGGCCTGCGACACAAACAATAGATGTGACATCTTAGTTAAAGATTTAAATACAGGAACGGTAAACAAAACAACCATCAATGATTTAAGCAACATAACAACTCAGCCAAATATAATAACACATCAAGATCAAGAAATAATTTTCTTTGTTTCAGATAGACAGGGAGGTTTTGGAGGNCTCGACATATGGCTTTCAGTAATTGATAAAAATGGAAATTTAGGTGTTCCAATAAACTTAGGAAANAAAATTAATTCGAAATATGATGAAATAACACCATTTTATAATCAGAAAAGAAAGACAATATATTTCTCTTCTAATAAGCCTGGTGGANTTGGAGGTTTTGATATTTATCATGCTAAAGGAAAGCTGAATTTATGGCTTCCCTCAATAAACGCATCAGAATTTAATACTGAATATGATGAAATGTACTTNTCCTTCTTTGATGAAAACANAGGTTATTTTTCTTCAAACAAAAGAGATACAGCATGCTGTAATGACATATATTATTTTGAATATGCTAATAAAAAAGACAGCACGTTAGAACTTAGAAAAAAGACTGAAAAATACCTGCCTTTAAGGTTGTATTTTCATAACGANGAACCAGATTGCTGTACTATGAGCGTTAACACAAAAAAAACATATAAACAAACATATATTACNTATTTTAAATTAGAGGATGATTATATTCAAATTTCTCAAAGTAATGATGTGAAACAGTTTTTNCAAGACAGTCTCAAGGGCAATTTTAATCGTTTAAATCAAATTTTAGTACATGTAGAGGCAGACTTAAAGAGGGGAAAAAAAATTGAGATTCAAATCAAAGGTTTTGCATCCCCATTGCATAATGCAGAATATAATGTGAATTTATCCAAAAGAAGAATAATGAGTTTGGTTAATTTTATTAAAACATATAACAATAATATTCTTGAAAACTACATGTTCAATAAAAGATTAACAATTAAAGAAATCCCATACGGAGAAAATAAATCGGCATTAAATGTAAGCTCTGATCCAAAAGACGCAAAAAAATCAATTTATAGTATAGAGGCTATGCTTGAAAGAAGAATAGAAATAATTGATGTCATTGTTCAATAGCTAAACACAAAAAGCATAAGAACGAATCCTAATAAAAAGCCTAGAATAACCTGTTTTTTGTTGTGAGCATTTTGTTTCAATCTTGAGTAGCCTAAGATTAAAGAAATAAATAGAAATAAATAAAACATCAAATAAGATTCATGGAATGAAAGGGTATTATTTCCAATTGCGCTAAGTGCTCCCCCAACACATAACATGTGTAAACTAACTTTCCAAAATAATGAAATTAAAAGAGAAGCGATTGTTATTAATAAATAGCCAAGAATAATAGTTGTAATTATTGAATTAAATAAAAAAAACTGTTTTGTTACAAAAAAAATCACAATTAAACATAAAAAAGTAAAACTAAGAGGCAAAATACGCTCTCGTTTATTTTTCAACTCAATATCACTAATCAGATTTTTTTTGTACAATATAAAAACAAAAAAGCATGGAAGAAAAGTATTTAAAAAAAAGAACAAGAAAAAAAACAAAATCCTTTTTTCTATCAATAAGTTNTGAAATGGATCCNCATTTGGAACACACGTTAACAAAAGCAAAACAGGAACAAATACTGGGTGAAAAATAGTTGATAAAAACCAATATATATTTTTATAATTTTTTTCTTTTATTCGCATTTAATATTTTTAATGAGGACCTATATTTTGAAACTGTTCTACGAGCAATATGATATTCGTTTTCTCCTAATATTTTACATAGCTCTTCATCAGTATAGGGTTTGTTTTTATCTTCATTTTCGATGATTTCATAAAGATGTTTTTTGATAGCTTTGTTAGAAACAGTTTCTCCATTATCTTTTCTATACGCTTCAGAAAACAGCTCTTTAATTTTAAATGTACCAAAAAAGGTCTCAATAAATTTAGAATTACTAACTCTAGAAATTGTAGAAATATCTAATTTGACAATTTTTGCAATATCTTTTAAAGTCATTGGGGTTAAATCCTCTTCGTCTCCACTAAAGAAGTATTTCTCTTGAAAGTTTATAATTGCAGAAACCACTTTTTTTAAAGTAAGCTCTCTTTCTACAAGTGCATTNTTAAACCAAAGAGCATGTTCAATTTTTACTTTTAAAAAATCNTTAGTTTCTGTATCTTTTGTGTTTTGTAGTAGGTTTTTATAGTAAGAGCTTACATTAATTTCTTTGGTTCGTGTTTTTGTTGTTGACAATTCTAANGAATTNTTTTTTATTGTTACTTTAAAATCTGNAGNGATATATTCATTAAATGAATTATTATTGTCAAANCCAAAAGAAGGAACTGGTTGTAGGGTNTCAATAACAGCATAAATAGCTTTNAATTTTTTTTGCGAAATATTTAGCTTTTCACAAATTAAACGAAAGTTTTTATTTGTAAANGAACTATAGTGATCAGTTATAACTTTTAAGGCTACTATATTTTTTGGATGTTTTTTTTTAAGTTGAGTAATTAAGCACTCTTGTAAGTTATGGGATCCAACACCGCAAGGCTCCATTTCCTTNAAACAATTTAACGCAACATTAATTTCTTCCTCATCAATTTTCATGTTGTTGTTAATAAGCAAATCATTTGAGATTGATTGCAGGTCTCTATCTAAATATCCAGTCTTATCTAAACTATTGATTANGTAGCTTATTAAATTATAAATTTTTTTGGGCACATTCAAATCTACTAATTGAGAGTGTAAATAATCAGAGAGACTGGTTTTTTTATCTTCAATTTGATAGCCTAAAGCTTGATTATTTTTATTTGATTTGCTATAATAAAAATCAGAGTTACTATCTACATATTCTGATTCTTCTTCTTCAATAACAGGATTTTCTTCAATTTCTTTTTTAATATGATTATCTAAATCTGTGATGGGGATTTGCAACAGGCTTAAAAACTTAATTTGTTGAGGATTTAAATTAAATTTTGTTTTTTGTTCTAACCTTTGTTTAGGCATAACTAAAAATCTACATTCATTGGTGTTCTTGGAAAAGGAATTACATCNCGAATATTTTTCATGCCAGTAACAAACATAATTAACCTTTCTAAACCTAGTCCAAAACCACTATGTACACAAGAACCAAACTTCCTGGTTTCTAAATACCACCACAAGTGTTTCTCATCTATATTTTTTTCTTTCATCATCAACTTAAGAACATCAAGCCTTTCTTCCCTTTGCGACCCCCCAATTATTTCTCCAATAGTAGGAAATAGGATGTCCATCGCTTTGACAGTTTCATTGTCATCGTTTAGCCTCATATAAAAAGCCTTGATTTTTTTTGGATAATCTGTTATAATAACAGGTGTTTTAAACTTTTTTTCAACGAGAAATTTTTCGTGTTCTGACTGTAAATCAGCTCCAAAACCATCTATAATATATTTAAACTTTTTCTTTTTATTAGGCTTAGAATTAATTAAAATAGAAATAGCTTCTCTATATGTAATTTGTGTGAAATTATTTTTAACAACAAACTTTAACCGCTCGATTAANCCAAGTTCAGACCTATCTTCTTTTTTTAATTTTTTTTCCTCGTTTTCGAAACGATCATTTAAAAAAGTTAAATCATCAAAATTATTTTTGATGCAATAATTTATACAATATTTGAGAAATTCTTCAGCTAGTGAAATGTTCTTTTCAAGATCTGCAAAAGCAACTTCNGGCTCAATCATCCAAAATTCAGAAAGATGTCTAGAGGTGTTTGAGTTTTCAGCCCTAAACGTCGGTCCAAACGTATAAACCTTTCCTAATCCTAACGCCCCAAGTTCTGCTTCTAATTGACCAGAAACAGTTAAGCTTGTCTTTCGACCAAAGAAGTCGGTTTTATAGTCAATTTTTTTTCCGACCTTCTCTAAGTTTAAATTAGTAACTTGAAACATTTCACCTGCACCCTCGGCATCAGTACTAGTAATAATAGGCGTGTGCAATAAAACAAAGCCACGATCATAAAAAAACTTGTTAATTGCATATGAGATAGAGTTTCTAATTCTAAACACAGCAGAAAAAGTATTTGTTCGAAATCTTAAGTGTGCATTTTCTCTTAAAAATTCTAGACTATGTTTTTTTGGCTGAAGAGGGTATTTTTCAGAATCAGCAAGGCCTAAAATGTCAATGGATTCAGCAACAACTTCAGATTCTTGTCCTTTTCCTTCTGANGCGATTAANGAACCGTTAATTTTAATACAAGCNCCGGTGGTAATTTGTTTTACAGTATTTTCTGATATGTTTNCTGTGTCAAAAACAATTTGAATGTTTTTTATTGTAGAACCGTCATTAAGACTAATAAANGAGATGTTCTTNCCTAAACGCCTTGTTCTGACCCAACCCGAAATAAATATTTTTTGGTTTTTCGGTTTTATTTGAAGTAGTTGTTTAATGTTCATTTTATTCTANGTTATCCTGCTTGAGTTACAGCTGAAGGTGTAACCATTTTCTTTACTGTTTTAATAATAGCNTTTTCATTATATGAACATTCGTTGTAAAGNTCTTCTTGAGAACCGTGATTTATAAACCTATCAGGAATNCCCAGCATTTCAACCTTTACAGAATAGTTATGTTCGGAAATAAACTCTAGAACNGCACTTCCAAAACCACCNGAAACACACCCATCCTCAATAGTAATAATTTTTGAATATTTTTGTAATATGTTGTGAAGAAGTTTGTTNTCCAGAGGCTTAACAAACCTCATNTTATAATGNCCAACATTTANACCTAATTTTTTAAATTCATTTTGTGCACTAATAACAAGNTTTCCAGGATGCCCAATAGATAATATGGCAANGTCNGTTCCATCTTTTATAATAGACCCTTTACCAATAGGAATCTTTTTTAGTGGACATTTCCAATCAACCAAAACGCCTTTTCCTCTTGGGTATCTGATAGAAAAGGGGCCTTGGTTTGGCTGTTGAGCGGTGTACATTAAATTTCTTAAATCGTGTTCGTTCATTGGTGCAGAAACAACCATATTTGGGATGCACCTTAAGTAGGCAATATCAAAAGCTCCATGATGAGTAGCTCCATCTGCTCCTACCAATCCCCCTCTGTCTAGGCAGAAGACAACATTTAAGTTTTGCAAGGCAACATCGTGAATCAGCTGATCATAAGCTCTTTGCATAAATGTTGAGTAAATGTTGCAAAAAGGAATATTGCCTTGAGTTGACATTCCAGCAGAAAAAGTTACAGCGTGTTGCTCAGCTATTCCAACATCAAATGTTCTTTCTGGCATTTTTTTAATCATCTTGTTTAAAGAACTACCAGTTAACATGGCAGGAGTGACAGCAACAATTGCNGGGTTTTTTTCTGCTAATTCAATAATAGTTTCTCCAAAAACNTCCTGATATTTAGGAGGAGATTTTGCCTTCTTTTTAATATTAACTATCTCCCCTGTTTTTTTATCAAATAGTCCGGGCGCATGCCATTTAGTGCTATCGCCATCTTCAGCAGGAGAGAATCCCTTACCTTTCACTGTTATACAATGAAGTATTTTTGGNCCAGGTATTTTCTTAAGGTCATTTAAAACNTCNACTAGCTTTGAAGAGTCATGACCATCAATAGGTCCAAAATATCTAAAATTTAAAGATTCAAAGTAATTNCTTTCGCCGAGTATAGTAGATTTGATGCCACCCTCAATTTTTTTTGCTATTTTTTGAGTGTTAGGACNAAATTTATTTAATCTTCCTAGAAGCTTCCAAATTTTATTTTTTGCCTTGTTGTATGTATGAGANGTAGCAATTTTTGTTAGGTATTCTTTTAAGGCTCCTACTGCAGGGTCTATTGACATACAATTGTCATTTAGAATAACAAGTAAGTTGGTGTTTTCTGCACCCGCATGGTTTAGTGCTTCAAAGGCCATTCCAGCTCCCATTGCTCCATCACCAATTACAGCAATATGTTGTTTGTCAAGATTACCATTGTTTTTTGATGCAATAGCCATTCCTAATGCTGCTGAAATGGATGTAGAAGAGTGTCCAACCCCGAACGTGTCATAAACACTTTCACTTCTTTTAGGGAAACCGCTTAGACCATTATATATTCTATTTGTTGGAAACAGCAACTTCCTACCGGTAAGTATTTTATGNCCATATGCTTGATGACCTACATCCCAAACCAGTTGATCATACGGAGTGTTAAAGACATAGTGAAGAGCGACAGTTAGCTCAACAACGCCTAAACTTGCGCCAAAATGCCCCCCCTTTTCAGAAACAATGTCAATGATGTATTGTCGCAACTCTGAACTTAACTGTTTTAGTTCGGTTTTTTTTAACTTTCGCAAATCTTCGGGGGAATTAATTTTTTTAAGAATAGCCCCNTGGATATATTTNTTTTTTTTAACACTCATAATTAAGTGNCAAAGATACAGAATTACTTATTTTTTACAAAAATAGTCATTAACAAATACCAGTTAACAATTGTTATATCTAAAGATTATTTTAAATGTTGAATTTTATCAAATTTGTAATATGAGAATTGTATATATTTTNCTTGCNTTTTTTGCTATAGCACTAAATAGTTTTTCTAATTCAACAANNGATGTTTNTTTGATAACAGTAAAAAATGATTCAACNCNAGATGAACTTGAAAATGAAAAAACTTATCATGAAAACAAAATACAGGTAGATAACTTAAAGCCATATAGAAAAAGATTAAAAAAACTCAACAGGTTAAGCCCTATAGATTTATCTTATAATATTAGAGTAACCCCTTTTATAGAAAGCTATTTAAATTTAAACAAAAGGTTAATTGAAAAAATGAAAGGATTNTCTTCATATTATTTTCCAATTTTNGAAAANATGCTTGATAAATATGGNCTTCCTCTTGAGCTTAAATATCTTCCAATTGTAGAATCTGCACTTAATCCAAAGGCAAAATCCTCTTCTGGGGCAACCGGTCTTTGGCAATTTATGTATTTAACAGGTATAGAGTATAACTTAAAAGTCACTTCGTATATTGATGAACGTCAAGACCCAATTAAATCTACTGAGGCTGCATGTATGTACCTTAAGAACTTATATGAAATTTTTGGAGATTGGCATTTAGTTTTAGCCGCTTATAATGGAGGACCTGGTTATATTCAAAGAAAAATTGAAAAAACAGGTAAAACAGATTTTTGGGGTTTACATGANCATTTAAGAACAGAAACAAGAAATTATGTGCCAACATTCATTGCAGTTATATATTCAATGGTTTATGCAGAGGAACACGGAATAAAAACAAGTNGTCCTAAAATAGACGTTAACAATGTNGACACTTTAGTTTTAAAAGAAAATATTTCTTCTGATGTTTTTCAAAAAATAACATGTTTAGATAAAGAGACTTTAGACTTTTTAAACCCCTCATTTAAAAAAGATGTGTATTACCAAGGCTCAACAATTATTGTTCCTAAGTCAAGTGCAAAGGATTTTAATTTAAAT